>CACYUQ010000039.1 GCA_902777615.1 uncultured Selenomonadaceae bacterium
GGTGGTGTAGTTGCCCGTGCCGTACTCGAAGAACGCGCCGTACTCCATCGTGCCGCGTGCTTTTTTGTTCTGGTGCCCGAGGGCGATGATCGCGTTCCATGTGTGGCTGTCGATATGGCTGCCCGTCTCCTGCCGCATGGAGCCGCCGCCCATCTGGGCGAAGGAGGAGACGCCGTCGGCGCCGATATTCGACGCGAGGGAAAGTCCTTCCGTCGCCGTGCCGACGAAGTCGTTGCCCACGGATAGCGCCGCCATGCCCACCTCGGCGCCCATCACCGTGTTGTGGGTCTGCTCCCGGGCGGTCGGGCCGCCGCCGTTGTTGTTTTCGGGCGTATCAATCGTATAGATTAGGTTGGCGTCTTGTTTCGACGCGGTGCCTGTGCCCTCCAGCGTGGTGCCGATCGTATACTTTCTGGATTTGATATTCCCTGTCGGAAAGTTCGTCATGCCGCCCTGAATCAGCGTCGTAGTCTGCCCCTGTTTCAGCGCGTCCACGCCGGAAAATACGACGCCGTCGGTGTTGATGGTGGCCCAAGTGCCATCGCCGTTCTGCACGAGGCCCGCGCCGTTCAGCTTCAGCACCGGCGTTCCCCAAGTCGCGCCCTTGATGTTGATGTTCTCGAAGTTCTTGACCTTGCCGCCGGAATAATCTGTATCGTCCCCTGAACCGACATTCACGATATTGTTCGCGCCGGGCAGATTCAGCGTGTTGCCTGTAACGGCGTCGCCCGAGGTTTCGCCACCTATCAGGTTGCCGTTGACGGTGTTGCCGTTCTTCAGGGTGACGATGTTGTTTGTGGCAGCGCCAGAAGTAGTTTTGCCGCCAAAAACGGCGCCCACTGTCGAATTCGTCAGCGTGACAGTATTGCCTGTAGCCTGTGTGCCTGCATACTGACTATAACCGCCAACAACCATGTTCCAATTACTAACGTCCCCTGTAAGCGTCACATTGGTCAGCGTGACATGGTTACCCGTGGCGTTGCCGCCATCGCCTGTGCTTCTGCCGCCATAAATTCGGGCGTTGGCGGTGAAGTTGTCAGCAATAACGTAATTGTTCGTGGCGCTGCCTTGCGTAGACGCACCGTAAATTGAGGGTCCTATATTTTGGGTGCCGGAAAGCTCCAGCCGGTAGCCGTCAAGATTTACCGCCGTTGGCGAATTCGAATAGCCGCCGTAAATGTACCAATCCGACCAATCGCCGCCCGTGATGTTCAGCTCCTTGCCGGCGGAGTCATAGGTCACCGTCGAGCCTGTGGGACAGTTGGCTTTGGCCGCGTCCCCTCGGTATGTGGTGGATGATGGGCCATCGAACACAGTAAGCTCATTGGCGGTAGTATAGCTTGGATCAAGATATATATCCTTCGCCGACGCCACGCCGCCGTTCGCTATCCACAGCGATAGGCAAAGCGCCAGCGCAAGCGCAAGCTCCTTCCTACGGGACGTGCCTTTGCGTGTCCCCCCGTGGACATTGTGGCGTTTCTTCATAGTGCATTGCCCCACTCCAAGATATTTTCTTTCTTTTCCCGACGCTGAAAAACATAATGACTTACAGAGTATCATAATAACCGAAAAATTTTTGCCGGCTTTCCGACTTTTTTCGGAAGCCGAATCTTTTCTATGCTTGTAATTTTATCACGACCCTTTACGTATCGCAATAACCGAAACCAATTATTTTTCGTTCGTATACGCGCGCAGGATCATGTTTTTCAGGAGCTCCAGTTCCCTCGTCATGTCCTTTTCGTGCTCCGGCGGATAGACCAGCCCTTCCGCGAATTTTTCCGAGGCGGAGAGCATGATATACATGATGGTGGGGAAGAATTCCGTTTCCGGCAGGCCGAGCTTCAGGGTGCCGTCCTGTTCCGCCTTTTGGTACACCGCGTGGAATTTCCGGGCGAATCCGTCGACGACCGCGTTGTAGGCGCCCAGGTCTTCCTTCGATACGTTCTCGTGCCGGATATAGGTCTCAAAGTTGCGGATGAACCGCAGGATGTCTTTGTGGTTCTGGTAGAGGTCGATGAAGCAGTCGAGGAAGAAGGCCAGCTCCTCGGCACCGTTCATGGCGTCGCCGCCCCGGGCGCGGTACATTTCCTCGACCTTGACGGCATATTCCTTCCATATGTTCGCGCCGATGGCGATGACGAGGGCGGTCTTCGTCCCGAAATACCGGAACATGGTCTTGTAGCCGAAGCCGCAGGCTTTGGCGATTTCCTTTATGGTGGCGACTTCGATGGTCTTCTCGGAGAAGATGCGAAAGCCGACGGCCAGCATCCTCGCCCGTTTCTTAGCCATTTCTATTTCGTCTTTTTCAAGATTGCGCATATCGTTCTCCTGTTCTTGCTCAGCGTTTTGTTTATTGTCCTATGAAACCTCCAAAAAATCAAGGGGTCGCTAAAAGAGGATTTGGGGCTTCTGATGCAGGGGCGTGTCTTAACGCCTTCTGAGCAGATTTCACTGAAAATATGGCCGGAGAAGTAATTACCATTGACGAAATTGCCCTCCTGGTTCGTAAAGACAAGGTTCATGGTGTTGGCGTACACGCCCCGGAACTTCTCAGCGTAGGCGTCCTGCGCTTCCTTCCACTTCTTCGAGGCTATTCAGCCAGCGCTCGACCCAGTCCGCGACCTTGATGTTTCTCGCGCCATAAGGGGCAGCCCCGTCCTCGAGGTTCTCCGTTTTCCACGCCGTGACTCGCTTCTGGAGCTTCGCCATCGACTTGGCCTTAATCGTCTTTACTCTGTTTTCCCAAGTCAGCGGGTCCTTCGTCGTAAGGCGCCAGCGGTGGTAATCGCCACACTTGTCGTAACATCCATCGCCCGCCGGGGCGTGCCCTTTCTTATTCATTGTAACCGGCTCCTTTCGCAAGCTGTTCCCGGACAAAGGAGACCGGGATGAGGTTGCGGCGGCCGAGGCCGGCGGAAGGGATTTTGCCCTTTCTGATGAGCACGTTCACGGTCGTCGGGGAAATCTGGTGGTCGAAAATCTCGCAGAACTCCTTGGTCGTCACGAAATTCCTCTCGTTCAAAATCGCGTTCTTCATTTGAATTCTCCTTTCAGTTGTTATAAAATATCCTTGGTTGTTCTTTGGGATTGTAGCAGAAATCTGTTGAGAAAACTTCTCAATAAGTTCTAATGTTCCCAAGAATGTTCCAAAGAAACAAAAAAGCAGGTATCCCTTGGGGTCCTAAGGATACCTGTTATTGTATAATATTATAAATCATATTTGTGGACTCGAAAGCGATGAGAAATATATGAAAATAAAATCGGTCAAAGCCAGATTTATGTTGCTGTTGTTGCCGCTGTTGGCACTTTGCTTCGTGCTGATCTCCGCTGTTACCTATTATATGGCCAGCGATTCCTTGTCCAACAGCAGCGTGCTCTTGGCGCGGTGCATCGGGAATGAAGCGGCGCTTCGGATGCAGATTTCCGTGGCGGATATCCATTTGCCGCTGAAGGTGGCGGCGGCGCATCCCGACGTTCTCCTTTCGGGGAACGAGGAAGAAATCCTGCGGGAGATGAATGAACTGAAAAAGACGAGTCCGCTCATTGGGCAAATTCTCTATGCCCAACCGGACGGTCAGACGCTTCGCGCTGACGGAAAGCATCTCGACCGCAGTTCACGGACGTATTTCCAAAAGGTGGTCCGTACGCAGAAACCGTATATCTCGAAGCCGTTCCTCGGCGAGACGACGCAAAAGATGCAGACGATGGTGCTCCAACCGGTTTTCGAAGACGGCGAGCTGCGGGGCGTGCTATTCGCGTCTGTTCACCTCTATACGCTGGTGGAAAAGGTGCTGGCGGACGAGATTTTTCCGAGCGAGAGTATCTATATTATCGATGAGGACGGTGCGGTAGTCGGGTGCAGCGAGCACCCGGACATTGCGGATCATCCTAAATTTGTCGGAGAAAACGCGACGGACGTCCGACTGGAATACGCGCTTCGGACGGCCATAACCACCGCGGAACAGACGTTTACGCCGTTCCATGCACCCGATGGGACGGAGCGATTTGCCGCCGTGACGCCATTTGACCTTTCAGGGAATCGATGGGCGATTGTTTCCTCTTATCCGTTGGACCAAGTGAATGCGCAAATTCGCCAGCTTTTGGAAGCTGTGGCGGCGGTGTTTCTCGTCACAGTCCTTTTGGCGTTCCTGATTGTCCGGGTGTTTGCGAATACCATATCGGCGCCGCTCCATCAGATTGCCAGTGAATTCCAGAGCATCGGGGGCGAGGCCGCGTCCGACAGCGGAGGAGTGGATGAGATCAAGACGCTGGCGCAAGGTGTCGAGCAAATGCGTTCGATTCATGACAAAAGTAAAAAATTGGAGCAGAAGGCTTCGTCTGACGAGTTGACCGGGCTGTTGAACCGCTTCGGTTTCAAGCGGAAGGTCAGCGCGGCGATGACCGAGCATGCAGGGCATGTGGCGGTGTTGGTATTCGCCGACTTGGATCACCTGAAGCATATTAACGACCAAATCGGTCACGCGGCGGGAGACGACGCGATTGCCACCGCTGCCCGGCTGCTCAGGGCGGGCTTTGGCAGGGACGCCGTGATTGGACGCGTGGGCGGCGACGAGTTTGTGATTTTCCTTTGTGAGAAGCACGGTGACGGCGAAAGCGCTGTGGAGCGGACGCGCACGCTGATGCGGGAGTATAACGAGTACAGCGGAAAGCCGTACTTCGTCGAGCTGTCGATGGGTGCGACGGAGTTTGTGTGCTCGCCGGACGCCGACATTTCCAGCCTAATGCGGAGAGCGGACGAATGTCTCTACGAGGCGAAGGATGAGCGGCGGGAAACCGCGATTCGGTGAAGCATGGTTTTATCATAAGACGTATAAAATTTTGACCGAAGATACGTCTGCTTTGCAGGTCGCATTTGCGCCTGCGGCAAAAATGACGTCTGATGAATCGCAGTAATGATCAAAAATCTTGATTGAGATTCGTATAAAAAGTCCCTCGCGATTTTTTCAGCGAGGGACTTTGGTTTCAAGGCTTTAGCCAGTTGAGCGAAGCAAAATAGAGAACCACCCGCTATGCGGGTGGGGGCGACTGTTATTTTATACTAGGATTGTGGCGAGGCATAACCGCCAAGATAAAGCTGACCGTTCAACTCGTCGGTCCACGGAACCGAAACCGGTTCAAGGTTATGTCGTTCTGCTTCCGCCTGCAGTCGAAGCGCCGCTGGGCAGCTTGCATGTAGATCGGCGTATTCGCAACGGGCGCAGGAACGATTCGAGTCGGTGCGTACCTTGTAGCAGTTTTTCTCCTCGTTGCTTCCCGTCGCGGCAATCAGCGTTCGGGTAGATTTATTCATATACGCGATATTGCCGTTGTCCGCGGCGACGACCCAAACGTGCTCCGCCATAGCGTCCAGAATTCCTTGCAATCGACGATACCCTCTTCGCACCATGCCGTAGCGCATTTGGTCCATCAGGAACGTGCCGAGAATATCGGCGAAGGTTCGGAGAATTTCGTGTTCCTGTTTCGTCCAGATTCTCGGAGCGCGGCAATCCTCGAAGCCGACGCAGGCGATCCGCTTGTCCCCGTCCATGACGCCCGCGTGCAGCAGCGCGAAAATGTTTCGCTCGACCAAAGTTTTCCCCATCTCTCCGCCGACCTTCGACGTGTCCGTACATTCCGAAAAATACCCGTAGATTTCTTTGCGGTAATTTTGGTTGATGAAATCGGTCACGACGCCTTCGTGGGCTTCCGCCGGGGAGAGAACGCCTTCCGCGTGCCACTCGAACCAGCAAATCCATGTCCCACCTTGATTTTGGTAAATTACGACACGTTGCACCATGAAATACTTCGCGAAGAGTGCCAGGAGTGTCTGTATCGTGACGCTCGGATTTTTGGTTTCGTAAAGCATACGGAAAATGAACTCCACGGGATGGTCAAGGAGCGCCTGTCGTCCCTCGACGATGGAGTTTTCCTCCACGTGCTTTTTCTTTCCTTCCCGCAGTTCGTCCGTGTAAAAGACCTGCATATCGCGTCCCAGCCGCTTGGCTTCGTAAAGCGCCTTGTCGGCACAGGAGAAGAGGGTTTCAAAGCTGGCGCCGTATTCCGGCGACAGGGCGATACCGACGCTGCCGCTGACGTTCAGTGTTTGACCGTCGCCGTAATGGAAGCTGCGGCGCAGCATATTTCGGAGCTTTTCGCAGCGGGCGGTCACGGCGCTTAGATTTTCGGCGTCTTGCATGAGCACGACAAATTCGTCGCCGCCAACCCGGCCGATGATGTCTTCCGGTGCGAAGACTTCTGCCAACGACAGCGCCATATCGGAAATCACCGCGTCGCCGAAGAGGTGGCCGAGATTGTCGTTCACCTGTTTGAAGCCGTCCATGTCTAAAACGAGCAACGCCTTAGCCGTGCCGGAAGCGGACAAAACCGCGTCAATCCGCTCCCGGACCTGTTCTTTGTTATACAGTCCGGTCAAGGCGTCGCGTTCGGCTTTTTGGCGGAGCGCTTCGTCGTGGCGGTGTTCGGAATCGGTGCTGCGGAGCAGGATGACGACATCTTTCGGCCATTCCTTTTCAAAATGAACGATAAAGTGCGCATGGAACCATTGCTGGCGGCGTTCTTCGTCCGACAGACGAAAATCAATGATTATCTCATGAGATTTATCAGCATATTCATGATGAGGCGTCTGTACGAAGAACACCAGCGCCTTGAAAAGAGTTACGTCATCGGGATGAATCTCCGGGCAACGAAGCAAGAAATCCGAGTACGATCCGCTGGTCAGGTGGTCGGGGAAAAGGGCCTTCATCGTCGCGTCGCCGTATACGCGATCTGTTTTGAGATCCCACCGTGCCACGCCAATCTGTTCGGCGTGCAGCGCTTCTTGATACATGGCCAAGTCCGCGTTCCAATCCATCCTGAATGACTTCCTTTCTTAAGTAAAGGTAGAAAGACTGGTATATGCCGGTTAGAAATTTGAAAGAATATATTTTCAACTCAAATTCACTATAAGATATGACGACGTTGCCTGTCAAGGGAAAGAGAAGGGATGAAAATGTGAAGCCTTTTCAAAAATTCTTGACAGGAAAAAAAGAATAGTTTATGATACTCATATAAGCGAACTTAGTAGAAGAAAATTCATATTTGGATCAGGTGTCGCAAGACTTAATAGGGAAGCCGGTCAGAGTCCGGCGCGGTCCCGCCACTGTAGCAGCGAGCGATTCGGCAAATGTCACTGTGCGAAAGCATGGGAAGACGCCGAAGCGCGATGAACTGGAGCCAGGAGAACTACCTGATTAACAATTTCTGTTTGACCCGCGAGCGACGGGGAAGGAATTAGCGCCGCCAGTTTTGCAATGTGTGTTTATTTGGCGTTAAGCTCTTTTCCTGTTGCAGGAAAAGAGCTTTTTTCGTGTTTTGTCGCGCTTCCTTCTTCCAGGCGCGGCAGTGTGACGGGGTACGGCTTTCATAGGGGAAGCCGTACCCACCTCCTTTATTGAATGGTAGTCACCTCTTCATATATTCATTCAGTTCGCTGCCGACGGCAGCAGGCTCGGAGCCTAGTCATCTCCGAGCCGCCTCCTATAAAGACAGATTCTTGTGATTGCATATAAATCAGCATTCTTCATGCATTATGTTCCTCTTTGGGGTTCCCGAAGGCCCATTCGGGGATCCCACCCTCTGTCAAAAGGTTTTCTCTATGGTTTCAGCTCCATAGAGAAGCATTGCTCATACATTTTCATTTTATGGTTTGCCGCTTTGCGGCGGGTTTCCGGTGGTACGTACGCCGGAAACCTCCCTTCTTTTAAAATTTGCGTCTGGCGTTCATTGTCAGACGCTTTTTCTCTCTCTGTCACGAAGTCGATGGATCTGCGCATAAAAAAGAACGGCACAGCCGCAATTTCGCGGCTGTGCCGTTCTTTTGTTTTGGGATTTATACGCGGAACTGGCCTACGGCGCTGTTCAGGCTGCCCGCCAGCGTTGCCAGGTTCGACGAGGCCGATGCGATTTCCTGCATGCCCGCGGACTGTTCCTGTACGGCGGCGGAAGCAGACTGGGCTTCGTCGTTGACTGTTTTCGCGGATTGAGCTGTGCCGTCGCCGCCGAAGACATATCCGTGACGGACTGGGCGATGGTCTGGGAGACCTCGGCAGACTGCTGGGAGTTCGCGTTCTTTACGGAGGATATTTATAAGACAGTTTTATCATATGACCTAAGAGTTGGCAACGAAAATGAAATTTTCAAAATTTATCTCCGTTTAAGATAAACAATGAAAAGAAAGATTCGATTCAATCTTTATAAATATTTATTTGTTTGTCGATGCCAATTTTCTTTAGCACAATGAAGAGTAGCTTGGTAATACGCACATTTTTTGACATGGGAAATTCTCTTGAGTTACAGGTTATTTTTTATCATGATGAATAAATTGGATGTATATTTATTTGTTCGTAAAAATAGTATTTTTAATTGACAAAGTTCACTTTTAGGAATAAACTAAAAACGACAACGGAATAGCGTGGGGATAGGTGTCAACTCTTTTTTGACCTAACAGGGAATCCGGTCAGAATCCGGAGCGGTCCCGCCGCTGTATGGGGAGCAATCATCAAAATGTCACTGAAGCGCGAGCTTTGGGAAGGCGATGAAATGCGACGAACCTAAGCCAGAAGACCTGCCTGTCCTGCGATCGCCGTTAGCGTCCGAGATGGTTTCGGGCGCTTGCACCTGCGAAAGACGGGGAGGGGATCTGGAGATTCAAGGGCGAACGTTTTGGCCTAGCGTTTTCGACGTTTTGCGTCGGAGTTTTCAAGCGGCCTGAAAACGAGCCCCAATGCATCGGCCAGTCGATCTGCCCGCCTTTCGCGGACAGATTTTTTATTTTCGTGAGCACTTGACGGGCGCGAGCGAAGTGCGGCGCACGTTTAGTAGCGAACGATGCACAAGTACTTAATGAATCAAGCAGAAAGCGCAGACTTCATTTAATACTTGGGCGCTGGTTTCTATTATGCAAAGGAGGGTTCTGATGGAAGAAGCAAAGAAAGCTCCCGAAGGCGAGCTCGATCTGCAGGCAATCCTGAAGCAGGCAGAGAGCAAGACGGACTTCCCGGAAGTACCGCTGGACGAGTTCACGCCGCCGACGGACGAAGAATGGAAGGTGGCCTGCGAAGCGTTGCTGAAGGGCGCGCCGTTTGAGAAGGTCATGTTCACGAAGACTTACGAGGGCATCACTTTCGAGCCGATGTACACCCGCAAGCACACCGAGGAAATTTTGCCGAAGAACTCGTTCCCCGGCATGGGCGATTATCTGCGCGGTGCGAACGTCAGCGGGTATGTCAAGAAGCCTTGGGGCGTCGCGCAGTCCTGCGACGAGACGCTGCCGAAGGAAAACAACGAGCTTTTGAAGTTCGAAGTTGAGAAGGGCTCGACGGTTTACAATATCCGCCTTGACGCGGCGACGCTGCAGAACGTGGACGCGAAGGACGCGGCGAAGGTCGGCGAGGACGGCACCAGCATCACGACGCTGGATGATATGCACGTTACGCTGGACGGCCTGAAGCTCAATGAATATCCGCTTTACATCTACGGCGGCGCGTCGGCTGTTCCAATGCTCGCGATGGTCGCGGGAACGATGAAAGCGTCCGGCCAGAAGACGGCGGATCTCAAAGGCTTTATCGGCGCGAACCCGATTGGGCAACTCGTCCGTAAGGGCAAAGGAATTGCGCCGTTGAAACAGCTCTATGACGAGATGGCCGAGACGGCGAAATGGGCGCTGAAGAACGCGCCGGGGCTCCGCACGGTCATGGTGCGCGACGATGTGTTCAGCCGAGGCGGCGCCAACGACGTGCAGGATACGGCGTACATCATCGCGATTGCGGTCGAGTATCTGCGCGCATTGATGGAGCGCGGCCTTACGATCAAGGAAGCTGCGAGCCAGATCATGTTCGGCGTTTCGATGGGCGCGAATTTCTTCATGCAGATCGCGAAGCTGCGTGCGGCGCGTCCGATCTGGGCGAACATCATCAAGGCCTTCGGCGGCGAGGAAGAGGACGGCGCGATGCACGTTCACGGGCGTCCGGCGCTCTTCTTCAAGACCGTGTTCGACCCGTATGTCAATATGCTCCGCAACACGACGGAAATCTTCTCCGGCGTCGTCGGCGGCATTGACTCTTATGAAAGCTCCGTCTTCGACGAGCCGATCCGCAAGGGCGACGTGTTCTCGCGTCGTATCGCCCGCAACATGCAGATCATGCTGCAGGACGAGTTCGGCCTTACGCAGCCGATCGACCCGTCCGGCGGCTCCTGGGCTGTCGAGTCTCTGACGAAGCAGATCAAGGAAAAGATTTGGGCGGAATTCCAGAATATCGAGGCCAAGGGCGGCATCGTCAAGGCCCTGCTCGAAGGCTATCCGCAGGCGGAGATCGAGAAGACGCTGGAAGCACGCTTCAAGGCTCTTGAGCTTCGCAAAGACCGCATCGTCGGCAGCAATATGTATCCGAACATGACGGAAGAGCTGCTCGATCGCCGTGAGGAAGATCACGCGGCGCTGAAGAAGCAGCGTGTGGCCGACGTCGAAGCATATCTGAAGGACATCGACGAGAAGCATAAAGCGGAGACGCTCGACAAGCTGGCGAAGGCCGGCGAGGGCGCTGTGGTCGAAGCTGCGATCGCGGCAGTCCAGGCCGGCGCGACGATTGCCGAGCTTCGTAAGGCGCTGAATAAGGGCGGCGAGCCCGAGAGTGTGAAGGTCATCGAGCCGCATCGTTGGAGCGAGCGCTATGAAGACCTCCGCATGGCGACGGAGAAGTACAAGAAGGAGCACAACGGCGACAACGTCAAGGTGTTCCTCGCGAATATGGGTCCGATTCCGCAGCACAAGGCGCGCGCCGATTTCTCGACGAGCTTCCTGCAGGTCGGCGAGTTCCAGGTGGAGCTCAATAACGGCTTCAAGACCACGGACGAGGCCGCCGAGGCCGCGAAGGCGTCCGGCGCGGACGTCGCGGTTATCTGCTCGACGGATAAGACGTATCCCGAGATTGTTCCGGACCTCGCGCCGAAGCTCAAGAAGGCGCTGCCGAATGCGACGATCTACCTCGCGGGCGCGGCACCGAAAGACCTTGAGCAGACGTATAAGGACGCGGGCGTCGATGACTTCATTTCGGTCAAGGCGAACTGCTACCAGATCCTGCGGTTCCTGCAGAAGAAGAAAGGGATGATTGATTGATGGCGTTTCAGAATCCTGATTTCACGAAGCTTTCCCTCGACGCTGCGCCTGCCCGTGATGAAGCGGCATGGAAGAAGCAGCTTGAGGCGGAAGTGGGCAAGAAGTACGACGACATCGTGAACACCACGATGGAGCATGTCAAGGTTCGCTCGTTCTACACCCATGACGAGTACGACCATATGCACCATCTCGATTTTGCCAGCGGTATCCCGCCCTGCCTGCGCGGCCCGTACTCGACGATGTACGTGTTCCGTCCTTGGACGGTTCGCCAGTACGCGGGTTTCTCCACCGCTGAGGAATCCAACGCATTCTATCGCCGCAATCTGGCCGCCGGTCAGAAAGGTCTTTCCATCGCGTTCGACCTGCCGACCCATCGCGGTTACGACGCCGACAATCCGCGCGTTTTCGGCGACGTCGGCAAGGCAGGTGTTTCCGTCTGCTCGATGCTTGATATGAACATCCTGTTCAGCGGCATTCCGCTCGATCAGATGTCCGTTTCGATGACGATGAACGGCGCCGTGCTGCCGATCCTTTCGTTCTTCATCCAGTCCGGTATTGAGCAGGGCGTGGACAAGGCGATCATGGCCGGTACGATCCAGAACGATATCCTAAAAGAGTTCATGGTTCGCAACACGTACATTTACCCGCCGGATATGTCCATGCGCATCATCGGCGATATTTTCGAGTACACCACGAACTATATGCCGAAGTTCAACAGCATCTCGATTTCCGGCTACCATATGCAGGAAGCCGGCGCTCCGGCGGACATCGAGCTTGGCTACACGCTGGCCGACGGCCTCGAGTATATCCGCACCGGTATCAAGGCCGGCCTGAAGGTCGACGCCTTTGCGAAGCGTCTGTCCTTCTTCTGGGCCATCGGCAAGAACTACTTCATGGAAATCGCGAAGATGCGCGCGGCTCGCGTGCTCTGGGCGAAGATCGTCAAGCAGATGGGCGGCACCAACGACAAGTCGATGGCTCTGCGTACCCACAGCCAGACTTCCGGCTGGTCGCTCACCGCGCAGGATCCGTTCAACAACGTGGCACGCACGGCGATGGAAGCGATGGGCGCGGCTCTCGGCCATACTCAGTCGCTGCACACGAACGCCCTCGACGAGGCCATCGCTTTGCCGACGGACTTCTCGGCTCGTATTGCCCGCAATACGCAGCTTTATATCCAGGACGAGACCAGCGTCTGCAAGATCATCGATCCGTGGGGCGGCTCCTACTATGTCGAGGCCCTCACCAACGAGATCATTCGCCGCGCCTGGGCGCATATCCAGGAAGTCGAGGCTCTCGGCGGTATGGCGAAAGCTATTCCGACGGGTCTGCCGAAGATGCGTATCGAGGAAGCGGCAGCTCGCCGTCAGGCTCGTATCGACTCGAACAACGAAGCGATCATCGGCCTGAACAAGTATCGTCTGGACAAGGAAGATCCGCTGGAAATCCTCGCCATCGACAATACGGCTGTCCGCAACGCGCAGGTCGAGCGTCTCGAGAAGCTGCGCCGCGAGCGCAACGAGGACGACGTCCGCGCCGCTCTCGAAGCGATCACGAAAGCCGCCGAGGACCGCAAGAACGGCAACCTGCTGGAATGCGCCGTCGAGGCTGCGCGCGTGCGCTGCTCTCTCGGCGAAATTTCCGACGCTGTCGAGAAAGTGTCTGGTCGTTATCAGGCGGTCATCCATACGATTTCGGGCGTCTACTCCTCCGAGTTCACCGACAAGACGGCGCTGGACAAGGCGCGTGCGCTTGCCGATCAGTTCGAGAACATCACCGGACGTCGTCCGCGTATCTTCGTCGCGAAGATGGGTCAGGACGGCCACGACCGCGGGCAGAAGGTTATCGCCTCTTCCTTCGCGGATATGGGCTGGACCGTCGACGTCGGGCCGCTGTTCCAGACGCCGGAAGAGACCGCGCAGGACGCGGTGGACAACGACGTCGATATGGTCGGCTTCAGCTCGCTGGCTGCCGGTCATAACACGCTGCTTCCGGAGCTCGTACAGGAGCTGAAGAAGCGCGGCCGCGAGGATATTCTCGTCGCCATCGGCGGCGTCATTCCGGTTCAGGATTACGACCACCTCTACGAGGGCGGCGCGGTTGCGATTTTCGCACCGGGCACGAACATCCCGGAGGCGGGCATCACGCTCCTGAACATTCTGATCAAACGCGCGAAAGAAGAAGCCGCGGCGGAGGGCTGAGATTATGCCCGAGTATACGACCTCAAAACCGGAGTGGGCGCCCGACGAAAACGATGATAAATTCGCGTGCGGCGTAATGAGCGGCATCGAAGGCATCACCGACACGACAATCGGCAACGTGAATCCCGCCATCAAAAGCGGGGCGCTGAAACCGAAGCGTCGCAAGGAGCCCACGGTTGACGAATACGTGGACGGCATCGGGAACGGCGACAGGGTTATGCTCTCGCGGGCGATTACGCTCATCGAGAGCAACAACCCCTCGCATTTTCCGAGAGCCCAGCGCGTTCTTCAGGGACTGCTCCCGAAAACGGGAAAGGCACTCCGAATCGGAATCACCGGCGTTCCGGGCGCAGGCAAGAGTACGTTGATTGAGGCGTTCGGAAATATGCTCTGCGACATGGGACACCACGTCGCGGTGCTCGCGGTAGACCCGACCAGCTCCGTCACGCGGGGCTCGATACTCGGCGACAAGACCCGTATGGGAACCCTGTCGAGAAGGCCGGAGGTATTTATCCGCCCCTCTCCGGCGGGGGGAATGCTCGGCGGCGTCGCGAGGAAGAGCCGCGAGACGATGTTGCTCTGCGAGGCGGCGGGCTATGACGTGATCCTTGTCGAGACGGTGGGTGTCGGCCAGTCCGAGACCACGGTACGCTCGATGGTGGATTTTTTCATGCTCGTGGTACTTACCGGCGCGGGCGACGATCTGCAAGGCATCAAGAAAGGCATTATGGAGCTTGCGGACGCCATCGTGGTCAACAAGGCCGACGGTGACAACTACGTCAAGGCCAAGGTGACCAGAGGCGAGTACGAGCGAATGATCGAGTTCATTCGTCCGGCCACCGAAGGCTGGCAGACCCATGCCTACCTTGCTTCCGCGCTGAAAAAGACGGGGCTTAAAGAACTTTGGGACATCATTCGTGCCTTCGATAAGGTAACGCATGATTCCGGAGTGTTCCAGCGCCGTCGTGAGGGACAGCTTCTCGACTGGGTACACAGCATGGTGGAAG
>CACYUQ010000040.1 GCA_902777615.1 uncultured Selenomonadaceae bacterium
ATAAGCGCCGTGAAGGTTCGACACCGTCCCCCCTGTCATGTTGACCGTATTCCCGGAAAGGACAGCCACTCCATTTACTGAAGCCGCAAAATCTTTGGGGGTAGTAGTGCCATTGCCACCGGTAATGTTCAGTATGCAGCCGGTAGCCTCGTTAATACCTAATACTAAATTAGTAACCGGCGCTTGCTTAAGTCCGGGAGGATTATTTTCAGCCGCTGTATCTGTGTTCTCGACCGTCACTGTCATTGCCCCCGCGACGCTCCCGCCCGCCATCCACAGCGAGACGCAAAGCGCCAGGGCGGCAGCCTGTTTGCCTGTTCCGGGCCGCGACTTAGTGCGTCCTATTCCGTAGTCCTTCCGACGTTTCATGAAAAGACCTCCTTGCAGAACTTCCGTCCATATTATAGTGAAAAAGAAGGAAAAAGAAAATATTTTTTTATAGAAAAAGCCGCCCCAAAAAGGGCGGCTCCATTGCCAAAATCTTATCCGCTATTTTTGATCTGTTTCCTCAAATGCCTGCCTGCTTTTTCAGCTCGGCTGCCTTGTCCGTGTGCTCCCACGGCAAATCGACGTCAGTGCGGCCAAAGTGACCGTAAGCCGCCGTCTGCGCGTAAATCGGGCGCCGCAGGTTCAGCGTCTTGATGATGCCCGCCGGACGCAGGTCGAAATTCTTCTCGACCAGCTCGGCAATCTTGCTGTCGTCAATCTTGCCCGTGCCGAAGGTCTCGACGCGCACCGAGACCGGATGAGCGACGCCGATGGCGTAAGCGAGCTGGATCTCGCAGCGGTCCGCGAGGCCCGCCGCGACAATGTTCTTCGCCACATAGCGCGCCGCGTAAGCCGCCGAACGGTCCACCTTCGTGGGGTCCTTGCCGGAGAACGCGCCGCCGCCGTGACGCGCCATGCCGCCGTAAGTGTCGACGATGATCTTGCGTCCGGTCAGGCCGGAGTCGCCCTGCGGGCCGCCGATGACGAATTTGCCCGTCGGGTTGATGAAGTACTTGGTGGAATCGGACAAAAGATTGGCCGGAACGATGACCTTGATGACCTTTTCGAGCATATCCTTCTTGATCTGCTCCTGCGTGATGTCGGGATCGTGCTGCGTCGAGATGACGATGGTCTCGACCTCGACGGGCTTGCCATCCTCATAAGCTACCGTGACCTGCGTCTTGCCGTCCGGCCGCAGATACTTGAGCTCTCCGTTCTTCCGGACCTCGGTCAAGCGGCGCGCCAGCTTGTGCGCCAGCGAGATCGGCAGCGGCATCAGTTCCGGCGTCTCGTTGGCCGCGTAGCCGAACATCATACCCTGATCGCCCGCGCCGATCGCGTCGATAGCGTCCATCTCGCCCGCTTTCGCCTCAAACGCCTTGTCGACGCCGAGGGCGATGTCCGCCGACTGCTCGTCGATAGAGACGAGGATGCCGCAGGTCTTGCAGTCGAAGCCGTAGTTCGCGTCGGTGTAGCCGATACGCTCCACCGTGTCGCGGATGATCTTCGGGATGTCGATGTAGCACTTCGTCGAGATCTCGCCGACGACATGCACCTGTCCGGTCGTGACCAGCGTCTCTGCCGCGACGCGCCCCATCGGGTCCTGCTCCATGATCGCGTCGAGGATGCTGTCCGAGATCTGGTCCGCCATTTTGTCGGGGTGGCCTTCCGTCACCGACTCCGACGTGAAGAGAATACGATTCTTTGCCATTTTTTGCGCCTCCTTGCGGGATTTTCCCGCCTTTCAAAAAGTGATTGCTTCGCCGAATAAAGCCCGCCGCGCAAATTCCGTGAAAATAAAGAAACCCGGCTCCTAGGATGAGAGCCGGGAAAACGTTTCTCTCATCTTATAGGTTCAATCATTCACCTAAAGGAATTGGCACCTTTTTGATTGCTCAATGGTTTCCGCAGCTTCATCGGGCCAGTCCCTCCACTGCTCTTGATGAGTCTTTATTCAGCTTTGTGCATAGCATACCCGATTGGGCGTCCGTTGTCAAGAACAAAAGCGAACCGGATTCAACTTTCGGTTTTCAGATTTCGTTCTCCAAGTGCTCGCTGTACATCACATATTGGTCGCGCCCCTTCTCCTTCGCCACATAGAGTGCCTCGTCCGCGTGCCGGAGCAGCTTGTTCGGACGGTAGTCCTCCTTGCCAACGCTCCAGCTCGCGCCGCCAATGGACAGCGTCACCTTCATCTCCGCCAACGTCTCATGGCGCTGGGTCGCCGCCCTGAGCCGCTGCGCCACCGCTTCCACCGCCGCCTCGTTCGCGCCCGGCAGCAGCACGAGAAATTCGTCACCGCCAAATCTGCCGCCGACGTCATGCCCGCGAATCGTGTGCCGGATCGACTCCGCCACGCCGACCAGCGCGTCGTCTCCTTTTTGATGACCGAAGGTGTCATTGATATGCTTGAAATAATCTACGTCCACGAGAAGGATTCCGAGCGTTTCCGGGTCGTCGCCGGTTGGCTTCAATCGTTCAAACGCCTGCACAATCGCGCGCCGGTTCAAAAGCTTCGTCAGAAAATCCGTTTCGGATTCCATCATGAAATGATCCGTCAGCTTTTGCAGCTCTTGATTCTTCCGGTTCATCTCCCGCTCGTTCTCGGAAACGAGCAAAAGCAACTTGCGGTTGCCGACCAGCACGATGACCTGCCGCACGCTCAAAAGCACGAGCAAAACCATCGCACCGATAAAGAACGTACTGCCGAGCAGATCATAATGCACTCCGACCATCAGCAAAATGACGACTGTCAACCCATACGGCAGCAGCATCCGCGAATATTCGAGCCACACCGGCCCATTCTCCGTCTCTTCCGTCTCCTCCGCCGCTATTTCCATCCAATCCGGCGCCTGAAGCGATGCCAGCGCAATCATCCCGAAGCACAGCGGCCAGATCGGGTCCAGCAGCGCCCCCGCCACGTCCCCGAACAAGGATTGGAACAGATACGACTGATCGGCGAGGAACATCAGGAACGTGCCCACGCCCAGCAAAATATTCCTGCCCTTCAGCTTGCTCTGCCGACTCTTGCCGAAGACCAGAGAGAAAAAGCCCATCAAGTACGCGACGTCCGTCACCGGGTAGGACAATACGATCGCCGCCCGCCATGCCGCCATCTCCTGAAAATTTTCCACCCGCGAGGCAATATAATTGTAAAAAATAATCCCCGTCGCCACGATGGAAATCAGGATATCAAAGCCCGTCGTCGTAAGGTCGATCGTCTTTTCATCCCGGACATACTGGAACAGCGCGAAGCAATTGGCGATAACGCTCAACAGATAAATCACGTCCGGATACGAGGGCACTTCAACCTCGATGCCGAAGACTTCCTCTTCCACCGCCCATACGATATCGCCGAGCAGACAGAATGCGACGCTGGCCGCGAACAATTTCCACGCGAGCTGCCGTTTTCCCGGCCAACGCCGAATCCCCAAGCAAATAATCAACAGAGCCAGCGCGTCGCCAACAACGCTGAAAATATTTGACGCCGTGCCGGAACTTTCCGGAAAAAGGAACAGGGCACCGTAAGACGCCGCCGCGAATAGGACAAGAGCAATAACGGAGCGTCTCGTCAAGGCGTCCTTCATGGCTGCTCTCCCCCTTCGCAATAAAAACTATTTATAAAACAGTTCTACAGCCGATTATTTTTTCCTGCACGCGAAGAAAAAATTTAAACGCCCCTTTCTCTCTATTCTCGAATATGATAATATAAAAGGACCGACGGAAGGATTCCGCTATGGAAAAAACGAGGAGGAACCGTCATGCAAAAGGAAGAACTCGTCCAACTTTTACGCGATCCCGACATTTGCCAAGAGATTTTTCTCATCGTGAAGAACGGCGGAAAGCCGGCTTCCGCTTCCGATCTGAATAAACTCAGCGCGCTGAAAAAACAAATCAAGCAAACGAGCGCTGAAAAGAAAGCCGCCGTCTCCGACGCGGACAAGCTCGCCGCCATCAAGGCCTTGCTGCATAAAAAGGCGACGGCGGAGTCCAAGAAAGCGCAGGGCGTCGTGGACGCCTACGCGACGATGGACGCGCTGTCAAAGGAGCTTTCCCCGGACAAGGGGCTCGATATGTCGAAGGTAAAAGACGAAGACGAGGACAGCGTCTCCGGCGTTCCCTCCGACGTGAGCGGCGTCTTCGCGGACAAGCTGGCCCTGCTCCGCAGCCAGGTGAAAAAGACGAACGAGGAGCGCGATGCGGAAAAGAAGGCTGCCGCCGAGAAAAAAGCGTCGACCTCCGCGGCGGAAAAATATACGTTTGTGCTGGAACGCCCCTGCCCGGTCTGCGAACAAAACACCCATGTGGTCAAATGCAAGTCGCGTCTCATCGCCGAGACCACCGACCTCGACCTCTGCATCCACTATAAAGATTTCAACCCGTACCTGTACCGCGTATGGGCCTGCGAGCATTGCGGCTACGCCGCCGACGAGCAGAAATTCATCCGCCGGATGCCGGAAAAGACGCGGGAGAAGCTGATGGAATTCTTGAATTCGGCAAACCTCGCGATGCCCTTCATCGAGGAGCGTTCCTCCGAGCAGGCCATCCAATACCTCGAAATGGCAATTTTGTTCAACGAGCTGGCCGATCCGTCGCCGAACCGCCGCGCCAACCTCTACTTGATCATGGCGTGGATTTACCGTTACGACGGCAACGCGGAGAAAGAGCGCGAAGCGATGGACAAGGCGGCAGAACTGTTCGACCTGTCTCTGGAAACGGAAAACTACCCGGTGGACAAGATGTCCGACACGATGGCTACCTATCTGACCGGCGCGATCCACGTCATGCGCAAGGACTACGACAAGGCGACCAAGCACCTGAGCCGAATCATCAGCAACCAGGCGCTGCGCACTTCCGCACCAAAGCTCTTCGAGATGGCGCGCGATATGTGGCAGGATGTCAAAACGGCGAAGGAAAAAGGCTGACGCCCGCAAAAACGAAAGTAAAGCCCGCAGAAAATCTTGCGTTTCTGCGGGCTTTCGTATAGAATAAATTCGCAAAATCAATTATATGGGAGGCTTTTCCATTGGAACAGTTTTCTTCGAGGCTCGGTTTCATCCTGATTTCGGCGGGCTGCGCCATCGGTCTCGGTAATGTCTGGCGTTTCCCATTCATCACAGGACGTTACGGCGGCGCGACCTTCGTCTTGATTTACCTCGCGTTTCTCATCCTGCTGGGGCTGCCCGTCATGATGGCGGAGTTCGCCGTCGGACGCGCCAGCGGACGCAGCGTCATGGGCTCGTTCAACGAATTGGAGCCGAAAGGCACGAAGTGGCACCTTTTCAGCTATATCGCGCTGGCCGGAAATTTCCTGCTGATGATGTTTTATACGACAGTCGCAGGCTGGATGCCGTACTACCTGTACAAAACCGTCTCGGGCGGTTTTGACGGGCTTTCGCCGGAAGCGGTCGGCGGCGTCTTCGGCGCGCTGCTGTCCGACCCGACGACGATGACCGCCTATATGGTCGCGACCGTCGTGCTCTGCGGCGGCGTTTGCTACCTTGGCCTCGAAAACGGCGTCGAGCAGGCGGGCAAATGGATCATGAGCGCGCTTTTCGTGCTGATGATCCTGCTCGCCGGAAATTCGCTGACGCTTCCCGGCAGCGGCGAAGGTCTGGCCTATTATCTGCTGCCGGACTTTGAGCGCTTCATGCAGGACGGCCCGATTCCCGTCGTCAACGCCGCGATGGGCCAGGCGTTTTTCACGCTGAGCCTCGGCATCGGCGCGCTGGCCATTTTCGGCAGCTACATCGGCAAGGAAAAACGCCTCGCGGGCGAAGCGATCTGGATTACGATTCTCGATACCGTCGTCGCGCTGATGTCGGGCCTGATTATCTTTCCCGCCTGCTTCAGCTACGGCGTCAGCCCCACCGCAGGACCGAACCTGATTTTCGTCGCTCTGCCGAACGTGTTCAACCACATGCCTCTCGGCCGTTTCTGGGGCGGCATGTTCTTCCTGTTCATGACGTTCGCGTCGTATTCCACAGTCATTGCGGTCTTCGAGAATCTGACGAGCTGCCTGATCGACGCGACCGGCGCGAGCCGAAAAACCGTCGTGCGCTGGGGAATCCCTGTCCTCATCCTGCTGTCGCTGCCCTGCGCTCTCGGCTTCAACGTCTGGTCTTCCTTCGCGCCGCTCGGCCCCGGCACTTGCGTGCTCGACCTCGAAGACTTTATCCTGAGCAACAACATCCTGCCCATCGGCAGCTTGATTTACCTTTTATTCTGCACAAGCCGCTACGGGTGGGGCTGGAACAATTTCTTCGCCGAGGTCAATACGGGCGAAGGCGCCTCGCTGCCGAAAGGCGTGCGCTTCTATATTACCTGGATTCTTCCTCTGATCATCCTATGGCTGTTCGTCAGCGGGTATGTGTTCAAATAATACTTATCTCAAGCCAAAATTTAAATCAAAATTTTGAACTGAAAACGCAACAGAAAAGCTCCGTCCAACATACGATTGGACGGAGCTTTTCTGTTTTTATTTTCTCCTCTTTGGCCTCGGATGGTACACCTGCCAGCCAAACCGTATCGCGCAAACGCGGAGCAGGACCACGATGAAAAATCCGAACCACGCCGCGGCCTGCATATCGCCATGCAAATGCTTCATCATGCAAACGAAAAAGGCGCCAATGACCGCCGCCACCGCGTAGACATCCGCGTGAAGCACCGTCGGCATCCGCTGTGCCAAGAGATCGCGCAGAACGCCGCCACCTACCGCGGTCAGCACCCCAAGCAAAATCGGCAGCGTAAACCGCGCTCCCGGCTGCGCAAGCCCCGCGATAACTCCCGTAACTGTGAACGCAGCGAGTCCCAGCGTATCTGAAATTTGAAACAGTATCGCAAAACGGCGCTTTTGCTCCGGCGCGATATGGACCGTCCCGTAAATCACGGACGCCGCCACTGCTGTCGCTACCGCCAGCAAAAGATTCGTCGTGTTCACCAGTGCCGTCGGCGGCACCACGTCAATCAGCACGTCCCGGATCATGCCGCCGCCCACTGCCGTCAACACCGCAAGAACGACGACGCCGAAAATGTCCATTTTTCGCGACAGCCCGACCAACGCGCCGGACAGTGCAAAGGCCAGCGTACCGAGAATATCCAGGACCGACCAAGTTGATGAGAGCGTCATACTCTCGCCCCTTTCTTCATCATCCAATGTTCCATCGCAGATGACTGCCGTCTTGATCTTTGCTGACCAGCAGTTGGTCGTCGATGGCCTGTTTCAGCTCGGCGACGTGGGAAATCACGCCGATGAGCCGCTCGCCGTCCGCCACCCGCTGCAAGACCCGAACCGCTTGTCCGCGGGAATGATCGTCCAGCGAACCGAAGCCCTCGTCGATGAACATCACGTCAAGATGTACGGTGGAAGAATTTTCCTGAATCCGATCCGCCATCCCCAGCGCCAGCGACAATGCCGCCATGAACGACTCGCCGCCGGACAGCGTCCGTACCTCTCGCTCTTTGCCCGTGATCGTCGAATAGACCATCAAGTCAAGGCCGTGATTGCCTCCCACCCCGGCCTGCGCATCATCCACCATGCGAAGCTCGAACTGCCCCGCCGACAAATCCCGGAACCGCGCGTTGGTGGCGTCGAGGATCTGCTTCAAATAATACCGCTGCACGAAAGTCTCGATGTCCATGCGTGCTCCGGTATTTTTCCCCGCCAACCGGTCGTAGAGCCCGGAAACGACACTGTAGTCGCGCATGACCTGCGTACGCTCGTCCATCTTGGACGCAAGTGCAGCGTATGCCTTTTGATTTGTCTTGTAGGTTTCCCTGCGCAAATCAAATAGTTCTTGTGCGTTCTTGAAATCGTTTTCCGTCTGCACTTTCGCCGTTTCCAGCTTTTCCATATCCGGCTCCGGGCGACCGTCGATAAGTTCTTCTGCGATTCTCCGTGCTTCCTCCGCTTTCGCTTTTTTGGCCCGATAGGCTTCGAGGTCTTTTTGCAAGCTGTCTGTTTCCGCTTTCGGATGCTTTGCGACAGTCTCCTGCCATTCGCTTTCCGCCCGCTCCTTCTCTTCCATGATTGCCCGATAAGCAATCTGTCGTTCTTCCTGCGTTTCGCGCTGCTTCGGCAATTCTTTTTCGTAGCGGTCAATCAAAGCGATCGCGTTATCTCTGGCAGTCTTCGCATCCTGCGCTTCCTTATTCGCCTTCTTGAAATGATTCTCCGCTTCCTGTTGGGCTTGTTTTTCGTTCTCTAAGACACGCTTTGCCTCGTCTTCGGCGGTAAACTCTTTTTGCGCCTCCAAGCCTTCTCTTTTTGCCTCGACGGCCGCCAATGCTTCTTTTGCCGCAGTCATCTGTGAAAGCGCTTTTTCCTGTTCCGCTTGGAGCGTCTGTTTCTTACTGTCCGCACTTTGCAAAAAAGCTTGCGCCGTTTTCAGCTTAGCTGCTTTCTGTGTCAGCGCCTGCTTCTCCTCTTGCAACGTCCCGCACCAATCAGAAAGTGCTTTTTTTGCCTGTGAAAGCTTCATCTCAGCGGGCAGGTCGGGGACGCTTTGCTCCATGCGTTTTCGAAGCTGCTTGCCCAGCGCCTGGAAGTTCTTTTGTTTCTCTTCCGCCAGCTTCCCCGCCGACTCGGCGTCGATGGCTGCATCCTGTTGCTGCTTTCGCAGCGTTTTCTCTTCATCGGCCAATGCATCGACGATTTCCTGCGTCAGCCCCTGCGCTTCGCCGGACAACGTGCACGGAGACGGATGATCGAGCGAGCCACAGACGGGACAGGGCTTACCGGGACGCAATTCCTCCCTTGCAAGGATACCCGCCCGCGCATTTTGCAAAGCGGTGTTTTTTTCACGATGCTCCTGATCCTTCGCTTGCCATTTCGTATTCAGATCGGCGTACCGCGCCTTCGCCTTCTCCCGCGCCGCATTTTGTGCGGCCAATTCCCTCTGTGCGACTTCCATTGCCGCGAGGTCTTCGGCGATATGTTCCGCCTCTGTTTGCTTTGCCTGCAGCAATTTCATCTGCGCGTCCACATCGCCGATGCTTTCCGCCGTCTTTCTATTTTCCCTTTCTTCTGTCTCAAAAGCTTTGAACGCTTTTTGGACGTTATCCAAAGCCTCTTCCGCGTGTCTTGCCGCTTGCCGTTGTTTTTTTGCTTCGTTTTCCGCTTGCTTGATATGGACGAACAGTTCCAACGCGCGATTTACACGCTCCGACGTTTTCGTCAAGCGCTCGTTTTGCGCATCCAAAGCTTCCTGCGCTTTTTGTTCTTCCTTCTCCAGCTTCTTTGCCGTTTCCTCCAGCCCCGGCAAACGCTCCTGCTGCTTCTTCATCTCCTCTTCCGTGACTGTTAAGGTCTTTGCCGCATCCTCGAAGCGCTGATATACTGCCTGGATCTCATACGCATCGCGTATCTCAGAAATCAGCGCTTCTGCTTTCCGAATGGCGCCTTCTTCTTTTTTACAGTCCTCCAACGTTTTTTCCGCCTGCCGAAGCTGCCCGTAAGATTGGACGAGCGCCTGCGCAGTGTTGTAGGCGTCGCGCGCGTCGTCCCGGGCTTTGCCGCGCGTCTTGGCGTCAAGCTCCGCCTTGTCGCTCTGCCGCTTCAGTTCGGCGCAAAGCGTCTTCAGCCCGTCCACCAGCGTCTCCAAATCCGTGACGTCCAGCGCTCCCGCCGAAAGCAGCCGCGCCTTCGCCGCCGAAAGCGCCTCTGCCTCCGGGAAATCATCGGGAACGGAAACCAAGCTGACCTGCTCCTTGCAAGCCGCATGCAGCTCGTTGATTCCCGTTTCCTTTTCCTTTTTCCTCATCAACAGCTCGTCGACGATAATCTGGTAAATCCCCGTATTGAAAAGCTTGCTGAAAATCGCCTTCTTATTCTTCGTATCTTTCCGCAAGACATCCATGAACTCGCCCTGCGCGATCATCGCCACCTGCATGAACTGCGGCTTCGTCAAGCCGACAATTTCTTGCAATTTTTTATTGACGTCGTCCAGCTTGCCCAGATAATCGGTCCCGTCGGGCATCGTCAGCGTCGCGCGCTCGGAAATCGGATTTTTCCTCGTCTTCTTCCGGTAGGTCGGCTCCCGTCGTACCGTGTAGACCCGCGACTCGCCACCCTCGATCTCTGAAAAACGCAGCTCGACGAAGGGCGGCTCGTCCGTGAATTGGCTTTGCAGCTCGACGCCATCCTTTTTATTCGTCTCGGAACTGGCCTCGCCGTACAGCGCGAACACGATCGCGTCGAAAATCGTCGTCTTGCCAGCGCCGGTGTCGCCCGTAATCAGGAACAATTTTTGCGTCGGCTTGGAAAAATCGATGACCGTTTCTTTTCCATAGGAACCAAAGGCGCGCATCGTAAGCTTCAACGGCTTCATATCAACGCACCTCCTGCACTTTGTTGACCACGTCGCGAAGCAATTCCTGCTCGCCGTCGGTCATGTCGCCCAAAAATTCGCGGCAGAGCGTGAACGGATCGAGATTTTTCACCGAAATTTCCTCACGAGCGTTCTCCTCCACTTGCCGCGCTGCCTCCCGGCGAATTTCCAAAAGGTTCGGGTACGCCGCACGCAACCGTTCCTGCATATCGATCGTGTCAATGTCCACCGTGTCGGTCAGACGCACCGACACATAGTCCCCACAGCCCTGTGCCAGCGCCTCCGCCAGCGTCCCGCGGACGACTCGGATCGCACGGAGCGGCGCAAGCGGCAGCTCGGTCACCGAGACGCGCCCCTTCTCGCCAAGCTCCACCGACAAAATGCTCTTTTCCTGCCCGGCCTCGCTGACCGAGCAGGCCAGCGGCGTACCGGAATAGCGGCGGCACTCGCCGCCGATTCTCATCGGTTTATGGATATGCCCGAGCGCCGCGTAATCGAAGCGCTCCAAAATATCCGCCCCGACCTCATCGATATTGCCGACGGTGCGAATTTCGGAATCCATGCGCTCCACCTCGTCGGCGTTTTTGCCTTTCGGCAAGTAAAATTGATGACTGACCAGCACATTGCGCTCCGCTTCGTCAATATTCTCACGATCCATCAGGCGACGCAGCGCCTCGTCGTAAGAAAACGCCCTCCCGTCCTCCGCCGCACCCGTGATTGCCTGCACCATCGACGGCTTTACAAAAGGCAACAGATAGAAATTCACGACGCCGTATTCATCTCGAAGCGTGACTTTCTCGATATACTCCTCCGGCGTCTGCGGCGGCAGGCCGATCATGCGGATACGCTGGCGCCCCAGCACCGCGCGGAACACATTTACGCGCTGCGGGCTGTCATGGTTGCCGCTGATCATCATGATTTCCGCCTCGGGGACCGCCTCGGAAAGCGCGGTGACAAAACGGTCGAAAACTTCCACAGCCTCGCCGGAAGGATTCGCCCGATCGTAAATGTCGCCCGCCACCACTATCGCGTCGGGCTTTTCCCGTACGGCGGCGTCGACCACCTGCCGCAGGACGTACTCCTGATCCTCCCGCAAATCCCTGTTCATCAGCTTCAGCCCGATATGCAGATCGGACAGATGGAAAAACTTCATGCCGCAGCCCCTTTACACAAAATCAAAATCGTCATACGCCTTTCAAAAAATTTTAAAGTAAGAAAATCAGATTTCTTGATTCTTGATTTCCTGATTTCCTTACTGCAAAATTTTTCTATAAAACCAAATCGAGATACAGAATGGAAAAGGACCGCCGCCAAATCCTTTTGGATATGCGCGGCAGTCCTTCTTTCCGCCAATTCTTTATTTCTTGTCAATCTTCGTGATATCCGCCGCGAACCACTTCTGGGAAATCTTCGCCATCGTGCCGTCCTTGCGCATCTCGTCCAGCACCTTCTGCACCTTGTCGCGAAGCTCCTTGTCATCCTTGCGGAAGCCGACGCCGAACTGCGCCGACGGGCCGACAGTCACGTCCACCGCCTCAAGCTTGCCCTGATGCTTGCTGATATAGTAGCGACCGATAATCTCATCACAGACGACCGCGTCAATGCGACCATTCTCGAGATCCATGAACGCCGACAGATAATCCTGATACTTCTTGAATTCCTTGAACGTCCCTGTCAGTTCCGGCTTGCCGTCCAGATAATCCTCGATCGTGCCGCCGCCGCTCTGGGTCGCGACAATCTTGCCCGCCAGCGAAGCCTCGCCCTTGATGTCCTCATTCTTGCCCGCCGCGCGGAAAATGATGAAACGATTGTTCATGTACGGATCGCTGAACAGGATGTTCTCCTTGCGCTTCTCGGTGATGTCGAGACCGTTCCAAAGCATATCGACGCGGCCGCTTTTCAGTTCCGCTTCCTTACTCGCCCAGTCGATCGGCTTGAAATCCACCTTCGTATTCAGACGCTTTGCCGCCTCTGTCGCGAGGTCGATATCGAAACCGACAATCTTATTGTTCTCGTCCACAAACCCCATCGGCGGGAAATTGTCGTCCAGTCCCAAGACAATCGGCTTCGTCGCTTCCTTCTTCTCTGCCGGCTTCTGGCCTCCGCCACACCCGGCCAAGAGGCCGCAGGCAAGCGCCGCCAACATCAGCACCGCAAATAACTTCTTCATACATTTCTCCTCCCCAATGATGATTTATTTGGATATTGATTTGCCCGAAAGCGTCCCGCGAACGATACCGTCGTCCACGAAAAACGTCCCCGCGCAGGGAAACCACACTTCCTCGGAAATCGACGGATTCTCGCCCATCTCCACATAAATCCTTCCGCCCGGCTGCAAAACATCGAGCTGCGAAATCCCCCGGCTCCGCGAGAGCCAATGCCCAAGCGCCAGACTGCCGGATCCGCACGCCTGCTCAAACACGCGGCTTTCCGCCGCAGGCACCGCAACATACGGACGAATGGAAAAACGTCCGTCACCTTCCGCTCGATACGGTATAATCCCGAAAGCGTCCGCCGCGGCCCGCGCCGTCAATCGATCCAGCAGCGCATCATAAATCTCCTTTGAAAAAGGAACCGCCGCTGTATTCTCTGTACAGAAATGGCAAATACCCGGCAGCTCCACCACCGCGCCGCGATACATTTCCCCCGAAACTGAAAATTCCGCTCCCGAAACTTTCGCCTCGGGCGAAAGCGCAATCCTGCCGCGCCACCGTCCCTGAGAAACTGCCTCCGCCGAAACACAAAGCGGCGCCGCCGCGCCGGAACACTCAACAAAAAACGGCGTCCCCGCCCCATGAAGCCCTCGCGCGACCGCCAGCGTGCCAAGCGCCAGAGTCGCGTTGCCGCAGAACTCGCCGCCCGCCATCTCCAAACGCAACACGGAAGACTCGGCCCGAGTGGGCACCAGAAAGCCGACCTGCTCCGCCGCCAAGACTTCGTCCTTCATCGCGTGGCACGCAATTTCCGCACGCGCGGAAACCGGCACGTCATCCTCGACAAAAACCGTCGTATTTTGACAAGGACTCGCCTTGACAAACCGCAATTCCATCCGCTCTTTCCTCCGCTAAAGCACTGATGATATTATACAAAAACTCCCACCGTTTTGCAATAGCGCAGCCCCCGCAGAAAGTTACCCGCTACATCTTGCAGAAGCTGAAAAGCGCGCATAAAAAATCGCCGCCACCCAATGGATGACGACGACAAATTCTCTTTATTTTCCGTTGCCTCGCTGCAAAATCGAATAACTCTCCGGGTACATCCCCGGCTTGATGACGAAGCCGACCTTGATGCCCAAGTCCGACGAAAGTCGGTCTACCAGCGGCGAATCGAGCAGCGCCAGAGCCACCGTTTCATGCACTTCGACCTCGTAGCCGAAATCAGCGTGAGAACGTTCCTCGATGCGGCGAATGTCTCGGCAGATACGGATTGCCACCGTCTCCGGCGATTCCACACGTCCGCTGCCATGACAGCAAGGGCAGTCCGCGTATAGAATCCCCTCAAAGTTTT
>CACYUQ010000041.1 GCA_902777615.1 uncultured Selenomonadaceae bacterium
TCATTGAACGTGATTTGATTATTTGGACATAGAAAAACGGCTTCCCGAAAGGGAGGCCGTTTTTCTATGCCGTTAGTTCCTGTTTCCGTTTTTGTACATCGCGCGCAATTCCTTTTTCGCGATTTTTCCCGTCGAGGTCTTTGGGAGCTTCTCGATTTGGCGGAACTCGCGGGGAATCTTGAACAGCGCGAGGTTTTGCTGCAAGTATTTCTTGATGTCGCGGGTTTCGATGGAGAATCCCGGCTGTACGCTGTAGTAACAGAAGCCCGCTTGTCCGCGCAGGCTGTCCTCGATGGGGATTACCGCCGCTTCGTGGATGCCGGGGAACGCGTATAAGAGTTCTTCGATTTCCCTGGGGTAGATATTTTCGCCCATGCTGATGATCATGTCTTTCAGACGGTCGACGATATAGACGTAGCCGTCCTCGTCAATGCGGGCGACGTCGCCGGTGTGGAGCCAGCCGTCTTCGAGCGCTTCCGCCGTCGCGTCGGGGGCGCCGAGGTAGCCGTGCATGACGTTCGGCCCCTGCACGAGGAGCTCGCCCGGTTCGCCCTGCGGCACGTCGTAGCCGTTGGCGTCTACGAAGCGAAGTCGCACGTTCGGGATTGCCGGGCCGACGGAGCCGAGCCGCGTGGCTTCCGGCGCGTTCATCGTGACGACGGGCGACGCCTCCGACAGTCCATAGCCTTCGACGATGGGGATATTGAATTTCGTGCGGAACGCTTCGCCGATAGGCAGCGGCAGCGGCGTGCCGCCGAGCATTACGAAGCGCAGCGTCTTCATGTCGTCCGGCGATGCGAGTTTTGTCAGCAGCGAGCAAATCGACGGCACCATGACGATGACCGTTATTTTGTAAGCACGAACCAGTTCGATGGTCTTTTTCGGTGTGAAGGCGTCCTGCACGGTAATCGACGAGCCGGTGTAAAGCTCGTTCAGTACGGCGCAGGTCCAAGCGAAGCAATGATACATCGGCAGCACGCAGAGGATGTTGTCCTTGCGCGTGAGCCGCACGACCTGCTGGAGCGAAATCGCGTTCATCACGAGATTGCGGTGCGAGAGGATTGCGCCTTTCGGCGAGCCGGTGGTGCCGGAAGTGTAAATAATCGCGCAGGGCTCGTCCGCGCCGAAATCCTCCGGCAGCGCGGGCGCGGAGGAATTGCCGACGGGCCGCACGCAATCGGTAATCAGGGTCGTCTGCACATGGTCGTGCTCGTACGCGCTGAGCGAGGAGTCGAGATCCAAGGGTTGATCGGAAATCAGGTAATGGACGTTGGCGTTTTTCAGGATGAACGCCGTTTCCCGCATGCTGAGCTGGAAATTGATTGGCACGACGACGGCGCCGAGGGACGCGATGGCCATGTAGGCGATGATGTATTCGGCGCAATTGTGCGAATATATGGCGACGCGGTCGTGCATACGCACGCCGTCGGCGTAAAGCCGCGAGCGGCAAATCGTAACGGACAGGATCAGCGCGCGATACGTCAGCGAACGTCCTTGGTCGTTGATAGCGACGTCCTCGGGGCGGCCGCGCCAGATGAGATCGTGAACGAGCATGAAAAACACCTTCCTTGCAAAAACTTCCTTTTGATAATTATACAGAAAAAGAAAAGAAAAAACTAGCAAAATGGAAAGGAATGTTCAAGTTTCTCTTTACTTCTATATTGTTTATATATTATAATTGGCGTAGGTATAGGGGAGGTTGATTGTCATATGCTATACCGATAATCAACCATTATCATCAGGAAGGGAGGCGCGGACAGCCCGCAATCGTATCAGTACAAAAGAAAAGGGGGAATTATTTTGTTGAAGACCAATTTTCAGAAGGGCCTGTTTACGATCATCGTCGGCATCGCCCTGTGGTTCTGCCCAATGCCTGCAGGCGTAGACGCGAAGGCATGGCACATGTTCGCGATTTTCGTCGCGACAATCATCGGTTTTATTCTTCATCCGATTCCCATTGGCGGCGTCGCGCTGATTGCGGTGGCGTTGACCGGATTCCTAAAGGTGCTGAAGCCTGCCGAGGCTCTTTCCGGTTTCGGCAATGCGACGATCTGGCTGATTGTCGGCGCCTATATGTTCGCGAAGGGCTTCATCAAGACGGGGCTTGGGCGCCGCATTGCGTACATCATCATGTCGAAGATCGCGACCAGCTCTTTGAAGCTTGCGTATTCGATGGCAATCACCGACCTCATCGTATCTCCGGCCACCCCGTCGAACACGGCGCGCGGCGGCGGTATCCTGTATCCGATTGTGCGCTCGCTTTGCAGCGCGTTCAATTCCGAGCCGGATGAGGGCTCGCGCAAGAAGATCGGTCAGTATTTGATGCTTTCGACCTTTGAGGTAAACTGCATCACTTCGTCAATGTTCCTGACTTCGGTGGCGCCGAACCTCTTGGTCGCGAAACTGGCGAAGGACGTCACGGGCCTCGACATTTCGTGGGGCACCTACGCTCTGGCTTGCATCGTGCCGGGTATCATTGCCATTGTGATCACTCCGTATCTCGTTTACAAGCTCGCCACGCCGGAACTGACGCAGACGCCGGAAGCTCCGCAGATTGCGAAGGACGAGCTGGAAAAGATGGGCCCGATGTCCGGCGACGAAGCCGTCGTTTTGCAGGCGTTCATCGCAGCGCTGGCCATGTGGGCGACGACCTCGTTCACCGGTTTCAATGCGACGATGATTGCGCTGGTCTGCATCGGCTATATGCTCGTGCGCGGCGCTCTCGTCTGGGAAGATATCATCACCGAGAAGGGCGCATGGGATACGCTGATCTGGATGGGCGGCCTGATGAGCCTCGCCACCGGTCTCTCGAAGCTCGGCTTCATCAAGTGGATGTCCGCCGGTATCGCTGGCAGCCTCAAAGGCATCGACCCGATGATGACTCTGGTTATCCTGGCGCTGATCAATATGTATGTGCATTATGCGTTCGCGTCGCTGTCGGCGCACGTCAGCGCGGTTTACGCCGCGTTCCTGGCGGTCGCGGTTGCGGCGGGCGCTCCTCCGATGCTGTCGGCAATCGTGCTGGGCGTCGAGACGGGTATCATGGGCTGCTTGACGCATTACGCGACGGGCCCGTCCCCGATTTTCTTCGGTTCCGGTTATATCACGCAGCCGGAGTGGTGGAAGGTCGGCTTCATTTGCTCGATCCTCTTCATGCTTTGCTTCCTTGGCCTCGGTCCAATCTGGTGGAAAGTCATCGGTATCTGGTAACGGCATAGGAAAAACAACAACGAACGAAAAAAGCGCGGCTTCCAAAAGGGAGCCGCGCTTTTGCATGGGAAAACGTTTATTTTACATATTCGCCCCGAATGTCTTCCGTCGGCGGCGCGATTGGGTAGTCGCCGCTGAAGCAGGCGGTGCAGATCGGCAGACCGCCGACCATTTCCGAAAGACGGGAGATGTTCAGATAGCCGAGAGAGTCGGCGCCGATTTCCCGACGAATATCCTCAATCGTTTTGTCGTGAGCAATCAGATGATCCTCCGACGGGATGTCGATGCCGAAGTAGCACGGATGCAAGAACGGCGGCGCCGATACGCACATGTGGACTTCGGTGGCGCCCGCCTCACGGAGCATATTGACAATCTGGTTGCTGGTCGTGCCGCGCACGATGGAGTCGTCAATCATCAGGATGCGCTTTCCGGCGACGACTTCTTTCAGCACGTTCAGCTTGACATGGACGCTGCGTTCACGGCTCGACTGTTTCGGACTGATGAACGTGCGGCCCACGTAAGTGTTTTTCGTAAACGCGATGCCGTAGGGAATGCCCGATTCCAGCGCATAACCGAGGGCAGCCATGTTGCCGGATTCAGGCACGCCGACGACAAGGTCGGCGTCCACGGGATGATCCTTCGCGAGACAGCGCCCAGCGATCATGCGTGCGTTCACGACGCTGACTTTATCAATGACGGAATCGGGACGTGCGAAATAGATGTACTCGAAAATGCAGCGCGCCGTATTCTCCGGCTTTGGGCAATGGGTGCGGTTAGAGTGAATCACGCCGTCCTGTCCGATGGTCACGACCTCACCCGGCTCCACGTCACGGATGAAAGTCGCGCCGATGGTCTCCAGCGCGCAAGTCTCGGAAGTGATGACATACGCATTGTCGCGTTTGCCGATGACAAGCGGCTTAAAACCTAGAGGGTCGCGCACGCCAATCAGCTTTCGCGGGCTGGCCAGTACCAACGAATACGCGCCCTTGATTTTTTTCATCGCCTCGACCACGGCCTCCTCGACGGAGGCGGTATGGACGCGGGCGCGAGCAATATGATACGCGATGGTTTCCGAGTCGATGGTGGTCTGGAAAATCGCACCGCCCTCGGAAAGCTCGCGAATCAACTCCGGCGTATTGACGAGGTTGCCGTTGTGCGCGAGCATCAGCGTCCCCTTGATATAGCGAATGACAAGGGGCTGAGAATTTTCCGGAAGCGATCCGCCCGCCGTCGAGTATCGTACATGGCCGACGCCAAGATTGCCCGAAAGCTGCGAAAGGCTTTCCTCGGTAAAGACCTCATGTACAAGTCCCATATCTTTATGGCACATGACGTGCCCTTTCTCGGCGTTCGTGTCCGTGACTGCGATTCCGGCGCTTTCCTGTCCACGATGCTGAAGCGCGTACAAGCCGTAATAGATGGACGAGGCGACATCATGCCCGTCAAGGTCGTACATGCCGAAAACGCCGCAGGCCTCGCCGATGCGCTCTTCTGCTCCAAAGTCCACGCGAAAACTCCTTCCTGTTATTCCTTCGTGTTCGTCTTTGCTTCGCTGAGAAGATCCATTTTCATCTCATAGTAAGAGGGGCTCATATCGAGATAATGCCGGTGCGGATTCTCGAAACGTTGCTCCTCTTCCCAAATCTCTTCTTTAAGCTGTTTTTTTACATACGCCTGGATTTCTGTCAGCGGCTTTGGCGGTGCGACACGGACGCCGTCTTTCACAACGAGTGTCTGCAATTCCTTTGCCGTGCAATTTTCGAAACTGCGCTGCTTCCACGGTTGCTCCGGGTCGATGTAACGATAAGGCTTCGAGAGGTCGAGGTCCTCATTCCAACCGGTAAAAAGGTCGGCGATGGCCTGCCCGTGTTCGTCGTAGATGCGATAGGCGCGCTTGCGGCCTGGGTTCGTGATTTTCTCGAAGGTCTCCGAAATCTTGATTTTCGGGATGCAGGCACGCTTCTTGTTGACCTCAACCATCTTGTAAACGGCACCGAAGACCGGGTCGCTCTTTGCGGTGATCAGCCTCTCGCCGACGCCAAATGCGTCGATACAGCCGCCCTGCCGAAGGATCGAGGCGATAGTGTACTCATCAAGGCTGTTCGAAACGATGACCTTGCAATCGTCGAGCCCCGCGTCGTCCAGCATTTTGCGGACGCGCTTCGACAGGTACGCGAGATCGCCGGAGTCGAGGCGCACACCTTTCAGCCGCTTGCCCATCGGTGCGAGGACTTCCTTCGCGACGCGGATGGCATTCGGCACACCGGAGTGCAGCACGTCGAAAGTGTCGATTAAAAGTACTGTCGCGTCTGGATATTTTTCCGCGTACTTGCGAAACGCGGTGTATTCGTCGTCGTAGTACATGACCCAGCTGTGCGCCATCGTTCCGCTGACCGGCAAATCGAAAAGCTGTCCGGCGAGCAGTGTTGCCGTACCGACTGCGCCGCCGATTACCGCCGCCCGCGCGCCGTAAACCGCCGCGTCCATATTGTGGGCCCGCCGGGCGCCAAAATCTGAAACCGCACGCCCCGCCGCCGAGCGCACGATGCGCTGAGTCTTCGTTGCAATCAACGACTGATGGTTGACTTGTGCGAGAATTGCGGTCTCGACGAGTTGCGCGTCGATGGGCGGTGCGACTACGGTCAAAATCGGCTCGTTCGGGTACATGACCGTCCCTTCAGGGAATGCGTAGATGTCGCCGTGGAAACGATACTTTTCCAGATATTCGAGAAAATCTTCTTGGAATATGCCAAGTCCGCGGAGATAATCCACGTCTTCCTTTGAGAAATGGAAATTCTCGACATACTCAATGACTTGTTCCAGCCCTGCAAAGATGGCGAAACCGCCGTTGTCGGGATTGTTTCGGTAAAATACGTCGAAGGTCACCGACTCCGCCATTGTTTCATCGGAAAAATAGCCTCCGGCCATAGTCAGCTCGTAGAGGTCCATGACCATGCTGATATTGCGCGCGTCAAATTGCGACATTGTACTAAAACCTTCTTTTTATAATATTATACGAGATACTGCATATAGACCGCGTAGGCGAATAACACGAGCGCCAGCGCAATGGCCGCGAATATGCCGCGTCGGATCCAGGTCTCCCGCGTCGGCGTCATCTTCATACGACGCTGCGCGTACATCAGGAGCAATGCCACGAGCAGGATGCTATACATGGCCTTGTTCACCGTGTCGAAATAACTCCACCCCGAAGCCAGCAAAAACATCGTCAGGCAGATGATGCCGACGAGCACGATGTTCTCCCACGGCTTGTATTGCCGTCCCTGCGGCTTTTCTTCCAGCGCTTCTTCCAGCTCCTGCGCCGTATGGATGTTTTTCCGGATGCGTTTCGTCTGTCGTGCCAAAATGAATCCACCTTTCCTAGATAGTGCGTAACATTTATATTATATCATATAATTTCATATCATATCATAAATTCTGCGGCTCGGCGAAGAAAATTTTGATTGCGGGGAGCAGAACGCGCTAGTATAATAGAAAAACACGAATAGCTGTTTCTCATTTGGAAAGGAAATGATTTTTTGCGTTTACGTAGAAAACCGTGGATTGCTACGGCGATTCACGACTTTGACGATTTTGTGTACCCGAAGGACAGACCTGCGACGGAAATGGAGCGTGGGCGTTGGAATGAGATTTTCGGTCGCTCTGCGCCGCTCTATGTGGAGCTTGGAACGGGTAAAGGCGGCTTCATCAGTCAAATCGCGGCGCGGGAGCCGGAACATAATTTTCTCGGCATTGAGGCCCAACAGGACGTTCTTTACAAGGCGGCAAAGAAAGTGCGCGAAGCAGAGCTCAAAAACGTGCGGCTGCTCGTCTTCGATATTCACGCGTTGGAAGAAATTCTCGCGCCGGGCGAGGTGGACGGCATTTATATCAATTTCTGTGATCCGTGGCCGAAGGCGCGCCACGCGAAGCGCCGCCTCACATACCGCGCCTTTCTGGAAAAGTACCGCCGCGTACTGCGCCCGGGCGGGCGCTTGATTTTAAAGACGGATAATCCGGGCCTGTTCACGTTCTCGCTGGAAGAATTCGCGGCGGCGGGACTCAAACCGGAGGACGTTTCCTACGACCTCCACGCAGAAAACCGCCCGGATAATATCGAGACCGAGTACGAAAAAAAATTCAGCGGCTTCGGAGAAAAAATTCACCGCTGTGTAGTGCGGTTTTAGGGAAAAAGTGCATTGTTATATTGCTTTTGGCCGTGGAGAAATCCCTACGGCTTTTTTCTTTGGGTGGCAGGAATTTTGATTTGCGTGCAGAATACATATAAAAATTATTTTGCGTGGAAGGGGACGGCGGTTTTGCAGACGATTCGGGAGCGTACGGAGGAATTGGAATATCAGATTTTGTCACCGGACGCGGCGAAGAGCCGCGAGGCGAAAAGGCAGGGGGAAATCGATCTCTGCCCGTTTCGCACCGCGTACCAGCGCGATCGAGATCGGATTCTTCATTCCAAATCATTTCGTCGCTTGAAGCATAAGACGCAGGTTTATATTATGTCGGGCGATCATTATCGCACGCGCATGACCCACAGCCTCGAAGTTGCGCAAATTTCGCGGACGATTGCGCGGGGGCTCCGTCTGAACGAGGATCTTGTCGAAGCGATTGCACTTGGGCACGATGTCGGCCATACGCCGTTCGGTCATTCCGGTGAGGCGGCGATGGCGGAACTTTGCGGCCATTTCGCGCACAATGAGCAGAGCCTTCGCGTCGTCGATGTGTTAGAACGGGAGGGTGCCGGGCTGAACTTGACGGACGACGTTAGGGACGGCATTGTGCACCACACGGGAAAAGAACGGGCGAAGACGTTGGAAGGACGCATCGTGCACCATGCTGATCGCATCGCCTATCTCTGTCATGACTACGACGACAGCCTGCGAGCGGGGTTGCTCGTGCCAAACGATTTGCCACCGTTGGTCAGGGACGCGCTGGGCGATGCCCATTCGGCGATGATTACGGGCTTTGTTTCGGACATTATCACGACCTCGGAGGGAATTCACGACATTTCTTTTTCTCCGGCGATGCAGGCCGTGATGAAGACGTTCCGCGGGTTTATGTTCGAACGTATCTATCACTCAAAAGCACTGGCTCGTGAGCGGGAACAGGCTGTGTTCGTGTTGCGTCAGCTTTATGAATATTTCATACGGCATATCGATCGGCTGCCCCGAGAATTTCTCGACCGTGAGGAACGATGGGGACGACAGCAAACCGTTGTGGATTATGTGGCAGGATTGACGGACGGCTATGCGGTGCAGCTGTTCCATGAGATTTTCGTGCCGCCGGTGGGCATGACGATTAAGGGGCACATCATATAATAAATTTTTCTTTTACCAAAAAAGGATTTTTGCGATTCGCATGGAATATAACTTGCATGGAAAATAAAGTGTTGGAAATTATAATCCGAGGGTGGCGTTACGTATGAGAAGCGCGGAGATGGATGCTTTTGTCGCGCGCGTGCGCGATGCCTCGGATATTTTGAGCGTGGTGGCTTCCTATGTTCCGCTGAAGCGAAAGAGCGGGCGTTATTGGGGTTGCTGCCCGTTTCACTCGGAAAAGACGCCGTCGTTTTCTGTTTCGCCGGAGAAGGGCTTTTTTTATTGCTTCGGCTGTCATGCGGGCGGCAATGTGTTCAAGTTCATCTCGATGATTGAAAATATCGGGTATTTCGATGCGATTCGCTTGCAGGCGGAAAAGCTCGGGATTCCGATGCCGGACCGGGAAAAGTCTGAGCAGGACCTCGCGCGGGAGCGAAAAGCCGCCGATTTACGGCGTATGATGGAAATGGCGCAGACTTTTTTCCATAATTGCCTCGTGAAGACGAGGTACGGTGCAGCAGGGCTGCAATATTTTGCGGGACGCGGTATCGGCGCGGGAATCATCGAGGAATTCGGACTGGGATTTGCACCGGATGCGCCCGGGAAGCTCCGCGATGCTTTTTTGAAACGTGGTGTCAGCGAGCAGCTTTTGTTGGAGGGCGGTCTTGTTACGGAGCGTCCCAACGGTGTTTATGATAAGTTTCGGAACCGCGTGATGATTCCGATTGCTGACGACCGTGGGCGCGTAGTCGGCTTCGGCGGGCGTGTCATGGGGGACGGGCAGCCGAAATACCTGAATTCCCCGGAGACGATGCTTTTTAATAAACGGAAGTTGCTTTTTGGCTTGGACCGGGCGAAAAAAGCGATTCGCGAGGCGGGACGGGTAATTCTCGTCGAGGGGTATATGGACGCGATTTCCCTTTCGGCAGCGGGCGTCAAAAATGTGGTGGCGTCGCTGGGAACGGCATTCACGGCGGAGCAGTGCAGGCTGCTCTTGCGATATACCGAGGAAATTTGCTTCTGTTACGACAGTGATGAAGCGGGACAACGGGCGACGATGCGGGCGCTTTCCATCGTGAGCGGGACGGGGGCACGGGCGCGGGTGCTGGTGGTCCCGGACGGCAAAGATCCGGACGAATATGTTCGGAAGCATGGTGGGGACGCGTTCAGGGAATTAGCAAAGCAGGCGCTGTCCATCGGTGATTTCCATTTGGATTATACGTTTCGATTGCATGATTTGCGGACGCTGGACGGGAAAAACAAAGCGCTGAAAACGCTTTTGCCCGTGTTGAAAGCGTCCGGCCCTGTGGAGAGAAACGCTTATATCCGGCGTCTTCAGAGTATGCTGTGCATTGACGAGGGGATCATCCGGCAGGAAATTGCGATGTATCATGACGACGGCGTGCAGGAGGAATACCGCCCGCGTGTGGAACGTCAAGCGGTGCGTACGGTGGATAATGCGGTTCGAAGAGCGGGGCGTGCGTTGCTTCGCATGGCGTGGCGCGATCCGGGAGTTGCGGTCATGGTGGTGGCGGAGCTCGGCGGCGAGCCGTTCCCGTATCTGTTGCATGAAAAGTTGCTCCGGTATATTGCCGACTGTGCGGAAACGGGAGTTTCACTAAGCGAGGAAGAACTTGCGCAAAAATTAGGCGTGGAGGCGGAGGAAGAGCTTTCCCACGCGCTGATTGAAGAAACACCGGAAAAAGAAGGTTCGTATGAAACCTGCGTACGCGTCCTTTTGCTGGCGCAATTGAAGAAAGCCTTTGAGGAACACCGCCTCCGGGCGGATTCGATGGAAAGAGAAGGAAATTCAAATTTCTTGCAGGAATTAACGAAAAGTCAGCGAATAAAACAAAGGATAGATGAATTGCATCAGCAAGTCGAAGTGAAAGAAACGAATGGATGAGTGTGTATTGAAACGAAAATCACAAGCTGAACGAAAAACGATGGAGAAAGGGGGCGGCAGGCCATGGCGACAAAGAAAACGGTAAAAGCGGCGGAAGACGCTAAAAAGGTAAAGACGTCGACGAAGAAGGCGCAAACGAGTGAAATGAAAAAGCGGAAAGCGGACGCCGTACAAGCAAAAACTGATAAGAAGCCGACGGAAAAGGCGAAATCGCTGAAAAAAGCGGCCGCGCCGTCCTCGAAACAGGCGCAGCCTGCGAAATCGAAGACCGCGGCGAAGAAGGCGGAATCGTCGAAAGCGAAGCCTGCCGATAAATCGAAGGAAAATAAGAAAAAAGACGCTCCGAAGAAAAAGGAAGCTCCGAAAAAGGCAGAGGTTTCCAAGAAGAAAGCAGAAGCTCAGAAGAAGGAAGCTTCAAAGAAAAAAGAGCCGGATAAAAAGACCGTAAAGGTTGCAAGCTCGAAGAAGGCGGAACCGAGAGCGGCGACAGGGGAGAAGTCTGCGTCGAAAGCGGTTTCGGCTAAGGGGACTAAAGCGTCGGCGGCGAAAGTGAAGCAATCGGAGAAAAAAGCGGTCATTGCCAAGCAGAAGCAGGAAGCGAAGCCGGAAAAGGGCCTGACGAAAGCAAAGCCGAAGGCGAAAGCGGCGGAAGCGAAGCCAGCAGCTAAAAAGGCAAAAGCGGACGCATCCAAGAAAAAAGAAACAGCGTTGAAAGAAACGTCAAAGAAGGAAGCGTCGAAAAAAGAAACGTCAAAGAAAGAAGCCGTAAAGAAAGAAGCACCGAAGAAAAACGGGAAAACGGCGGCTGCTTCCAAAGGCAAGGACAAATCCGGTACAGTGGCGAAGGCGGAATCGTCGGCGAAAAAAGCCGAAATGAAGGAAGCCAAAAAAACCGAAGCTGTGAAAAGCAAAACGAGCGAACAGCGCAAAGACAAGGAGAAAACGGAAGAGACCGCCGAGGCGAAGAAGAAAAAGCCCGCCTCTAAGAGCGGCGCTTCGGAAGAGAAGCAGGCTTCCGTAAAAGCGAAGAAGTCTAAGGGAACGTCGAAAGACAAAGCGAAGGAGAAGATTGCGGAGGCAGCGCCCCGTCCTGAGGTAACCGAAGACGGCGATGAAGAGGCGGAGCGCGGCGTGGTGCGGTCGGTTGCGGAAGTGACTGCCGAACTGATTGCGCGCGGCAAGAAAAGCGGAAATTCACTGACCTACGGTGAAATCCTGGAAGCGTTTCAAAATCAGGAGCTCTCTGCGGAGACGATGGAGGAGCTTTACGAAACCTTTGGCAAGCAAGGGATCGAGCTGGTTGATGAGACGACTGACGCGGAAGGCGACGGCGGCGAAGGGTCGATGGAGAAGACGGAAGAGGAAATCGACCTGACAATTCCCGAGGGTATCAGCATTGATGACCCTGTCCGTATGTATCTGAAAGAAATCGGTCGCGTTCCTCTGTTGACAGCGGAAGAGGAAATCATGCTTGCCAAGCGCATGGAGGAAGGCGACGAGGAAGCGCAGAAGCGCCTTGCGGAGGCGAATCTCCGTCTCGTGGTGAGCATTGCCAAGCGTTACGTCGGGCGTGGGATGTTGTTCCTTGATTTGATTCAGGAAGGCAATCTCGGACTGATCAAGGCGGTCGAGAAGTTCGACTACAATAAAGGCTATAAGTTCAGTACGTACGCGACTTGGTGGATACGGCAGGCGATTACCCGCGCAATTGCGGATCAAGCGCGCACGATTCGTATTCCGGTTCACATGGTCGAGACAATCAACAAGCTCATTCGCGTTTCTCGCCAGCTCTTGCAGCAGCTTGGGCGCGATCCGACGCCGGATGAGATTGCAAAAGAGATGGAGATTAGCGTTGACCGGGTACGCGAGATTATGAAAATCGCGCAAGAGCCGGTTTCCCTTGAAACGCCGATTGGCGAGGAGGAGGACTCCCATCTCGGCGACTTCATCGAGGATCATGACGCGCCAGCTCCGGCGGACGCAGCTTCGTTCCTGCTCTTGAAAGAGCAGCTTGAGGAAGTGCTTGATACGCTGACGCCGCGAGAGGAAAAAGTGTTACGTCTGCGCTTCGGTCTCGACGACGGCAGGGCGCGCACACTGGAAGAGGTCGGGCAGAATTTCGGCGTCACCCGTGAGCGAATTCGGCAAATCGAGGCAAAGGCGCTTCGTAAGTTGCGCCATCCGAGCCGGAGCCATAAGCTCAGGGATTTCCTTGACTGATGGTAGTTGCCGAAGTATAATCAATTTGTAGTTATTCCTTGATAGCTCAGTCGGTAGAGCAATCGGCTGTTAACCGATCGGTCGCAGGTTCGAGTCCTGCTCAAGGAGCCAGAAAAAACGAGCCGCCGAGGATATCGGCGGCTTTTCTTTTTAGCGTAAATGGAGGGGAATATGCGGTTTGGCAATCGAATTGCGGCGGTGGCGGCGCTGGTACCGCGCGGAGCGAAGGTCGCGGACATCGGCACCGATCACGCATATCTTGCAATCGAGCTTATCGAGGTGCGGGGCGCAGAAAAGGTCGTTGCAACAGACAAAAACGAGGGGCCATGCGCGGCGGCACGACGCACGCTTTCGGCGGCGGGACTTTTGGATCGCGTGCCGGTGCGCTGCGGTGATGGGCTGGTACCAATTTCGCTCGGTGAGGTTGATACGATCTGCATTGCGGGCATGGGCGGCGGATTGATTGCGTCGATTCTCACGGCGGGGGCGTCGGTGCTGGCTGATGTTTCGCGGCTTGTACTCCAGCCGATGAACGACGCTTCGGCGCTTCGGCGTTGGATTTATGAAAATGGTTGGCACATTGCAGAGGAGAGCCTTGTAACAGAGGACGGGCGGCTTTATGAAATCATTGCGGCGGAGCCGGGCGTGGAAAAAACGCCGGAGACTTGGCTTTTGACATTGGGCCCCATGCTTTGGAAAGAAAGACCATTACTTTTTGCGCGCCATGCCGAAGCGCAGATGGAGCGGTTGCGGCGCATTTTACGCGGGATGGAAAAAAGCGAGACGGCGCGAGAGAGTGAAGCGTACCGAAATATCGAGGCGGAACTGCGTGAGATCGAGCGGCATTGTGAGGGCGGAAAGGAGAATGTATCATGAAAAAGAAAGTATCGAAGTTGACAATCA
>CACYUQ010000042.1:0-3849 GCA_902777615.1 uncultured Selenomonadaceae bacterium
CCGGAAATTTGCAAAGCCCGACGCACTTGAAAACATCTATGCCTGCATCGAGCGGGCGATCGGAAGATAAGACACCGATTTTCCCATTTCGACATAGTATAAGCCGTAAAGGCCGCATGCGCTGCGGCCGGAGGGAGGCTTGCCATGTCGGAATTTGTGATTCGCGGCGGAACGCCGCTGCACGGCGAATGCGTCCAAATGCCTGTCGATGTGTTGCTGCACAACAATTTCGCGATTACGGACGCGGATGTGCTGACGTTGACGGGGATTGTGACGGAAGAGGATCTCGCGGATTTTTTGAACCGCGACATCAAGGAAATCGAGGACGCAAAGGTCAAGATCACGAAGGATAAAGTTCTTGCGGACGCTGTCACGAAGGTCATGGGACGCAGCGCGGAAGTGCACATTGAGGGCGTTTTCTTCATTGAAGACAACATGATTTGCCTGCGGCTGACGAATGTGACGGTCAAGAAGGTGTTCTTTGGCCGCGACCTGACCGCGAATTTCTTTGACCGCATCGACATTTACAATTTCAACCGGCTCAATATGCCGGTCGAGCTCGATGAAGCAATCCATGGGGACGGTGAGGTCCTGCTGAAGGCGAGCCGCCATCCGGGCAAGGCATACGGCGACGGCAGAAAACCGGAGAAGAAAGGTGACAAGGCATGATGCGTTTTCGCTATAATCGACTGCTGTGCCTTGCGATTATCGTCGGGCTCATCGCGTCGCTCGTCATCAACGTGCGCCGTCATGAAGTCGAGCAGCGAAATATGACGGTGGATTTTGCCATCGACTATGAATCGCTTTTGGAGTTGGCGGAGCGCGAGGGACTGCCCACCGCGAAAGTGCTTGCCGACGCGAAGGAAGCGGGCTTTACGTCGCTGGCGGTTTATGAACGTACCTTCAAGAAGATGAATATCAGCGGCAAAGCGACTGCCGTGCCGGGCGCGACGATTTTGGAGCGTTACGAGAGCGGCGCGCTGGCCAGCGCGGATTGGCGCGCGATGGTTGAGCGCGGTGAGATCGTCGGCACCGAGGTTTATGTGACGAGTCACGATCCTTTGACCTATCGCGAGGTCGAGGAAGATTTGATTCGGCGGCTCGGCGCAGACCGGGTGAGGCCCTTCGTCGCTGATGGGCGCGAGGCGTTGGCGGTCAAAGCGCATTATGCATCCTTTGTAAAAATGCACCTTGGGATGCCGACGGACGAGATGCGCGCGGTCAACGAGGCGGGTTTCTATGTTATTGCGCGGCCTACCAATTACGTCAAGGCTACCGACGAGGATGTGGCGGCGATGTTCCATCGTCTCGACGGGATTCGTGTCTCGGAGCTCATCTTTTCCGACAAGCAGGCGCTCGGCGCGCCCAACGCGCTGGATGCGGTGGCAAAAGAATGTAAAGAGCGAAACCTTACGCTCGGTTTGATCGAAGCGCCGACACAGCTCCAGTTCTACAAGCAGGATGGGCTTTTGGAGCTGGCGAAGATGTTGGACTATCGAGCGGCGCGGCTCTATTCCATCGCGAAGGACGAGATGGAAAAGATCGCGGTGCCCGTCGCCATCGAGCGCTGGGTCAATACCGACGAGGAGCGCAATATTCGCGTCGATTTGTTGCGGTTGTTTGAGAAACCGCAGCTCGGGAAAACGCTGTACGAAACGAATATGGACTATTTCCGCGCGACTCACGACGCGTTGGCGGCTCATGGTTTTTCCTTCGGCCCGGCGACGTGGTTTGAGCCTTTCGAACCGTCCCGCGTGCTGCGCGCATTGGTGATGGTTGGCGTGGCGGCAGCGGGCGTGCTGTATTTGTCACTGGTTCTGCCATGGCTGAATCGTCGGCCGAAGATCGAGCTGTTGCTTTTTGCGGCGGGAGCGCTGGTTATGGCGGTTCCCGTGCTGATGGGGCACGGTGGGAAAATCCGGCTGCTGGCGTCGCTGGCCAGCGCGAATCTCTTCCCATCGATAGCGATGCTCTGGATGCTTGACCGCATCCGTGATAAAGAACCGGATGACGACTGGTCGCTTCCGCGCTTGTTTGGCGCGGCGGCGTTGGCACTTTGGGTGACGGGCGCGCTGTCGTTCATTGGTGCGGCGTACCTTTCCGGCTCGCTGTCCGACGTCGAATATTTCCTTGAGGTCAATATTTTCCGCGGCATTAAGCTGACCTTTGTGTTGCCGTTGGTCTTGGTGGCCGTCGGCTTCATGCAGCGTTTCGATTTATTCGGCGGCGCGCTGGCGGAAGGAGAAGACGCTTGGACGCAGATTCGGGGCTTGATGGACAGGACCGTCACGGTGAAAATGCTCGCGGCGCTGTTTTTCGTGTTGATTGCCGGCGTCGTGTTCATCGCGCGTTCCGGTCACAATATGGGAATGCCGGTTTCGGGGCTGGAGCTTCGTTTCCGCGCGTTCCTGGAGCAAGCGATGTACGCAAGGCCGCGCTCGAAGGAGCTTTTGATCGGTCATCCGGCGTTTATGCTGGCGGCCTTCGCTTGGGCGCGGAAATGGCCGTCAATCCTGTTCTTTGCGTTGGTGATGGCGGCGACAATCGGGCAGGGCTCGATGGTCGAGACCTTTGCGCACATGCGGACACCGGTCATGATGTCCGTTGCGCGCGGTATCGGCGGTATCGTGCTGGGCGCGGGCATTGGTGCAGTGCTGATGGTGGCCGCGGAGTGTTGGCATAAATTTTTCGTTCGAGTATCTGATAATTAAAGGAGTTTAATTTTACAGCATGAAGCGGATTGTGGTATCCGGGTATTACGGCTCGAAAAATGCCGGGGACGAGGCGATGCTCGCGGCGATGATCGAGGTTTTATCCGATCTGGACCCACAAGTGAATATTACGGTCATTTCTGCCGATCCGGAGGACACGGAAAAACGGCACGGCGTTCGAGCCGTCTCGTGGCTGTCTTTGGGCGACATTGTCGGCGCACTTCGTCACGCCGACCTGCTCGTGTCCGGAGGGGGGTCGCTTTTGCAGAACGTGACCAGCGGTCGGAGCCTGTACTATTACCTCGGCGTGATTTGGCTTGCGGAACGTCTTGGCGTGCCCGTCATGCTTTACGCGCAGGGCATCGGCCCCGTTTGCGGCGGGCTCGCGCGTTCTCTGATGCGTCGTATTGCAGGTAACGTTTCGCTGATTACCGTCCGCGACCACGGTTCTTTTGAGGAAATCGAAAATCTCGGCATCGCGAAACCGCAGACCCTCGTTACCGCCGATCCGGTGCTGGCTATTCATCCGGTCGACCTCGGCATCGGGCGCGGAATTTTGAAGAAGGCGAAGGCGGACGGCGCGAAGCCTGTCGTCGGAATTTCCGTCCGTGAATGGCGCGGCTGGGAGCATTACAAGCAGGCGATTGCGGAGACGGCGGACCGTGTAGCGGAGGAACTGGACGCGCGCATCGTGTTTTTCCCGATGCAGGTGCCGGAGGATGTGCGGACGGCGGAGAATATTGCCGCGCGGATGAAGACGAAAGCCACCGTGTTGAAGGATGAATTCACGACCAGCGAGCTTTTGTCCCTCGTCGGAAATTTCGATTTGCTGCTGGCGGTGCGGCTCCATGCGCTGATTTTCGCGGGCGTTATGTGCGTTCCGATGGTGGGCGTTTCCTACGACCCGAAAATTGACCGTTTCCTCGGCTCCATCGGCGAGACGGCGGCGGGCAATCTGCAAAACGTCACGGCGGATGCAGTGATGGAAAAAATCCGCGAGAAATGGGAAGGACGCGCGGAATTCCGAAAGAAAAACGCTGAAATGCTCGCGGATCTTCGCGACCTCGCCGCGCGCAACGCCGAGCTTGCGCTGGAGTTTATCGAGAAGCGCCGAAAAAAATAACAAGCGGCAAAATCT
>CACYUQ010000042.1:3871-17185 GCA_902777615.1 uncultured Selenomonadaceae bacterium
AAAATAGCCTTTCGTTTCGTACGATGAGAAACGAAAGGCTGTTTTTTATTTGCGCATTTTTACTTTTTTCGGTGGGGGGGGAGGTGGGGGAGGGTTAATACACGTGGTATTCCTTCCAAGGGATTTGGTCGACGCGGATGGTCTTCAGGAATTCCACGATGTCTTTCCGACCGAAATAATGGGGGGCGCCGTTCGCGTCCTGAGACATCAGGACGATTGGCATGTTGGGGAAGAAATAGGAAATCTCCTGCCGGAAGGCCGTGGCGCGCACGGTGTATTGCGTGACATAAGGCTTGACCGCAATGATGGCGAAAGTTACGCCCTGCTCAATGATAACTGCTCCATGAATCGTCATGCGGATTCTCCTCTGCATAAACCGGCAAAAACGAAGGGTACTGCGATGGGGGAGGGGACTTCGTTTTCGCGTTGTCTTTTAACCTCTATATTATACCACAAGGGCATATATTCTCGCTAAGTTCGCACTTCGCCTTCAGCTCGCGCTCACTCAGCGTTCATATTATACCACATTTCGCGGCAGAGTTCACAGAAAGAAAAAAGAAACAAATCTTTGCGAAAAATTTGTTCTAAAACTATTGACAAAACATATTTTTGCAATTATTATAAGAACAGAAGTTCTTGGAACAAAAATTCTCAGAACGAAAATTCTTAGAACAGAAATTTGAAATCGCTGACTGGAGATGGGGACAATGAGGAAACGAAAGAAAAAGACGACGAGCTTGCTGGTGCGGGTGCTGCTGGCCGCGGCGTTCGTAGCGACGGTCTTGCCGTTTCATTTGGGCAACGGGTATCTTCGGAGCGGCGATTTTGCCACGGTACAGGTCGCGCGCAAGGAAAACGTCTGGATGATCGCTTCACGGTACGCGGCGCGGACGGAGGATGTGCGGGAGCTGGTGGAAGCCATCATAGAGGTGAACGGCCTGCCCGCCGACGGCTCGCTCCGCGCCGGGCAGAGCCTGCGCGTGCCGATCCTGAAGGAAAAATTACCAAAGCTGGCGGAACGGTAAAAGGAAATAGGGGAGATGGGGGCTATGACGCGGTGGATAAATTCCGCCGCGTCGAAATGCTGAAAATGAGAGTTTGTCCTTGACAAACTCTGAACTAAGGCATTATAATTCTTGACAGAATGATAGATGTAGATGAGAAGAGTGGGTGTGAGCCCACTCTTTACTCTTATGTACATTATAGAAGTATTTGCCGAGGGATTTTTTCGTCAGGCAAGGAAGAGGGCGCGAAGGCGTAGTATCGCTACGTCGAGCGACATCTGACGCAGCATGGCGGGAAAAGGCTCGGGGCAAGGGGGGATGTGCGTGGCGAGTGCCGTAGAAAAGGCCGTCTGGAATATGGCGGAGGCGTTGGCGGAAGAAAGCGGCGTCGAGCTTGTGGACGTCGAGTATGTTAAGGAGAAAGATTGGTACCTTCGCGTGTTCATCGACAAGTCGGAGGGAATCGGCATCGAGGATTGCCAGGCGCTCAGCGAAAAGCTGGAGGCGCGGCTGGACGCGGAGGATGTGATGCCGGAGCCGTATATTTTGGAAGTGTCCTCGCCGGGGCTGGATCGCGTGCTGAAAAAGCCCCGTGATTTTGAGCGCGAACAGGGGAAGACTGTGGAGGTTTCCCTTTATGAACCGCTGGACGGGGAGAAGATGGTCGTCGGCGTGCTCGAGAGCTTTGACGGTGCGGCGCTCATTTTGGAAGGGCGTGCGCCGATCCCGAAGGAAAAGATTGCGCAGGTGCGCTTACATATAGAGATATAATTTATTGGGAGGATTTTGATCTTGATCAAGAGAAGCAGGGGAAAAGGCAGAAAGAAAGTGCAGGAATTTGATCGCGCCAAAGAATTCATGATGGCGATCAACGATTTGGCGAAGGAACGTGGGATTGCGCCGGAGGTGTTGTTCGACGCAATCGAGGCGGCGTTGATTTCCGCGTATCGCCGGAATTTTGGCTCGGAGCAGAACGCGCATGTGCAGATTGACCGGGAAACGGGCGAGTTCCACGTTTATGCGCACAAGACCGTCGTGCGGGAACTGACGGACCCGGTGATGGAAATGGCGTTGGCGGACGCGCAAGCGATCGATCCCGATTACGAGGAAGGCGACGTGTTGGAAATCGAGGTGACGCCGGCGAATTTTGGACGGATCGCGGCGCAGACGGCGAAGCAGGTCGTGGTGCAGCGGATCCGCGAGGCGGAGCGCGGCAATATTTACGACGAGTTCTCCGGGCGCTCCAGCGACATCGTGACGGGCACCGTGCAGCGCGTCGAGAACCGGAACGTCTATATCGACTTGGGGCGGACGGAAGCGGTGCTGGCGCAGTCGGAGCAGATCGAGGGCGAGACTTACGAGCACGGCGACCGTGTCAAGGCATATATCATCGAGGTGCGCAGGACTTCGAAAGGTCCGCAGATCACTGTGTCGCGCACGCATCCGGGGCTTTTGAAGCGCCTCTTTGAGCTGGAAGTGCCGGAAATTTACGACGGCATTGTGGAGATCAAGTCGGTGGCACGTGAGCCGGGGATGCGCTCGAAAATCGCCGTGTACTCGAAGGACGAGGACGTCGATCCGGTGGGCTCCTGCGTCGGCCATAAAGGGCTGCGCGTGCAGGCCATCGTGACGGAGTTGAGGAACGAGAAAATCGACATCGTGAAATGGAACGAGGACCCTGCGCATTATATCGCAAACGCGTTGAGCCCGGCGAAGGTCGTGTCCGTGGCGATTAACGAAGAGGAGAAGGCCTCCCGTGTCGTCGTACCGGATAACCAACTTTCGCTGGCTATCGGCAAGGAAGGACAGAACGCGCGCCTCGCGGCGAAGTTGACGGGATGGAAGATCGACATCAAGAGCGAATCTCAGGCCGCGGAGGAAGAGCCGGACGAGAACATGGCCGTCGTCGAGGTCACGGGCGAGGAGTCGTTTTCTGTGGAAGGCGATGATGCATAATGGCGGGCGTAAAAAAGACGCCTGAACGTTTGTGCATCGGCTGCCAGACGGTTCGACCGAAAAAGGAGCTTGTACGCATCGTCAGAAGCCCGGAAGGCGCGTTTTCGGCGGATTTCACGGGCAAGAAACCGGGACGGGGCGCCTATGTGTGCCATAAAGCGGAGTGCTTTGACGCGGCGATAAAGCGCAGGCGTTTCGAGAAAGCATTCCAGGGGCCGGTGAACGCGGACGTGCTGGCCGCGCTTCGGGCGGAATTGTTCCCCGCGGGGACTTGATATATATGATAGACAAGAAGATCGAAGGACTGCTCGGCATGGCGCAGCGTGCGGGCAAGACGGCATCCGGGGAATTCGCGATCCAGAAGGCGATGGCCGCCGGACGTGTGAAAGCGCTGGTCGTCGCGGAAGACGCTTCGGAGCGCTTCAAGGAAACGATAATGAAGGAAGCTGCGGCGAAAGGCATTCCCGTATATGCACGGCTCACGAAGGAGGAGCTGGGGCAATGCCTCGGCAAGGAGTATCGGGCGGCGGCGGCCCTTTTGGACGAGGGCTTTGCGAAGGCGCTCGCAGAGAAGCTTCAGCCGACGACGGGGATATAGGCAAGGATTTCGGAGGTGGGGCTATGAGAGTCTACGAATTGGCGAAAGAACTCAATACAGACAGCAAAAATATTATGAAAATCCTGACGCAACATGGTCATGAGGTCAAGAACCATTTTGCGAGCGTCGGAGACGCGGAGCGAGCGCTGGTGGAGAAGGCCTTGGGGCATAAAGGCGGCGCGCCCGCGGCAAAGCCGGAGCCGAAAGCACCTCATGGGACGAAGCCGGCGGCGAAGGAGCCACAGGCACCCAAGCAGAGCCAACCGCAGAACCAGAACCAAGCGCAGCAGCGCCCTGGCATACGACCGCAGACGGCTTCACGTCCGATGGTGATGGGGACGGTGCGGCGCATCGTGCGTGCGGCGGACGTCCGGGCGGCGAAGGAAGCGGAGGAACGTGCGGCGGCGCAGGCGAAGGAGCTTGCGGAGCGCGCGGCGCGAGAAGAGCGGGAAGCCGCGGAGCGGAGAGCGGCGGAGGAAGCCCGGCGCGCCGAAGAGGTTGCGAAAGCTCGGCGCGAGGAACAGGAGCGCGAGACGAAGCGTCAATCGCAGCCGCAGCCACAAACGACAGTGCAGCCGCAGGCACAGCAACAGCAGCAAGCGCCTGAGAAACCTGCACAGCAACCGAGCGCAGAGAATGAACGACGCCCGGTACAGCAAGGTGGAGAAAATCGTCCGACAGGAGGAAGAAACGGACATATGCAAGGAGCCGGTGCGGGCCGTCCGCAACAGAACACGGGAAATAACAACAACCAACGTCGGAACAACAATTCCGGCGGGAATGACGGGAACCGCCGCGTGAACGGGAATGACGGCGGCAACCGTCGTGCGGGCGGAAACGACGGGAATCGTCGGAACCGTGACAACGGCGGTTTCAACGGCGGAAAGCGCGGCGGCAAGAATAACCGAGACGAGCGCAGGAACAACAACAATGGGAACTTCAACAACGGCGGATTCAACCGGAACGAGAACCGCCCCGGCCGGAAGAACCGCAAGAACAAGAACCAGCCGCAGCAGCCGCAGAAAGTGGAGATCGCGCGCCCAACGCATATCAAGATCGGCGAGATGATCGCCGTGCGCGATCTTGCCAGCAAGATGAGCTGCACGGCGGCGGACATTATCAAGAAGCTGTTCTTGATGGGCTCGGTGGCGACGATCAATCAGGAAATCGACTACGATACGGCGGAACTCGTTGCCAGTGAATTTGGCGTAACGGTGGAGGCATTGCCGCCGGAGATCGATATGACGGAAATCCCCGAAATCGAGGATGATCCGAAGTCCTTATTGCTTCGTCCGCCGGTGGTCACGGTCATGGGCCATGTCGATCACGGCAAGACGTCGCTCTTGGATGTCATACGGAAAAGTTCGGTGGCGCGCGGCGAGGCGGGCGGCATTACCCAGCATATCGGCGCGTATCAGGTCAACTGCCAAGGCAAGAAAATCGTGTTCCTTGATACGCCGGGTCATGAGGCGTTCACGGCGATGCGCGCGCGCGGCGCGCAGGTCACGGATATCGCGATTCTCGTCGTCGCAGCGGACGACGGCGTGATGCCGCAGACCATCGAGGCCATCAACCATGCGAAATCGGCGAACGTGCCGATTATCGTCGCAATCAACAAGATCGACAAGCCGGGGGCGAACCCGGACCACGTCAAGCAGCAGCTCGCCGAGCATGAGCTGGTGTCCGAGGAGTGGGGCGGCGACGTCATCATGGTGCCCGTTTCCGCGAAAAAGCAGATGGGCATCAACGACCTCTTGGAAAATATCCTGCTCGTCGCCGAGGTGCAGGAACTCAAGGCGAACCCGAACCGCGACGCGCGCGGCGTCATCATCGAGGCGCAGCTCGACAAAGGACGTGGTCCGGTGGCAACGGTGCTCGTGCAGAAGGGCACGCTCCGCATCGGCGATTCGATCATCGCCGGCACGACTTACGGCAAGGTGCGCGCGATGATCAACGACCGCGGCGAAAATGTCAAGAAAGCCGGTCCGTCTATGCCGGTGGAGGTGCTTGGCCTTTCGGGCGTCCCCGAGGCGGGCGACGAGCTGGCGGTGCTCGACGAGAAGCTGGTACGCGCGATTGCGGACAAGCGTATCGAAAAACAGCGTACGGAATTGATTCATTCCAAGAAGGTCTCGCTGGACGACCTGTTCCACCAGATTCAGGAAGGCCATATCAAGGACCTCAACATCGTGGTCAAAGCGGACGTGCAGGGCTCTGTCGAGGCGCTGAACAGCTCACTCCTGGCGCTGAACAAGAACGAGGAAGTGCGTGTCAGCATCGTTCATTCCGGCGTCGGTGCGGTCAACGAGTCCGACGTCATGTTGGCAGCGGCGTCCAACGCTCTGATTATCGCTTTCAACGTGCGCCCCGACGCGAACGCGCGCAAGGCGGCGGACGCGGAGGACATCGACATCCGCACATATCAGGTTATTTATGACGCGCTGAACGACGTCAAGGCGGCCATGTCCGGTATGCTGGCGCCGAAGTACAAAGAGGTCATCAGCGGCAAGGTCGAGATCCGTCAGGTCATGAAGTTCTCGAAAGTGCTTGTCGCGGGCTGCTATGTGCTGGAAGGCAAGGTCACGAACAATTCCAAGGTGCGCATCATCCGCGACCATATCGTCGTATTCGACGGCGAGCTGGATTCGCTGCGCCGCTTCAAGGATGACGTGAAGGAAGTGGCGGCCGGTTACGAGTGCGGCTTGACGCTGAAAGATTATCGAGACTTCCGCGAGGGCGACATCCTCGAAGTTTACGAGATGCAGGAAATTGAGACTTCTATTGCCGAGGTCAACGCCGCGGCGGAAGAAAAAGGATACTGAGATAGGAACAGACTGCCTGCGGAGGCTTTGCCGTTTTCTGCGGCGCAACTTCGCAGGCTGTTTTTTGTAGAAGTAATTGTAAAATAAGCCTTCCCCTCAAGGGGAAGGCAAGGTGTCAAGTATTATAGGTTAGGAAAGGATATTTTTTATGGGACAGTTGCGTATGGAACGCGTCCAAGAGCTGATGAAGCAGGAAATCAGTAAGATTATTTTGGAGGACCTGAAGGATCCGCGCATCGGGTTCGTGACGGTCACGCGGGTGCATGTCACCAGCGATTTGCGCTCTGCGCGCGTCTTTGTCAGTCTGATGGGCAACGAAGAACAGATGGCGAATTCCCTGCGCGGGCTGACCCGCTCGCTGGGATTCATTCGACGCGAGGTCGGCCATCGCGTGCGGTTGCGCTACACGCCGGAGCTTTCGCTGGAACTGGACGACTCGATGGCGTACAGCGCGCATATCCAGGAACTTTTGCTGCGTGTGCAGAAGGAAGATGCGGAAAAGAAAGGTGGGGAGGACGAATGAATATTACGATGGCGGAAGCTGCCGAAAAGCTGATGGCGGCAAAAAAGCTCTTGATTACGGCGCACGTGAACCCGGATGGCGATGCAATCGGCTCGACGCTGGCCCTTGCGGCTTTCTTGCGCAGCAAGGGCAAAGATGCGACGGTGATGATCGACGACAAGCTGCCGAAAAATCTTTCTTTCCTGCCCGGGTATGAGAAAATCGTGCGCCCGGAGACGGGAAAAACCTCCGACGCCGAATTGCTCGTGATTCTCGACACGAGCCTCGACCGCATCGGCGAGGTGGCGAAAGCGGCGCAAGGGCTACCCGTACTCAATATCGACCACCACATTTCAAACGGCGGGGAAGCGGATTTCCTGTACAACGATCATCGCGCGGCGGCGGCGGAAATGATTTATGAGATTATCGACCATCTCGGTGGGGAGTTTCCCTTGGAGGTTGCCACGCCGCTTTATACGGGCATGGCGACCGACACGGGCTTTTTCAAATACTCGAATACGCGCCCCGATACGATGCGCGCAGCGGCACGGCTCCTCGAAGCGGGTGTGCGGCCCGAGCAGGTGTCCGAGGCGATCGAGGAAAAGCCGGAGGCCATCGTGCGCGGACAGGCGGCGGCGCTCCAGACCATGGAGCTTTCCTACGACGGACGCGTTGCGGGGCTGTACCTCGACAGGGAGCTTGCCACGTCCCTCGACACCACCGACGGCTTCATCGATTTCGTGCGGGTCATCGAAGGCGTCGAAATCGCCGTGCTGATCAAGTGCATGGACGAGAATTTCTGTCGCGTCAGTGTCCGCTCGAAAGGGTTGGACGTCAGCAAGGTCGCGATGAAGTTTGGCGGCGGCGGCCATATCCGTGCGGCGGGTTTCCCGGTCAAAAAGCCGCTGGCAGAAGCGAAAAAGGACGTGCTTGAGGCGCTGGGCGAAGTGCTGAAATAAAAGGAGGCACGCTTGTGCGGGATGGATTTGTCAATTTCTTGAAGCCGCCCGGCATGAGTTCCCATGACGCTGTCGGCTGTGTGCGACGCGTGCTCGGGCTGAAAAAAGCGGGACACGCGGGCACGCTGGACCCCGGCGCGTCGGGCGTGCTGCCCATCGCCGTCGGACGCGCGACGCGCCTTTTGGAGTATGTTGGCGGCACCCGGAAGGCATATCGCGCCGAATTACTCTTCGGTATGGAGACGGACAGCGGCGACGATCTCGGCGAAATCGTCGCCGAAAGCGGTGCGCCGATGCCGGATGAGGCAACACTGGCGAGCGCGGTTCATTCGTTGACGGGGGAAATCTCGCAGACGCCGCCCATCTATTCCGCCGTGAAAATCGGCGGACGGCGCGCCTGCGACCTCGCGCGGGCAAACGCGGCGGTGGAAATACCGTCGCGGTGTGTGACAGTTTATCGGCTGGAAATTTTGGCGCGTGACGAGCGGAAAAAAACACTGCTGCTCGACGTCGAATGTTCGAAAGGCACCTATATCCGCTCGCTCTGCCGCGATATCGGGCGCGCGGCGGGTGTCCCGGCGACGATGGCGTTTCTCGTGCGTCGACGCGTCGGCGATTTTTCACTGGACAGCGCGCACACGCCGGAGGAATTGGCGGCGCTCGGCGAAGCGGGAGTGGAGCCGCCGGAGAAATATTTGACGCATCTGGCGCGATACGAATTGCCGGAGGCGCGCGGGCGGGCGTTTTTGCACGGCCTCCCGACGCATATTGAGGAGCGCTTGGACGGGACGGAACCGATTGCGATTTTTTCCGGCGGCGCGTTTCTGGGAATCGGGCGGTACGAAGAAGTGTCGTCGTCGCTCGTGTCAGAGAAGGTATATGGTTATTAGGGAAAGGAGCAAGGCGGCGCATGAAAATCGCGGAGCGGATTTTGGATGCGTGTGACGCGCAAAACGCGCGGGGGGGTGTCGTCGCCATCGGCACGTTCGACGGCGTGCACATCGGCCATCAAGCGTTGATTTCCCGTGCCGTTTCATTGGCGCAGGGGGCGAAAGTTCCCTGCGCCCTTTTCACGTTCCAAAATCATCCGCTGTCGGTGCTCGCACCGGAGCACGTGCCGCCCGCGCTTTCCTCGCGGGAAGAGCGCCGCCGCGTCTTTGCGTTGCTCGGCGTCGATGTCTTGATTGAGGAGCGCTTCACCGAGGCGTTGGCGGCGCTTTCGGCGGAGGAATTCCTTTCGCGTTTGGCGGACGTGCTCGCGCCGTGCACCGTGGTTGTCGGCGAAAATTTTTCCTTCGGCGCGGGTGGGCGTGGGACGCCGGATTTTCTCGCCGCGCGGGGACAAGCGCTGGGCTTTCGTGTCGAGAAAGTGCCGCTGCTCTCCCATGCGGGAGAAACAGTGTCGAGCACGCGGATTCGCGCGTTGCTGTCGACGGGCGACGTGCGGCTTGCGGGAGAACTTTTGGGGCGGCCGTTTGAGATCGAGGGTGTCGTGGCGCACGGCGACGAGCGCGGGCGGAAGATTGGGTTTCCGACGGCGAACCTGTTGCCGCGAAAAGGCGGGGCGTGCCCCGCGATCGGCGTCTACGCGGCGTGCGTGCTTAGGAAAAATGGCGAAACGCATCCAGGTATCGCCAATGTCGGAGACAACCCGACCTTCGACGGCGTCGAGTTGCGCGTTGAGACGCACCTTCTCGATTTTTCCGGCAATCTTTACGGCGAGCGGATTGCGGTCCGGTTTGTCGAGCGATTGCGGGGCGAAATCCGCTTCCCGTCTGCGGATGCGCTCGTTCGGCAAATCCGTGAAGATGAACGGCGGGCGCGGGAACTTTTTCGCGTGCTCGACGGCGCAGAATGAAAAAAGCGGCAGGAGATTTTTGTGCGGCGTTGAATGTAATATAAAGAAGTTCCGTTGGGAAGGGAGAGACACGCAAATGGATTTTCTTTGGGATGAGTTTACGGAAGAGCATTTTCGGCAGATGAAGCGTCTGATCGTAAAATCTGCGAACGATGACGAGATGCTGGTGGGGCATATTGGGCGCGTCTCGGTCGGCGATGTGCATATCGAGCTGTATCTTTGCGAGGAGCCGGACGAACGGTTTACGATCCAGCGTCGCTATTTTGTCGGCTGTGCGGGCCGGGCGACGGACGCGGCGCTTTTGAACGTGCGAGTGGCTGTCGAGGGCTTTGCTTTCGGCGAGTACAAGATGGCGTACAAGCCCATCCAATATCGCGAAGACATCCTGTACGACGAGCTGGTGCGGATGATCGAGGAAGGCTTCGCGAAAGCGGTGGAGCGGGACGAGGCGGGCGTGCTGCGCGCGGCGGTGGAGAGCCCGACGGATTTCTGGGCACGGGCCAAAGCCGCGGTGCGTGAGAAAGTGCGTAACAGCTCGACGGCGGTCTTTCGCACTGAGGAAACTTCGCTGGTGGAAAAAATCCACTCGCTGGCGCAGCTCCCGGCGGAGGAATTCAAGGCAAAGGTGCTGGCTCTGACAGGCGTGCGATGAAACCCAAGGGTGATTGGCGGGAAGGCATGACGACCGTTTGGGAAAACGGTCCCGCCCGCCTGAAAAAAACTTGGCTGCGGCGCAGATTCAAGAGTCCTCTCTGGTATATCGTGCCGAGCGTTTTGCTTCTTATTGTCTTGGTGCTGGAAATTTACTGCCGAAGCGCGGCATGGATTTTCAACAAGGCAATGGAGGAGCAGGACCTTTTGAGCGGTACGATAACCGCGGAATACATCCTCGCTTCCCCCATGGGGTACGTCTACTTCGAAGGCCTGGAATGGAAGGATCCGGAAGGTAAGCGCATCCTCTATATCCCCGACGGGGAGTTCACAGTGGATATTCTCGACTCATTGCTCCAGCGGTTTTCCTCGACGTCGATAGAACGTCTGGCAATCAACCACGCGAAGGTGTCCATACGGCTGAACGAGGATATGAGCGTCGATTTCATCCGTTCGCCCGCGCCGCGCGAGCCGCTGAAAGAGAAAAAAGAACTGAAAGCTCGCGACGAGGACAAGACCGAGGCCCAGCTCCTCGCCGAGGGAGAGGAAAAACGTCAGCGGCAGCGCCAACAGATGGAGCAGGACTGGAAAAATTTCAATCATAGCGGGGAGTGGCTCGATCTCCATATTTTTTTGGATAATTGCATGGTCGAGGTCTTTTACCGGGAACGTCATTATCTCTTAGAAGCGGTTCGTCTGGACATGGATCTCAACTCCAAGGACAGGATGAAGCTCAAGCTGGCCACCGGGCCGTTCGGCGGGGACATGATCGGCAGCGGCATATTCCTGAACGGGAAGATTGATTTTCGTAAGGCGGTGCCGCAATGCGACCTGATGATGCTGGTGGACGTGGTGGATCCGGCGTCCCTTGGCTTCGGCATGGACGTGCACGACCCGTTATCCATGGCGGTGCACTTCGAAGGCGAGCTGACACATCCCGTCGGGCACGGCACGCTGCATTTCGACAGGCTGCGCATTCCGGCGCTGGATTTCACGAACGTGGACGGGGATATTGATTACGAGGACGCGATGATCCGCTTCTCGGATGTACACGCGTCCGTCTACGGCGGGGTGCTGGACGCCGAGGGCTGGTACAATCTGGATACGCGCTATTATCATATCGAAGGGCACGGGGAACGGCTGCGCGCAAAAAAAGCGCTTCCCGGCGCCGGGCTCCGCTGCTTCGTGGAGCTCGACATCGAAGTGGATTCCAAAGGCAGCGTGCAGAAAACGTCTTACGGCGGCAAATTTGTGTCGAGCAAGGGGCGCTATCAGTGGATTCCCTTTAAGGCCCTCGCTGGGCGTTTCCACAATATCCGCAAAGAGCTGGCTTTCTACGATGTGACGATTGATTTCGGCGGCCTCGTGGCGGCTACAGACGCGTTCAACATTACCAACGGGAAGCTGACACTGCAGCCGATTCGCTTGACAGACAAGGACGGCAAACTGATCGCGGTTTACGATCCGGACAGGAAAGAACTGATTGACGGACGTGAACAATAAAAGATTCCAAAATTTTTTTAAAAAATTTTGGAATCTTTTTATAAAACGCTTGCGTTGGATAAATCTTTGCTATATAATGACAGTGAAGTAATATCAGACAAGGAGGTAATGAAAATGTTGATCGGCAGTGTGGGACTCAATACGATTGCCAATCAAACGGCGCAGCAGGGATACAGCGCGGCACACGCAGCTTCGAAAGAGGCTTCGAGAAATCTGAGCGTGTCCAACTTTGGGGGCGAGACGAAGGCAGGTACATCTCGGTTCCAGCAGTCGAATGAAATGGCAGCTCGCGAGGGCAACCGTGCGACGGCGGAGAAGATGCAGGAAACGACCAGCACCTTCGAGCAGTTCGAGGAGAAGCAGGCGTATACGAAAAACGCGACTCTTGAAGCGATTCGCCAGAACACCATGGACATTTCGCAGTAATTCCGTATTGAAGCAAATTTCGCCGGAGAGATTTCTCTCCGGCGTTTTTTTGTGTCTTTTTGCCGCGAGCGGCAGGATTTTTTGCGCGCGTCGCGAAATATACCTATGTAATCGACGTGAATCACCGGAGAGGGGGCGACGGACGTGCTCATCAGGAACGTTTGCGCGCTGGCGTTGTATTGCCAGCATTGCGGCAGCATCCACGTCCACGACGTCCCCTTCTTCTCGTTCGGGCGGGAAGCATCAATCATCTGCGAAAGCTGCGGTCATGAAAAGGCGCGGCTCGTCCGTCTCCCGCATGGCCGCGTCGCCGTCGAGGCGGTTTGCGTCGTCTGCGGCACCGAGAACCGTTTCGTGTACGCATTGCGTCGTCTTCGTCATATCGGCCTTGAGAAAATCTACTGCGCGACGGATCGGTTCGAGCTGGGCTACATCGGGCGGCGCAGACGCATCGAAGAATTGATGCGCTTCAATCAGGAGGAATTCGAGGCGCTTCATCCCCACGACGGCAAGAATTTCATCGAAAAACAGCGCATCCTGCTGGAAGCGCTGAACCGCGTCCACGACATGGCGCGGGTCGGCGACATCGTCTGTCCCTGCGGCAGCGAGGAATTGACGGCGGACATCCGCGGCAGCTATATCGTGCTGGAGTGCGAACATTGCGGCAGCTCCTGCGTATTGCGCGCGGAAAATGCGGGTGACTTGAAAAAGCTGCGATTCGGCGTCGGCCTGCGAGCGCCAAGCCGCGCTTAAAAACAAATGAGTTTGAGGTCCCTCGGATTTTTCCGAGGGACTTTTTGATTTACGGTTGTTTTCATGGGGTGTATAGGTGTATAATATAAAGGTATGTTGTGGAAATTCTGCCCCGGACATTCAGGGGAAACCGGGCGGCATTTTGAAGCATGTATCATATTTAAGAGGGGGATCACGGTTTATGGGAAAGAAAATGAAGACGATGGATGGCAACACGGCGGCGGCGTATATCTCTTACGCGTTTACCGACGTCGCGGCAATCTATCCGATTACGCCGTCTTC
>CACYUQ010000043.1 GCA_902777615.1 uncultured Selenomonadaceae bacterium
CGGTCATCGTCAATGCGCTGCGCAAATTCGAATCGGCGAACATCATCGAGTCCCGTTCTCTTGGGATGAAGGGCACATATATCAAAGTGTTGAACAAGCATCTGCTCGGAGAGATCGAGAAGCTGAAACACTGAAAATTCTTCCAATAGGTTAGGACAAATATCCTGTTTCTTATTTTTCGGGCAAAAAATTAAGGATAAGACTATTTTCTGTCCGAAAAAATGGTAAAATAGAGAAAGCTATCAAATGGAGCAGTACGCCTTCGCTCCTTTCGCTTTTGGCGTCGCCGGAAGAGAAGGGGCTTTGGGCGAATTTTGTGCGCTTTCTCTTTTCATGGGGGGATTTGGATGCTCGATCAGATCATGCGGTCGTCGAATTTCGATATTTTGGAACGGGGAATTTCCGCCGCGAATCTTAGACATGAAGTCATTTCGGACAATCTTGCGAACGTCAATACGCCGAACTTCAAGCGGAGCGAAGTCGTCTTCGAGGAAGTCCTGGCGAAAGAATTGTTCGGCGACAATAGCGATAAGCTGCCTCTGGTCCGCACCCATGACCGGCATCTTCCGATCCCGAAGCATGACCGGGCGAACGCCTACGTCCAGAGGGACGACACCACGACGATGCGCGTGGACAACAACAACGTCGATATTGATATAGAAATGGCAAGCCTCGCGAAAAACCAGCTTTGGTACAACGCGATGACGCGGATGCTTGGCGGGCATATCTCCAAGATCAAGTCCGTGATGCAGGGCGGCGAAAGCTGATAATCTTTGACGGTTGAGAGGTAATGAAGATGAGCATGTTCGGGGGAATCGACACATCGGCGTCCGCGCTGACGGCGGAACGTCTCCGCATGGACGTAATTTCCAACAACTTGGCAAACGCGAACACGACGCGCACACTGGAGGGCGGCGCCTATCATCGGCGTTATGTCGTTTTCCAGCCGCGCGAATATGACGAGCAGAAAGGTTTCGGCTTTTTCATGGCGCACGCCCTGCGTGGCAAGAACCGCAAGAGCCGAGACCGGGGCAACGGCGTCCGCGCCGTGCGCATTGAAGAGGATCGGCGGCAGGGACCGCTGGTTTACGATCCGGGCCATCCCGACGCGAATGCCGAGGGTTATGTGGAGCGCCCAAACGTCAACGCCGTCGCGGAAATGGTGGACCTGATCACCGCGTCCCGCGCTTACGAGGCGAACGTGACCGCCATCAACGCCGCCAAGGCGATGACGAACCAGGCGCTGGAAATCGGACGTTAAACGGTATCTTAGGCGAAAATATTTCGCGTTATATATAATTGAGGTGACGTCATGGAAATGGTACCCTTGCAGATGACCCCGGTCAAGATGAGCGCGACGAGCCATCTTGGCGAGACGCTTCCCGAGCCGGAAGTCAGGTCCTTTGGGCAATATCTTGTGGACGCGCTGAAGGAGACGAACGCGCTCCAAAAGAAATCCGACGTTTTGAACGCGGCGCTGGCTGCGGGCGAGATCGACGACATTTCGCAGGTCGTCATCGCGGGGCAAAAGGCGGAGATTGCCTTGAACCTCACGATGCAGGTCAGGAACAAGGCGCTCTCCGCTTATCAGGAGCTCATGCGCATGCAGGTCTAAGCCATGCCTGATTTTTCGTACTGATTCGAAGGGATGGAAAAGATGGCAGACTGGAAAGAACGATATCTGCAGCTTTGGAACAAGACGACAAAGCAACAACGCTATATGGCGCTTGGCGCGGTCGTTTTGCTCATTGCGGCAATCGTCGGCGCAAGCTTCATGTACGGCAGAAAGCCGGACCTCGTGCCCCTCTTCACGAACATGGAGACGAAGGACGCGGGCGACGTCGTAGCAAAGCTGAATGAGCAGAAAGTTCAATATGAAGTGCAGGAGACCGACAGCGGCGTCACGGTTCTCGTGCCGTCGAAAGACGTACACACTGTGCGTCTCGACCTTGCGACCCAGGGACTTCCGCGCGGGCATAAGGGCTTCGAGATTTTTGACGACAGCAAGCTCGGCGTCACGGAGTTCCAGAACAAAGTCAATTACCTGCAAGCGTTGCAGGGCGAGCTGACGCGCACTATAGAGCAGATCGCGGCGGTAGACCGCGCGCGCGTCCATATCGTACTCGCCGAAGACAGCCTCTACAAGAAGAATGAAAAACCGGCCACGGCGTCGATCATGTTGAAGCTGAAGCCCGACCAGCAGCTCACGAAGCAGGAAATCAAGGGCATCGTCAACTTGACCGCGCACAGCATCCAAGGACTGTTGCCGGAAAATATCACGATCGTCGACGAGCGGGGCAAGATCTTGAACGACCCCGACGAGGAAGAGTTCGAGGAAAAGGGCGTCAGCGCGAAGACCATCACGCAGATGGAAATGACGCGCAAAGTCCAGCAGCGGATGCAGAAGGACGTGCAGAGCCTTCTCGACCAGGCGCTGGGCGCAGGGCGCGCATTTGTCCGCGTCAACGTGGAGCTGGACTTCGACCAGAAGCAGATCGACCGGCAGACCTTTACGCCGGTGGTGGAAGACTCCGGCATCATCCGCAGCCAGCAGGATATGAGCGAGAGCTACACCGGCACCTCGAACAATCCGGGCGGCCCCGCGGGCGTGCAGGCGAACGTTCCCGGCTATGTGGCGGAAGCGGAAGTCGCCAACGCGAACTACGAGAAAAAGGAATCGACGAAAAACTACGAGATCAACGAGGAAAAACAGAAAGTTATTGCTTCGCCCGGCTCCATCCGGCGCGTGAACATCGCGGTGCTCGTCAACGACGACATCACGCAGGCGCAGCGCGACAGTATCATGCGCTCCGTCTCGTCCGCCGTGGGCCTGAACCGTGAGCGCGGCGACACGGTGTCCGTCGAGCCGCTGCCATTCAGCACGGAGGTCGCGGATCGTTTGGCAGCCGCGGAGCAGGCGGAGATAGACAGGCAGAATCGGATTATGTATGCAGTAATAGCGCTCATAGTTCTCATCATTGCTTCCGTCATCGGCTACATCATTTGGAAGCGCCGTCAGGAGCGGCTGGCGAAAGAGGCCGAGGAGGCGCGTCTGGAAGAAGAAAGGCGGCTGGCGGAGTTGGCAAGACAGGAAGAAGAAGAACGTCAGAGACAGGAAGAAGAAAACGCGCGCTTGCGCGAAGCACAGGAATTGCAGGCGCAGAAAGATTATCGCGCCGCGGCGCTGGAAGCGAATGAGATCCCTGAGGCGGAGCTTACGCCGGAGGAGAAGCAGCTCATCGCGCAGCGTGAGGCGATTGAAAAACTCATCAACGACAAACCGGAGGAAGTTGCCCTCCTGGTCAAAACTTGGCTTTCAGAGGAGTGACGGACGATGCCCGAGGATATGTATGACGAACCCTTAGAGGATATGTCCAACCAACAGAAAGCGGCCATCCTCTTCATCACGCTCGGCCCGGAGCTTTCCGCTCCGGTGTTCAAGCACCTGAGCGACGACGAGATCGAGCGCATCACGCTGGAAATCGCCAGCCAGAAGCAAGTTTCCCCCGCGCAAAAGGCTTATGTCATCAGTGAGTTTTACCAGCTCGCGATGGCGCAGGATTACCTCTCGACGGGCGGCCTCGAATACGCGCAGGACGTCCTCGAAAAAGCCCTCGGCTCGGAAAAAGCGGCCAACATCCTGAGCCGCCTGACCACGAGCCTGCAGGTCCGGCCTTTCGATTTCCTTCGGAAGACCGACCCATCCCAGCTTTTGAACTTTATCCAGAACGAACACCCGCAGACGATTGCGCTGGTCATGGCGTACCTCGACTCCGATCAGGCGGCGATGATTCTGACCGCGCTGCCTTCGGACAAGCAGGCCGACGTCGCGAAGCGCATCGCCGAAATGGACCGCACCTCGCCGGATGTCATCCGCGAAGTCGAGCGCGTATTGGAGCGCAAGCTCTCCGCACTCGTCACGCAGGACTTCACAACGGCAGGCGGCGTCAAGGCTATCGTCGAAATATTGAACCGTGTCGACCGCACGTCGGAAAAAGCGATCATCGAGACCCTCGAAGTGGACAACCCGGAACTCACCGAGGAAATCAAGAAGCTCATGTTCGTGTTCGAGGATATCGTCATGATCGACGACCGCTCGATTCAGAGAATCCTGCGCGATGTCGACAACAAAGATTTGTCTCTGTCCTTGAAGGCGACGCCGAAAGAAGTTGCCGACAAGGTGTTCAAGAACATGTCCAGCCGTGCGGCGGATATGCTCCGCGAAGAAATCGAATTCATGGGACCGGTCAAGATCCGCGACGTCGAGGAAGCGCAGCAGCGTATCGTCAACGTCATCCGCAATCTGGAGGACAAGGGCGAAATCGTCGTCGCACGCGGAAAGGGAGAAGAAATGATTGTCTAAGATCATTAAAGACTCCGTCTGGGGCGATCCCGTCGTCATTGAGGCTCCGCCTCCGCCGCCCCCGCCGGAAAACGACCCGGACGAGGCGACGGAAGAGGGGCTTTCTTCGGAAGATGGCCTGACCAAGGAAGTCTCGGCGGAAGTAGCCGAGGCGATGGAAAAGGCGCAGGCGGAAATTTCGTTCCTGAAAGCGCAGGCGGAAAAAGAAATCGCCTACGCGAAGGAAGCGACGGAGAAAGCCCGCGAAGCAATGATGGCGGAATGCCACGCGAAGAAAAAAGAAGCGGACGAGCTTTTGGCCAAAGCGAAAACGGACTGCGCGGTCATGCGCGCCGACGCGACGCAGGAGACGAAAGCCATCCTCGACGACGCCCACGAGCAAGCGCGTCATATCATGGAGGACGCGAAAAAGAACGGCCACGAGCAGGGATTTGCGGAAGGCCGTGAAGAGGGCATCCGTCAGGTCCGCGAGGAGCAGAAGCAGACGATTATCGACGCCAACGCGAAGGCGGAGAAGACGCTGACGGACGCGAAAGAGGAATGCCGCGCCTATGTGCAGGAAGCGGAGAACGAGATCGCGACCTTGGCGATGGAGATTGCCGACCATGTACTTCCGCAGCACTTCCTCGACGTGCCGACCATCATCCTGCCGTTGGTGCGGAAGGCGCTTCTGAAGGTCAAGGACCAGAGCGAAGTGCATATCCGCGTTGCGCCGGAGAGCTACGACTTCGTGCTGATGGGGCGCTCCGAGTTTCAAGGGCTTCTCGAAGGACAGGCGCTCTTGGAAATACATTCCGATGAAAATCTTGCCCAGGGCGATGTCGTCATTGAGACGCCGAACGGCAACGTCGACGCCCGCCTTTCAACGCAGCTTGATATGATTCGAAAATCCATACAGGACGCCATGAAATGATGGAACTGAATCTGAAAAAATTTTCCCGCGCGATTGAGGACACCGAGTCCATCAAGATGAGCGGCAAAGTCACGCAGGTCATCGGTCTCGTCATCGAGTCGAAGGGGCCGAACGTCAGTCTCGGTGAGCTTTGCTACATCAAATCGCGCTTCCCGAACGTCGAGCCGATTCCGGCGGAGGTCGTGGGCTTCCGCGAAGGGCTTGTACTTTTGATGCCGATTGGCGAAATGCAGGGCATCGGGCCGGGCTGCGAAGTCGTGGCGGCGCAAAAGACCTTGCAGGTCAAAGTCGGCATGGAACTTTTGGGGCGCGTCCTCGACGGGCTCGGCAACCCGATGGACGGCAAAGGCCCGATCCTTTCGCGGACGGAATATCCGCTCCACGCCGAGCCGCCCGATCCGTTGCAGCGTCCGCGCATCAAGGATTCGCTGTACGTCGGCGTCCGCGCCATCGACGGACTGATTACCCTCGGCTCCGGCCAGCGTATCGGCATCATGGCGGGCAGCGGCGTCGGAAAATCGACGTTGCTCTCAATGATTGCAAGGAACACCGAAGCGGACATCAGCGTGATTTCCCTCGTTGGCGAGCGCGGCCGTGAGGTCCGCGACTTCATCGAGCGCGACCTCGGCGAGGAAGGCCTGAAGCGCTCCGTTGTCGTCGTCGCCACCTCGGACAAACCGGCGCTGGTCCGTATCAAAGGCGCGATGACCGCCACGGCCATTGCCGAATATTTCCGCGATCAGGGACGGCGCGTCGTACTGATGATGGACTCCGTCACGCGTTTCGCAATGGCGCAGCGCGAGGTTGGCTTGACCATCGGCGAGCCTCCGGCGACGCGAGGCTATACGCCTTCCGTTTTTGCACTTTTACCGCGCCTCTTGGAGCGCGCGGGCACCAGCGCCCGAGGCTCGATTACCGGCATCTACACCGTACTTGTCGACGGCGACGACATGAACGAGCCGATCGCCGACGCCGTGCGCAGCATCCTCGACGGCCATATCGTACTGTCGAGAGCCATCGCCGCGCAGAACCATTTCCCGGCGATTGACATCCTTTCGAGCGTCAGCCGCGTCATGACCGACGTCGTGACGAAGGAGCACCGCGAGGCCGCGCAGCACATGCGCGCATTGATGGCGGTCTACAAGGAAGCCGAGGACCTGATCCACATCGGCGCCTATGTCAAAGGCTCCAGCAAGCGGATTGACGAAGCCATCGAAAAAATCGACGCGATCAACGACTTCCTGTGTCAGGGCGTCTTTGAGGTGACGAGCTTCGAGGAAATGAGAAAAACGTTGGAAAGCATTTAAAAAGCCTTCCCCTTGCGGGGAAGGTGGCGCGCGAAGCGCGACGGATGAGGTGTTACATCGTCTTGGCGACCACCTCACCCACCGCTAAAGCGGTCCCCCCTCCCCTCAAGGGGAGGGCTAGATAACGGGGTGTCGTTTATGAAGAAATTCCGTTTCAAACTAGAAACGCTTCTGGGCGTCACGCGTCGCAAGAAAGAAGACGCCGAGCGCGCCTTTGCCGCGGCGACGCGAAAAGTCGAGGAGGAACGGGCGCGCCTTGCTACCTACATGGAAGAAATGCAGAAAGCCCAGCGCGAGTACACGGAGCAGACCAAGGAAGGCAAGCGCATCAGCGTCGGGCGGCTCATGACCTACACCAGCTATGTGAACTGGAAGCGTCGGCAAATCGAGGAGCAGCAGCAATACATCCTGCATCTGCAAGACGAGCGGCAAAAGCGATTGAAAGAACTGTTGACGCTGATGTCGAAGCTGAAAAGCATCGAGCAGCTCAAAGAAAAACGTTGGAAACAATATCAGGAAGAACTGCTTTTTGAGGAAAACAAATTGCTCGACGAGATCGGGCTTCAGCTATACATGAGAAAGGCGGGCGCGTAATGGATATTTCGTCGGTCAACGCCGTAGTGAACCGTATAGAGGATATCGAATATAAGATTGGGCTGCGGCGCTCCCGTGGCGGCGCGGCAGGCTTTCAGCAAATGCTGAAAGAGGAACTCAAGGCCAAAGCACCCCAGCGCAACAACGGTGCGGCTGCCGCTGCATCGCAAACGCCGCAAAAAAACGGCGCGGCGGCAAATCCGTCGTCTATCGGCTGCGCGGCGCGGGAGACGTCAGTCGTGCCGCAGGACAGCGCTTATCTCGGCGCGATTGCGGAAGCGGCGGGGAAATACGGCGTCGACCCGAAACTTGTCTCGGCGGTCGCCGAGGTCGAGTCCGGCTTTTCGCAGGACGCGATTTCCGCCACGGGGGCAGTCGGCGTCATGCAGCTGATGCCGGAGACGGCGGAGTCCTTGGGGGTCAATCCTTACGACGCGGCGCAGAATATCGACGGCGGCGCGCATTACCTGAAAAAGATGCTCGACACGTTCGACGGCGACCTTCGCAAAGCCGTCGCGGCGTACAACGCAGGCCCGGAGGCCGTGCGCGAATACGGCGGCGTCCCGCCGTACAGCGAAACGCAAAATTACGTGTCGTCCGTATTGGACATTTATCGGTGAGTATCTAGCCCTCCCCTTTGGGGAGGGGGGACCGCGTATGCGGTGGGTGAGGTTTTTATTAGCACGGCAGCAAAGAAGGTGAGAGAATGGCGGAAAAAACGGAGCAGGATGAACAAATGGAAGAAGCAAAGCGCGGCGGATTCCTGCGCGGCATGCTGAAATTTTTCGGCGTCCTGCTGTTGCTGTTCCTTATCGTGGTTGCCGGTTTTTTTGCGGGCATCTACCTTCGGGTCTTCGATGTCTATGAGATGAATCGCCAGGTCGACCTCTACGCGATGCCTTTCATCGGTGAATATTTCGTGAAACCGGCCATCAGTGCGAAAGAAATGATCGCGGAGAAAATCTCCAAGATGAACGAGCCGCCGCCGGAGCCGGAGAACGTCGAAGGCGAAAAGACGGCGGGGGACGGCAAAAAAGACGAGAAGAAAGACGAGAAAAAGGACGATCAGCCGAAGCCGATCAAGAAAGAAGAAGAATCGAAGCCCGTTGTGCTGACCCAGGAAGAAATCGAGAAGCGGCAGAAAGCGGAAGAAGCTGCCGAGCGCAAGCGTGTCTCGAAGCTGGCGAAACTCTATAATGAAATGAAGCCGGAAGCGGCCGCGGACATCATGACCGACCTCGACGACGAGATTGCCGTCGCCGTGCTGCAAAAAATGGACGAGTCCCAAGCGGCGAAAGTGCTCGCTTCGCTCGATCCCGGACACTCCGCGCGCCTGACGCGCAGCATCTACACCGGACGGCGCTCCAGCATGGCGTCCCCCGGCGACCAGATTGTTCCTGTTCCACAGGAACAATAGTATTAAAAATAGGACTTAAGATTTTTTCGTTTTTTTCGATATATAGTTAGATGGAATTTCTGAAAAGAATTTTCCATAAAAAAATTCAATGGAGGAGGTGAAAGGATGAAAGCAGAAAACCTGATGATGCAGCAACCGGCCCAGTCAACCAAGACGGCAGCGCCCACGGGCAAGACGCCGTCTATTCGTGCTGCCGCGAACTCCCAGATGGCGGCGAAAGGCGCTCAAGTGTCGGACAAAAACGATTTCGGCAGCGCGCTGAACGACGCGAAAAGCGCCCAGAAGGACGCGCGCGCGGACGTGAAGGACGCCAAGCAGTCGGAGCCGACGGACGCGAAGAACGCGACCAGCGCGAACGCCGAGGACGCAAAGACGGCGGAAGCGGCGGAAGCCGCAAAGACGCCCGAGGAAGCGGCGGCGGAAGCGGCCAGCGATTTGCCGAAGAGCGGCAAAAAGGAAAAATCCGCAAAATCGGAAGCGTCAAACGACGCGGAAGCGGCGGAAGAACTTCCCGAAGCCGAAGGCGCGGCGACTACGCTGAACGCGATGCTGATGGCAATGGCTGGCGGTGCGCAGCAGCAGACGCAGACGACCGTGGAAACGCAACCAACTGTGGAAACGCAACCTGTGGACGCGGGGATGCCCGAAATCGTGGCAACGGCGGAAGAGCCGGTGCAGAACTTCGCGACGGGTACGCTGGACGCACTTCTCCCGCAGGACGCGGCGAAAGAACAGCAGGCGGCGCAAAACCAACAGCTCATGGACATGCTTTCCGGCAGCGGGGCGGATATGCGGCTCACCGGCGAACAACTTGCCGGGCTTTCATCGAACCCAGAGGAGACCATGACGCTTCCCGGAGAGGCGGCGCAGCCCGTTTTGGACGCGGCGCAGCTCTCACCGGAAGTACAGACGGCGGAGCCCGCGATCAAGACAGGCGAAGCGATGCTGGAGCAGCCGGACACGGCGGCGGCATTGCAAAACGCGGCGCAGACTGCGGCGCCTGTCACGCGGAACACGCAGACGACGACGGACGTGGAGAAAGCGGACGGCGCGAAGAGCCTGTTCGCCGGAGTGCCGCTGACCGTAGAGGACGCGGTGCTCGACAAAGTGCAGGAACGCGCGCAGAAAAATCTCGGCGACCTCTTGAACCGTCAGTTCCAGGGACAAAACCAAGCGGAACAGGCGATGGCGGAAAAGGCGCGAGTCTCCGGCGGCGAAAATCTCGACGCCGAGCGGACTGCGGCGCAGACCGAGAACCAAAGCGGCGCACAGCAGACGCAGGCACCGGCCAATGGCGCAGGCGCGATCCCGCAGGGCATGACTTTCGCGGAGACGATGAACACGGCGGCACCGATGGAAGCGGCTCCCGCGCAGCAAGTGCAGGACCCGTACAACGTGATGCAGCAGATTGTCGACCAAGCGCGGCTGATTCGCTCCGACGCGAACACCGAAATGGTCATCAAGCTGAACCCGGAGCACCTCGGCGAGCTCACCCTTCGCGTGGCGGTCACGGCGAGCGGCGCGATCAACGCGACGTTCCACACCGAGAACGCGCAAGTGCGTGCACTCTTGGAAAACGCGATCGTTCAGCTCAAACAGGAGCTTCAGCAGCAAGGCTTGAAAGTCAACAACGTGGACGTGCAGTCCGGTCTTTCCCAAGACTTCTTCGCACAAAGCCAGGCGGGCCAGCAGGGCTACCCGCAGCCGCAGCACTCCGCGAGGAACCAGGCGGCGGACCGCAGGGCGTTTGAAGACGATGCCGATGCGCTGACCGTAAACGCGGCGACAGCAACGGCACAAACAGAACAAACGGCAAACGTCGGCAACGACGAAGGCGTAAATTATCTAGTGTAAAAAATAGCCCTCCCCTATGGGGAGGGGGGACCGGCGAAGCCGGTGGGTGAGGTCCTCGCCAACGTCAACTAGACCTCATCCGTCGTGCTTCGCACGCCACCGTCCGGGGAGTCCACTGGACTCCCGCGCAGGCGCCCCCAGAGGGGAAGGCATGATTACCTATAATAAGGAGGCAACATTATGGCAACCGACCTTAATACCGTAACCGTAGGCGGCGTAACCTACTCGAAAGCCGATTATGACGCAATGCAATCCGCGAAGACGACAACGAACCGCATGAACGATTCGCTGGACAAAGATGCGTTCCTGCAGCTTCTCGTGACCCAGATGCAGTATCAGGACCCGCTGGATCCGCAGGATAATTCCGAGTACGTCGCCCAGCTCGCGCAGTTCTCCTCGCTGGAGCAGATGACGAACGTTTACAAGTCCGTCGAGGAAGTTTCCCAGCTCGTTTCGAACATCGACACCTCGGTGCTCGTCGGCCAGCTCAGCAGCATGATCGGCCAGGACATCGAATGGTCGAAGGAAGCCATCCAGACCGACTCGAACGGTAAGGCCATCGTCGACAAGTCCGGCAACCCGGTCACGGTGCGAACCGATTACAAGGGCACGGTCAAGGGCGTCAACATCGTGGACGGCAGCCCGACGATCCTTGCACAGGACGCCAGCGGCAATACCTACTCGGTGGCGATCAACGAAGTCTCGCGTGTCAGCGAGGCGGCGAAAAACGGCGTAGTGAATCTGTAAGAATAGGGAGGAACGAGGGATATGGCGGACAACAGAATATTTTGGTCGTCCCAGCCCATATTGCCCATCGGAAATCACGAAACGGGCCGCCCGCGGCAGGACGCGACAAGCGGCCCCGGCTTCGCCGACGTGCTCGCGAACCAGCAGACGAAGGTCAAATTCTCCAAGCACGCGAACGAACGATTGCGCGACCGGAGAATCGACCTCTCCGATCAGGAACTCGCGAAGCTCGACGACACGGTGGAGCGCATGGCCGCGAAAGGCGCAAGGGAGTCGCTGATCTACATGAACGACCTCGCCTTCGTCGTCAGCGTGAAAAACCGTACCGTGATTACCGCCATGGATGGAACGAGCGTAAAAGAAAACATTTTCACCAATATTGACAGTGCGGCGATAATTTGAGAAAGCCGGCCCGATTGAGAGGCTTATAGACATTGAATGATGGAGATGTCTGGTCGCGGCACAAATTGTTACGAGTCAGCAGAAAGCTCGCGGAATCATCAAGATTCCGTGGGCTTTCGTGCTAGATGGGCGAATATGTTAAAAAGATGTTAATGAAAATAATAATTGAATAATTGGCAAACAAATTGTTGCGGATCAGCGAAAAGCTCGCGGAATCATTAAGATTCCGTGGGCTTTCGTGCTAGATGGGCAAATATGTTAAAAAAATGTTCTTACAAGTAATCAAGAGAAAATAAAACTTTCATAGCGAAAGATGTTAAAAAGAAAGGAAGTTGATTCATTATGATGCGCTCCTTGTTCTCAGGTGTTTCCGGACTGAAAAACCACCAGACCCGTATGGACGTCATCGGCAACAACATCTCGAACGTCAACACCACCGGCTTCAAGTCGAGCCGCGTGAACTTCACCGATATGCTGTCCCAGACCCTTTCCGGCGCCAGCACGCCGCAGGACACCGTCGGCGGCACGAACCCGAAGCAGATCGGCCTCGGCTCGTCGGTCGGCGCGATTGATATGCTTTTCACCAACGGCTCCGTGCAGTCCACGGGCGTCAATACCGACCTGGCGCTGTCCAGCACGAACTCGCTGTTCGTTTTGGACAAGTCGGGCAGCGGCAATTATGTTTACACGCGAAACGGCGACTTCCAGTTTGACGCAAAAGGTAACTATGTGCAGGCAGGCAACGGCTACTTCGTGCAGGGCTGGATGCGGAATGAGAAGACCGGCGAGATTGACACGGGCGCGGACGTAGGTAAGATTGTTATCCCGTCGGGTAAGACGATGGAGCCGAAAGCAACTTCCAAAGTCAACTTCAGCAGCAACTTGGACGCGGCTACGGCTGAAAAAGGTCAATGCGTTGTAACCACTACGGTTTATTCGGCGCTTGGCGACCCGATTACTTTGACGATGATTGCCGAAAAAGGGACGGGTACGGTGGATGAGTCCACATGGAAGCTTGGTCTCGTTAGTGCGATTACGAAAGACATCAGCGGGCAAGAGGTGCCAATTGATACTACCGGTACTGCGATACAGATGACGCAGGACCCCGACACGGGTAAATGGATAATGCCTGCGGATGCCATTGCGCTCAAATTTGACGGAAACGGACAAATTAAGCCGCAGTCCGGCTCGGGCTCTACTGCTTCTTACGATGCTACTCAGAAGATTAAACTTTCATATGAGAGCACTACACATGCTAAGCAGGTTCAGGAAATTACATTGAATTTCAAGGAGCTTACGCAGTATACGACGGGTACGGGCAGTACGGTGGAGGCGAACCGCTACGACGGCAATGCGTCGGGCACGCTGCAGAGCATTTCCATCGACAAGACGGGCGTTATCACGGGCACCTATACGAACGGCGAGAAACAGGCGGAAGCGCAGGTCGCCTTGGCGCGGTTCAACAATCCGGGCGGCTTGACGAAAACCGGCGACAGCCTCTATGAAGAGTCGAACAACTCGGGCGAGGCAAAAATCGGTACGGTGACAGCCCTCGGCGCGTCCATCACCCCGTCCGCTCTCGAAATGTCCAACGTCGACATCGCGAACGAATTCACGGACATGATCGTTACCCAGCGCGGTTTCCAGGGCAACTCGAAGATCATCACGGTCTCCGAC
>CACYUQ010000044.1 GCA_902777615.1 uncultured Selenomonadaceae bacterium
CCACCGCGCCCACCGCCGCGCCGCTGGACACCCCGATAATCCCCGGGTCGGCCAGAGGATTACTGAATATCCCCTGCATCACCGTCCCCGATGCCCCCAGACTCGCGCCGACCATTAGGCCGACCAGCGTCCTCGGCAGCCGGATATGGAAAAGCACCGCCTCCTGCTCCGGCGTCACAATCACATCCGCGAAAAATGGCAATCCCACTGACTTGGAAAAGAGCGCCACAATATTTTCAATAGGGATATCGATCTGCCCCCAAGCCATAGATAGCAGAGAAACAAAGACAAACGCCGCGCCCAACATTGGGAAAAACACCACCGTGGGAATCTTTCCGATTTTCATAGCCCAGCCTCCCCGCTTCCCAAAATCACTCGGAGCAGCGAGGCTTGCCGCCCATCATCCGGCGGTGCCTCGGCGAAGACCTCTGCCGTCCCCGTCAGTGGATTCTTTACCACTCGTACCGGGACGCCGTAGCACCGGCTCAAAGGCTCTGGCCTCATCACCTCGTCCGGCTTCCCGTCGGCCACGATGCCCCCCTCGCCCACCAGAAGCAGCCGGGAACAAAACTTCGCGGCCAGTGAAAGCTCATGTATCACCATCAGGACCGTCTTCCCATGTGCACAAAGCTCCCGACAAAAGCGAAAAATCTCTTCCTGATAAAAAATATCCAACCCCGTCGCTGGCTCGTCCAGAAACAGAATCGGCGATTGCTGCGCCAGCACCTTCGCCAAAAGCACCCGCTGCCTTTGTCCGCCGGAAATCATATTCACAGGGCGTCGGGTCAATGCCGCCACGCCCGTATACTCCATACAGGCGTCCACAATACGCTCGTCCTCCTCGCTCTCCCGCTCCCACCATTGAAGGTGCGGATAGCGCCCCGTCATCACAATTTCCCGCGTGCTGTACCCGAAAGGAATCTCCACCGTCTGCTGGAGATAGGCCACCGCCAGCGCAAACTCCCTATCCGTCAACTCTCTTGTATCACGCCCATATAGCCGCACACAACCGGTCAACGGATCCAAAATCCCTCGAAGCGTCTTCAACAAGGTAGACTTTCCCGCGCCGTTCGGCCCGATAAGCCCCACCATCTCGCCCTGCCGCACCCCGAAAGAAACCCCGGACAAAACCTGCCGCTCCCTCCGGTATCCGGCTGCAAGCCCCTCCGCCTCCAAAACGACTTCATTCATCATCCTTCACTCTCCAACGGAAAGCGAGAAATGTCCAAGGAACCCCTGACAAGCAATGCCTTCATCGACTTGCACCGCCGCCCTTCGTCCCCCCGTCACGCTTCGCCCTTCTCCGGCACCGGAGCGCCTTGCAATCGGCTTTCCGCACGACACGGTCAGAAGCACGGCAAAAAGGAAAAACACAGCACACACACTAAACAGAAGCCGGCGTCCCATGAGAGCTTCCCCTTTCTCCGTCAAAAAATCCAAGCTCCTACATCTCTAAAACCAAATCTTCCATCATATTCCTCATTTCTCCGACACGGCGGACAAATGGCGGTTCCTCGCCTGGGCAAACTCGTTGCCGTAAAGGATATACGCCGCCTCCTGCACGCCGAACACGACGTTCTGGGAAATATTGTAGATATAGTGCGCCCACGGATAGCAGACATGTCCCTCCCGCACCGCTTTCATCACCTGAAGCGACGGGTCGCCCATATACTCCGCGCCGTACCGCTGCTCTTTGGAATCCGGGTCGTCATAGGACGGCAGGAAAATATAGTCGGGATTGCAGGCGATGAACTGCTCCTTCGTCATCGTCTCGCCGCTCCTGTTCCCCGCCAACGCTTTCGCGTTCCTCGCCCCGGCATGGGAAAACACATCATCAATCATGCACCCGGCGCCGCCGTAAGCGGGCATAATGGACACCAGCGCCACCGTCGCCCCCTTCTTCTCCGGGGCGGCTTTGTCAATCCGCGCCGAAAGCGCCGCCAGCTCCTCGTCCATCATCGCCACTAGCCGTTCACCCCGCTCCGGCTCGTCCACGGCGGCGGCAATCAATCGCACCGTCGCCCGCACGTCATCAAAGCATTTCGGTGTCTTGCAGGTCACCACGGGAATCCCGAGGTCGCGGAGCGCCGCCACCTTCTCAATCGGAATCCACTCCTGCACCAGCACCAGATCCGGCTTCAGAGCCGCCACAGTCTCCACCGACGGATTCCGCACGATGCGGGCCGGAATTTTTTGCGCCAGCGCGGACACATTCGAGCGCTTTGGATCGGCAAAGGCCTCATTCACCGCCGCCATCCGCTCCGTCTCCACCAGCCCCAAGAGCACCTCGTCCGTCCCCGTCGTCACCGATACGATGCGCTTCGGCTTCGCCGGAATCTTTACCACGTCCCCGCGGACGTCCGTGACAACATGGTACTCCTCCGCTTTCCTCTCCACCGTCCCCGGCCCGCAGGCCGCGGACAAAAGACATATCGCCAAAAGGCACAGCAAAAAAAAACCGCGCCGCGCCATACAACCAATCCCTTCAATCAAACTTTGCCCTCCCCTCCGGGGAGGGGGGACCGCGTTAGCGGTAGGTGAGGTTTTGTAAACGTTATGCTTACATTAGTCGTTACGCTACAAAACCTCATCCGTCAGCCTTCGGCTGCCACCTTCCCCAAAGGGGAAGGCTAATATACCCGACACAACAGGAAAAGGGGCTGTCCAGCAGCCCCAATGCCTCATGCTTTCTTATGTTTGCCCGCTGTACCGGACATGATGCGCTTGTACAGCCCGTGCGCTTCCTCCGATGACGCGCCGCGTGCCAACGCCGACTTCATGTGGATGATCGCGCTCTTGTACTTCGCGTGCGCCTCGTTGTCCGGAATCTTGTCCGTGTCCCGGATCGGGTCGAAGGCCAGCACGCGCTTGAAAATCGCGTGAATCTCCTCCGAGCTCTTGCCCTTGGCCTTCGCCGCCGCCGCGTGACGCTTTGCGCGGTCATAGCGAAGTTTGCCATGGGACCCCTCCGGGATTTTTGGTGCCGGATGTGCCATTCTTCTCGCCTCCTTCCGTTCACAGATAAAATGTGGAAAAATCCCCTACGTTCATTTTACCATTTTTGCGTGAAGCTGAGAAGGAAATTCGTCGGAGCGGCGTAATATTTCGAAGATTGGTTGGAAATAATATCGTTACGGTCGAAAATATTGTTCACAGACAGCTCAAACTCGCTGAGCTTTGTTGGCGCGTAAGCGACGGTCAGCGACGTCAGGAAATAAGGCCGTCTGCTCTCTGATGGCTGTTTTGAGTCCGTCCCCACACGCGCCCCGAGGAAGGAGCCTTGGAGCGAAGCGCGCCATTTGTCTTTCTTATAGTTTATGCCGCCCACAAGCTGAATCTTTCCAAACTTGCGATCCCAATAATCCTTTTCATGGGATTTGCGCACGGGATTTTGCCATGTCAGGCCCGCATTGTAAGAGAATCCATTCTTGCACTCCACTTCATAAGACAGCTCAAAGCCGTCGTTGCGAAAATCTTCATTTTTATATGTATATCTTTCACGTGTAGTATCCCAAGACGCTGAAATATTATCTTTAATGTCGATATGGAACAAAGCCGCTTTCCAAGTATGCTTGCCCGTGATATTTTTCCATCCAATTTCGTAGTTGACGCCCTTTTGCGGTTTAAGCCCCGGATTCGGGTCTTGCATATTTCCAGAACCATACATATTTGCAAAGGTCGGCATGATAAAGGACTGCGAAATATTCAAGTAGAGGCTATCATTATTGGTCATCTTGTGCAAAAATTGCCCAGATGCACTGAAATTACTGTAATTTTGCTCTGTTCCCGTCGTCCATGTCTCACGTCCGCCGATAATAAAAGAATTTTTCTTGTCAATTTTTTGGTCCCATTGGGCAAAAACGCCCCAGTTGTCACGCGAATATTCTTTCGGGTCTGTCGTTTTTACCGTATGCAGTTGCTGATAGTCCTCATGCTGGCCGGAAAGCCCCGCGGTTAGTGTTCCCTTACCGATTTTCCAGTTCCGCTGTGCGTCAAGGCCAAAAGTAGTGTTCTTTTCGCGTGTATTATTCCAAGTGCCATCAACTTTGAGACTGTTCGCATAATTCGTCTGTCCGCGCGCCTCCAGCGTGCCTGTGTTGAAATAGACGCTTCCCTTCCAATTCTTGTCGTGATAATTCAATTGTGCCATATCGCGCATCGTAATAAATTCACGATCATAAAGCAACTGTCCCACTTTCTTTTGGTCTGCGGCTTTTTTTGCGCTTGTTATCCATCGATTAAAATGGGCATGCGTATCATAATGCCCGTACAGAAAACTCAAATGGTCGTTGAATTTATAGCTGATGGTCGCGCTCTGTTTTCTGGTGCCGTCAACATCAACCCGAACACTTCCCCCGCTTATATCTGAATGGCTGACATGATTTTGATCGCCCCATTTGCTGAGGTCATAAGTGACCATCAAGCCTTTCTCGCCGACATTCAGATGATACAACTGCTGCCCGAAATTGCCGAAGCCCACTTTGGCCGAGTTCGCCGCCTCCGTCTTCGTGATAACATTAACGACACCCGCCATCGCGCCGCTACCGTACAGAGTAGAGCCGCCGCCCTTGACGACCTCAATGCGCTCAATGGCATCCGCAGGAATATCCTCCAAGTAATATTTCCCGCGCATGGAAATCGGATTGCCGTTGACAAGAACCAATGTGCCGTTGTCAACGCCGCGAATATTCACCTCGTTGGACATAGTACCCATAGCCGCGCCCAATGGCCCCATCGCGCCATACTCTAAGCCGTTGATTTTCTGCAACGCATCATAGGCGTTCGTCGCGCCGCTGTCCTTGATGTCTTCCTCGGTGATGACCTCGGTCGCCATCGGCACGTCGACTTCCTTCTTCTCCGTGCGCGTCGCCGTAACCACCATCTCGCCCATCGTATAGGCAGGCGTTTCCGACGCGGTGCTCTCCTCAGCAGCCGCCGTCGAAGCCGCCTCTGCCTCTGCCGCTTCTGCAGCCATCGGCAAGAGTGTCCCCCCCCCGAGGGCAAGAAGTCCTGCCAATAGGGCACTGCGGCTCTTCGCGCCAATGCACTTTAGCGATTTTCTGCCGAGTTTTCGATAAGATTTCATTGCTCTACATCTCCCTAATGCTAATAAAAAATGATTATAACTTCTTCTATGAACATTTTCATGAACTATTCTATGAATAATTCTATGAATTGTTCACGGCATTTTACACTATAACACTCTTGATATAGTGTGTCAATATAAAATATGAATCTGTTATATAAATTTTTCCTATATAAAGGCAATCATACTATTTTTCTTTTTGTCCTTTTTATTTTTTTCATTAAAGCCCTTTTCATTTTCCGAAAATTTGATATAATGCTAGTTAGAAGAAGTGTAATCTCGGAATGGAACTATGTATTTCAAATTGAGCGCAGAACAAATTTTCATAGGCTAGGCGGAGGAGGGAGTCGTAGTTATGACGCTACGTCGACCGACGACAACAACGCCTATGGAAATTTGGGCAAGCTCTAGTGTAACATGATTGAGAAACCGTTTTGCAGAAAGGAGGCGCGCATTTATGTCATCCGTAAGTATGATGGCAGATACGGACAATAAGATGATGTCGCTCGCCGTGGTTCACGGTATCACCGCGCCCAGCCAAACCGGCCATGCCGTCGGCGGACTGGCCGGAGCGAACGACGCTTCCGGCTCGCTGACGCCAATGCTGAAGCCGGTATCGGGGCTCAGCGTTTTTCTTGCCGACTACATCGACTCGAAAAACCGCTTCGAGGAAGAGTTGCGGACGACTCTTCAGGAAGCGAGAAAAGCTGCCGTGTCGATGGAAACGATGGAATACGCCCGGGCGGAGCGAAAGGAACGCGCCGCGGAAACGAAAGAAGAAGCCGCAGCGGGATTGCGGATAAACAAAGACTCTGTTGGCACGGTGGAGAAATTCGCCGAACGCTACAACAGCCTCACGGAGTTTTTGAAGGGCAAGAAAGATTTGTCCGAGCACGCCGCTTCCGTCTCGTCAGCGCTGAAGGACGCTTCCCGTTCCGTCGGAGCGTACTCGGCCATCGGCATCACCGCCGACGCGAACGGCAAGCTCCATGTGAACGCTTCGCGCTTGGCGGCGTCCCTCAAAGATCGCCCGGAAAGCGTGGAATATGTGCTTGGCAAAGGCGGCTTGGCGAGCCGCGCGAAGAAGAGTATCAAGCTCGCAACGTTCAACCAGGACAAACTGTTCCCATCCGTATCCTCGGCGATGGGGCGCGAGGATAATCCGGCAAAATCCATGTACTCCCCAAAAGCCACAGCCGCGCAAAACGATTTCAGCGACCGCGGCTCGATGCTGAATATGTACTCATAAAAGCGCAACCGAAAAAAATATCCCCGGGCTTCCTTTGGGAAGTCCGGGGATATTTTTTTCGGTTGGATTTCTACGTTCCTCACCCGTTTTTCTGCCAGCGGCAGAAATATCGCTCGGCGAGGTCGAGGGCGCCGAACAGGGCCAATCCCATCCCGCTCAATACGACGATACCGGCGTACATTTCCAAGTAGTTTACGCGCAGCCACGCGTCCATGATGAAATAGCCCATGCCATACTGCGTGCCGAAAGTTTCCGTGAAAAACAGCACGGAAATCGCCGTTGCCATCGCCACGCGAATCGCGGTCATGAATTTCGGCAGCGACGCGGGCAGCAATATCTCCCAGAGCATCACCCGGAAGTTTGCGCCCAAGGACGCCAACGGATAAAAGACTTCTTCGGGAATGGCTCGAACGGCGTCGCGCACCGCAACGACAATCTGGAAGACGAGGATCAGGAACAGCAGGATCGTCTTCGAGGTGTCGCCAATGCCGAACAGCAGCATCACAATCGGCAGCAACGCGATTTTCGGAGTCGGGTAGGTCAGATAGACCAGCGGCGAAAGCAGCCGATCCGCGCGCCGCGACCAGCCCATCCAGAGGCCGACGGGCAGCCCGACGACGACGGCGCAGAGCAGCCCCGCAAAAATGCGCCCGAGACTGTACGCGCCGTGTATCGCAATCGTCCCGAAGAAAATCTCGCCGAGCTTCGACGCCACGAGAAGCGGCGACGGCACGATCGGAAGCCGGACCATTTCCGCCGCCGCGAGCCATACGAAAAACAAGACCGCCGCGCCGAGCGCCGAGGCCAACAGACGCTTTTTCATACCGGCGCCCCCTTCCCCGTCAGCCACGAGCGCAGCCGCGCCTTTTCCGCCGCGAAGTCGCCGGACGTCTCCCGCCGGGCGAAATACGGATTATCCAGCACCGCCGAGACGCTTCCCGGCGCGGGCGAAAGCACGACGACGGACTGCCCGAGATACAGCGCTTCTTCGATATCATGGGTAACGATGACCGCCGTGACCGCCTGCGCACGCCAAAGCTCGAAAAACACTTCCTGCATTTCTTCCCGCGTGATCGCGTCCAGCGCAGAAAAAGGCTCGTCCATCAAAAGGACGTCGGGCCGCAGCAAAAACGCCCGTGCAAGGCTCGCCCGCTGCTGCTGCCCGCCGGAAAGTTCGCGTGGGAATCGGGACAGGAGCTCCGCGTCGACGCCGAGCCGCGCCAGCATCGATTTTTCATCCGGCGGCACGGGCGACTCCGGATGCTTGACCTTCCACGAGAGGCGGATATTATCCCGCACGGTTTTCCACGGCAGCAGACCGTAATTTTGCGGGATGAAGCCAATCGAGAGGGCTTTCGGGTCGACGGACGCACCCGCGACGGAGACCTCGCCTTCGTAGTTCGAGGCGATGCCCGCGAGAATCCGCAAGAGCGTCGATTTCCCGCAGCCGGACGGTCCGATGATTGCGCAGGTGCCGCCCTTCGGCACTTCGAGACTCAAATCCTCCAACGCCGTCACGCGCTCGTTCTTGTCTTTGCCCGCCCCGTCATAAAACGCCGACAAATGTGAAACACGGATCACGGCAGACAGTCCTCCGCTACGAGTTCCTTATAATTATATTCCTGCTTGACCAAGTCTTTCTCTTTGAGCCAGCCCATGACCTCCGCCACGTCGCGCTCCTTCGGCAGCGCCGCACTGTGATAGTCCGGCAGCTTCAGCGCGTCCGCCGCTGCCGCCGGGAAGCCGCCTTTTTCCACGACCAGCCCGATATACTCCTGCCGCGGCGTCTTCTTCAGATACTCGACCGCTTTGTTGTATGCGCGGTACATCGCCCGCAACGATTCTTTCTTGTCCGTCGCCGCCTTCGCAGAAAACAGCATCACGCCGGGATTGATGCCGAGCTCGCCGGACCCGGTCAGGAATTTGCAGCCGTTGGCGACGGCGATGCTTGCCATCGGCTCGGGCAGCGTCGCGGCGGCCAGCTTGCCGTTTTGCAGCATTTCGAGCCGCGCCGGAATCTGAGGGATCGAAACCTTCTGCAGCGCATCGGACGCCATGCCGTTTTCCCGCAGGATGCGATCGGTCACATACTCGATGATCGTATTGCGGGACACGGCAATCTCGGCGCCTGCCAATGCCTGGACATCCGCCGCGTTGTTCCCCTTGCCCGTGATCATCTGATAGGCGCCGTCCGTCGCGGAGGTCACGCGCACGTCAAAGCCGCCCGCCTTCGCAAACGCCGCCGCGAGGAGATCGGAAATCGCGCCGTCCAGCTGTCCGCTTTGCAGCGCCGCGTCGCGATCCATCGCGCTCTTGAACGGATGCAGCGTCACCTCGACGCCCTCCTCGGCGAAATAGCCCTTTTCCCGCGCGATGATAAACGGCACGGAATCCGTGTCGGGCATCAAACCGACCGAAAGCGGCTGTTTCCCGCCTTTTTGCGCGGGCGCGTCACTTTTCGCCGCGTCCTTGCCGCATCCGACGGCAAAAACCAACAGCGCGGCGCAAATCAGCATCAAGCATTTTTTAAGCATTTCCTATCCCTCCAAAAAAAGGGCGCGGCACGTTGCAAAACTGCAATCCATCACCGCGCTTTTATTTTTTATCGTTTACGACTTCGACGACACGGAACCGAACAACTCCATCGCACTCTCGAAGAAGCGCAGGATTTTTTGCACCGTTTCCTCGTGCTCCTCGTAAGTCTCCATCGCCTTGTCCTTCATATCCTCGGCTTTCCGGCGCATCTCCTCCAGCTCGGCCAGCTTCGTGTTCAGCATTTTCAGCGTCTCCGCCGCCTCGTCGATGGAGCGGTTGATCTCCTCGACATCGCGCTGGGAACGGTTCTGGATGTTTTCGTTTTCCTCCTGCTGCTGCTTGCGCTCCTTGTCCTTGCCCGTCATCTCTTCCCAGACTTTACGGACAGACGACTTCTTGCGCTCCGCCTCGTCGATCTGCTCGTTGCGCCCCGCCGCGCGCTCGGCCTGCGCCTCCAGCTCGCGCTGGCGCGCCTCCATCGCCTTCTTTTCTTTTTCCAGTGCTTCGCGCTGCTCGCGAATGGCCTCCTCCTGCTTTCGCAGGGTCTCCTGCTGCCGCGCGAAAATCAGTTCCTGCTGGATGCGGTCGTTTTTCGCCTCCTGCGACTTGTCGTGCAGATAGCCCGCGCCGAGAAAGCCTCCGCCCAGCGCGACGAAAAATATCAGCGCCAAGAGCGCCCAACGCCACCGACGCCCGCTGAAAGAAGATTCATCGTCCTCCTCCGGCACGGAAACTTTATCCTGCTTCGCCGCTATGGGAAGCTTTTCGTCATCCCAACGGTCGTCATGCTTAGCTGTCATTACTTTTCGCCCTCTTTCTTCCGCCGCTGGCGCAGCGACTCGTACATCAACACCGCGCCCGCCACCGACACGTTCAGCGAATTGATTTTCCCGAGCATCGGAATTTTTACGAGCACGTCGCAGTTTTCACGCACGAGGCGGGAAATGCCGCGCCCCTCGCTGCCGACCACCAGCACCGTCGAGCCAGTCAGATCGGCGTCATAATAATCGGCCGTTCCGTCCATATCGGCGCCGATAACCCAAAAACCTTCCCGTTTCAATTCCTCAATCGTCTGCGCGACATTCCCGATACGAGCCACCGGCACATACTCGACCGCCCCGGCGGACGTCTTCGCCACCGTCGCGGACAGCGGGCAGCTCCGCCGCCTCGGGATCAGCACGCCGTCCACGCCCACCGCGTCCGCCGTGCGCAGGATCGCGCCGAGATTGTGCGGGTCCTCCAGCTCGTCCAGAAGCAACAGGAACGGCGCATCACTCTTTGCCCGCGCCATCGCCAAAAGCTCGTCCAGCGGCGTATAATCCACCGGCGACGTATAGGCGAGCACGCCCTGATGTCGGTAACCCCGCGCAATCGCCTCGATCTTGCTTCGTGCCACCGTCTCGACAATCGCGCCGTTTTCTTTCGCCATGCGGACGATCTCGCGAATCGAGCCCTGCACGTCCCCTTCAGCTACGAGCAGGCGATTGACGGCGCGGCCGCTTTTCAGCGCTTCCGTCACCGCGTTGCGCCCGACGACCACATCCTCGGGGAGCTTGGCTTGTTCCGTCGGTTTCCTTTTTTCCATCTTACGCCTCGCGCATTTTTATCATCTCGTCGAACTTCCCGCAGGTCATCTTCCCCTCGGGACAGCTCCCGGTGGCGACGCAGGACGCTCCCGCATTCTTGAACAGCAGCGGCGCGACCTTCTTGACCTCCGCCAGCATCTTGTACGCCAGCGCGCGGATTTCCCACTGTGCGCGATTGCAGCAACGAAGGTTGAAGAAATGCAGCAGCGAGCGCGCGTTCATCGTCACGACGATCTTCGTCTCCGCCGCGTTGGCCAGCACATAGCGCGCGTCCTCCTTCGGCACGCCCATCTCGGTGAACGCGTCGTATGCCTCGCGGATGCTCTTCATCAGCGCGTCGAATTTTTCCTTCGCCGCCGGCTTTTCCGCAATCGACGGCGGCGTGACATAAGCGAAATCGTGGGCGGCAACGTACCGCTGGGACTGCTGGGAATAGGACGCGATACGATGCCGGACCAGCTGATGCGTCAGCGTCCGCGATACGCCCTCGATGCCAAAAGTGAACGAGACGTGCTCCAGCGTCGACGCGTGGCCCATCTCCACCAGCATCTTGACCATCTTCTCCACCGTCTCCGGCGTCATCTTCTCCGAGAGCTCCGCCGCCCCCGACGGCGAATAGCAGAGCCGCGCCGACATCGCGACCACGCGCTCCGGCTCCGGCGTATGCTCCAAAAGCGTCACTTGAATCATGATAAACCTCCGTATGTTACTGCTTTCTTGCCGCTATCTCTTTCGCGATTGCCTGGAACGCTGCCTCCGAGATTTCCCGCAGGCGGTCGTTTTCGTTTCTCAGGTACAGCGTCCCCAAGAGCGCCTCAAAGCCCGTGCTGATATGGTACTCCTGCACACTTGATGCGCGGGGCGTGCGGCTCTGCGCGTTGCGCCCGCGACGGAAAATCGCCGTTTCCTCCTCGGTCAGCATCGGCTCGATTTGCTCGTAGGCGCGTGCCTGCCCGACCGCCGAGACGATCTTCGCGCTGAAATCGTTCAGGATATGGACCTGCGACTGCGTATAGGACAGCAGCCGCTTCCGCACATATAAATGAAAGACCGCGTCGCCGACGAAAGCCAACACCAGCGGCGGCAACGCCTCCGGATCGGCGCCGTCGTACTTCTCGATCAGCCGCCCTGCCTCGTCCGTCTCGAACACCGACGCCGCGATCTTTTGCCGCGCTTTGAACTTCATGCGCGCTTCCACCGCGTACCCGACGCGGAATCCTCCAGCACGATGCCCCGCGCCTTCAGACTGTCGCGAATCTCATCCGCCCGCGCCCAGTTTTTCGCCTTGCGCGCCGCCAGCCGTTCCTCGACCAGCGCGTCGATCTCCGCGTCCTCGTCGCTCGTCGCCGCCGCCTTCTCCAAAATGCCGATAATCTCCGCCATATCGTCGAAGGCCGCCCGGACGCGGGCAAAATTCTTCGCGTCAAAGGCTTTGCCGTGGTTCTCGACGTCGTTGTAATAGACGTTGACGTCCTTCGCCACCGCGAACAAATGGCTGATGGCAAGCGCTGTGTTGAAATCGTCCGCCATCGCCTCGAAAAACGCTTCCCGCGCCGCCTCCGCGCCGGCCGCCAGCTCTGCCGCCGTGTCCGCGTTGCCCTCACGCGCCGCCAGCGCGTCGAGATTTTCCTTCGCGGTCACGAGGCGCGTCAATCCCGCCTGCGCGTCCTTCAGCCGCTCGTCGCTGAAATCCAGCGGGCTGCGATAATGCGTCTGCAAAATGAAGAACCGCACGACCTCGCCCGGATACTTTTCGAGAATTTCCGCCACTGTGAAGAAATTGTTCTCCGACTTGCTCATCTTGTCCCCGTGGATCGTGATGAAGCCGTTGTGCACCCAATACCGGGCGAAGCAGTCCGTGCCGCCGCAATATGCCTGCGACTGCGCGATCTCATTCTCATGGTGCGGGAAAATCAAGTCGCTGCCGCCGCCGTGGAAATCGAAGGTCTTGCCGAGATACTTCAGCGACATCGTCGAGCACTCGATATGCCAGCCGGGACGACCTTTGCCCCACGGGCTTTCCCAGAACGGCTCGCCCGGCTTCGCCGATTTCCACAGCGCAAAGTCCATCGGGTTCCGCTTGCGCTCGTCCACCTCGACCCGCGCCCCCGCCATCATATCGTCGAGATTGCGCCCACTGAGCTTGCCGTATTCCTTGAAGGCCTCGACGCTGTAATAGACGTCGCCCTCCAGCTCATAGGCGAAGCCTTTGTCGATCAGCCCCTGCACCATCTCGATGATCTCCGGTATCGTCTCCGAGACCCGCGGGTAAACGTCGGCGCGCCGCACGTTCAGCTCGTCCATCACACGAAAATATGCGTCGATATATTGGTCCGCGACGTCCTTCCAAGTCACGCCGCGTTCGTTCGCCGTGCGGATGATCTTGTCGTCCACATCCGTGAAATTCTGGATATAGCGCACCGCATAGCCACATTTCGCGAAAAAGCGGCGAATCACGTCCCATGTCACAAATGGCCGCGCGTTGCCGATATGCGGGTCATTGTACGGCGTGACGCCGCAGACGTAAATACCGACCTTGCCCGCCTCCAGCGGCGAAAAGACCTCCTTTTTCCGCGTCATCGTATTGTAAACTTTAATTTCCCTTGCCATTATTACTACTTACACCTCATTTTTCAAAACGTCGATAATCCCATAGCCAAGCGCCGGGCTGCCGTCCGGCATCCGCATCTCCGCCAATTCTTCCAAAGTATAGCCGCTCTCCTTGAACACGGCAACCAGATGGTCCCGCGCCGCTTCCGCCGTCTCCTTCGCGTCGACTCCGACATAGCAGAGTCTG
>CACYUQ010000045.1 GCA_902777615.1 uncultured Selenomonadaceae bacterium
ATCAGCCAGCGTACCTTGCCGACGTAACTTCCCGTCGTGCGCTCGAACCAGTCGTTGAATTTCGCGAAGAAGCCCGCGAACATGCTCCCTTCCGCGCCCAGCTCATGGGGCTTCAAAAGCAGCGCGCAGAGCGCGGGGGACAGCGTCAAAGCCACGAAAGCCGAGAACGCCACGGAAATGGTGATGGTCAACGCGAACTGTTTGTAGAGGACGCCCATCATGCCTCCGAGGAACGCCACCGGCACAAAGACCGCCGCCAAAACGAAGGTCGTGGCAACGATCGGGCCCTGCACCTCGTCCATGGCGATTTCCGTCGCCTTGTCCGCGGGAAGATCCTGCTCCGTCATATTGCGCTCCACGTTCTCGATGACGACGATCGCGTCGTCGACGACGAGGCCGATGGCCAACACCATCGCAAAGAGCGTCAGGGTGTTGATGGAAAAATCGAGAATGACAAAAGCGCCGAAGGTGGCGACCAGCGACACTGGCACGGCGAGGGCGGGAATCAGGGTCGCCCGCCAGTTTTGCAGGAAGAGATAAAGAATCAACGTAACGAGAACCAATGCCTCGATAAAGGTCTCGGCGACCTCGTGGATCGACGCGCGAATGTAGCGGGTGCTGTCGATGACCTCGCGATATTCGAGGTCGGGCGGGAAATCCTTTTCCGCCTCGCGGATGACCTCCTGCACGCCGCGCACCGTGTCCATCGCGTTGGCGTCGCTGGTGAGCTGGATGCCGAAGCCGATACCGGTCATGCCGTTCGTAAAGGCCCAGACCGGCTCGCGGCGCGCGCCCGTCTCGATGCGCGCGATGTCTTTCATGCGGACGAAAGAGCCGTTGGGATCCGAGCGAACGATGATATTGGCAAATTCCTCGTCGGTGACGAGACGGCCCGCCACGCGGCCCGTGTACTGCTTCTCCTGGTCCTTCGGGGTTGGCTGCATACCGATGGTGCCCGCCGGGGCCTGCACGTTTTGGCTGCGGACTGCGCTCGTCACGTCGGCGACGGTGAGGCCCAGTTCCGCCAGCTTGTCCGGGTTCAGCCAAACGCGCATCGCGTAGTCCGGCCCGAAAATGTTCACGTCGCCGACGCCGGGCACGCGCTTCACCTTGTCGATGATGTAAATGTCGGCGTAGTTCTTCAGGAACTGCCGCGTATAGGTGCCGTTCGGCGAGTACAGCGAACCGGCCAGTGCCATATCCGGCGACGCCTTTTTCGTCGTGACGCCGTAAGCCCTGACCTCATTGGGCAGACTGGCCGAGGCGATGGAAACGCTGTTTTGCGTCTTGACCGTGTCCAAGTCCGCGTCGGAATTGAGATCGAAAACCACGGACAGGCTATAGCGTCCCGTGTCGTCGGAGTTCGACGACATATAGTCCATGCCGTCGACGCCGTTGACCTGCTGCTCGATGACCTGCGCCACCGTCTCGTTCAGGACGCTGGCATTCGCGCCGACATAACTTGTCACGACGCTGACCGTCGGCGGCGAGATGCGCGGGTACTGTGCGACCGGCAGGCTCACAGCCGCCAACGTGCCGATGATGACCATCGCGATGGCAATGACGATGGCAAAAATCGGACGGCGAATAAAAAACTTTGCCAAGATAAACTCCCCCTCGGAAGAATAGCATCAAGAAAAAATAAATATCATTCAAATACAGCTATTATAACAGAAAATCTTGCATGCGACAAAAAAATTGGCATTTCCCATAAAAGGAAACGCCAATTTTTTATGTTCGCTTACGGCTCGACGATATTGAAGGTCCCGACCGCGCCGCCTTTGAAACGATGGAGCGCGACGAGGATTTTTCCAAACTTATCCGTGTCTCCGGTGATTTCAGCAATCTGCCGGAACTTTTCCCCTTCGCCGGAGGCGAGCAGCAAAAGCGCTTTCGACGGACATTTCACGACGACGTCGGCGTCGTTCTCTTCCTTTGTATGAAGCAGCGCGCCGTAACGCATATACGCCATGTAAGTTTCCTTCGTATCCAAAAGCTCGAAGCGGACGGCGAAGTTCTCGTCCTTCAGCGCGTCGCGGTCAAGACGGATGCCCATGAAGTCGAAAACCATTTCCGGCGTCAGGTTCTCCATCAGGTCGCCGCCGAAGGAATGGGCGTCTTTGCCCTTCGGCATCGTGTTTCCCTCCCTAAGCTCCATAGCCGCCGACAAATAGCAGCCGCGCCACGTGCCGGACTCGGCCTGATATCCGAGCTGTTCCAGCGCGTCCGCACAAAGATTCCGCGCCGCCTCGTTTTTCGGGTCGGCGAATACGAGCCTGTTCGTGAACTCCGCCACCCACTGGTATTCTCCGGCCTCGTAGTCCTGCCGCGCTCTTTCCATCGCGGCCTCCATCCCGCCGAGGGCGAGATATTCCGCCCATTTCTGCGCGCTTTCCTCCGGCGGCAGTTGGTTCAGATGAACGGGATTCGCGTCGTACCAGCCCATGAACTTCTGATAGACCGCTTTTGTGTCGTGGGCCACCGTGCCGTAATATTGGCGCGTGAACCAGTTTTTCGCCAATGCGTCGGGCAGCGCCAATGTGTGCGCGATTTCGTCAGGGGTGTATCCGAGATTTATCAGCGCCAGCGTCTCGTCGTTGATGAATTTGTAGACTGCCGCCGTGTCGATCATATATTTCTTGATGACGTCTTTGCCCCAGTGCGGCCAGTTATGGGACTGGAACGTCACTTCCGTCCTGTCGCCGTACAGCGCATACGCCTCCATGATGTACTCGGCCCAGGCGTTGCCGTCGCGCACCTGCGCGCCGCGCAGGGTGTAGAGGTTGTGCAGCGTGGCCGTGCAGTTCTCGGCGAGCCACAGGGCTTTTTTCTGCGGGAAAAACGCGTTCATCTCCGAAGGGGCTTCCGTGCCGGGCGTCATCTGGAACTCGATTTCCACGCCGTCAATGACGATCCGCTCGCCGGTCTCACAGATTTCCCACGTCGGACGGATAAAGCTCGCGGTGCCGCGCATCGCCTGCCCCATGCCGATGCCGATGGCCAGCCCGCCCGTCGGGCTTTTTTCGAGCCGCACACCGTACTGATACATCGCGCGACGGCTCATCGCCGTTCCCGCGTAAAGGTTTTCTTCCATCGCAGCCTTCGTGAAGCCCTGCGGTACGATGACCGGGATCTTCCCGCTGGCAAGCTGCTCTGCGATGGGCAGCGAACGATCCGCAGCTTCCTCGTCGGACATGAATGCCTTGACGCCGCCGAAGTGGTCGACATGGGAATGGGAAATCAGGACGGCCTTGACCGGGCGTTTGCCGAGGTGCTGCTCCACCAGCGCCATCGCAGCCTGCGCCGTCTCCACCGTCATGGTCGTGTCGAAGACGATCCATCCCGTATCGCCCGCGATCAGCGTGAGGTTCGCCATGTCGAAGCCGCGCACCTGATAGATACCGTCCATGACCTCGAAGAGGCCCGCGACATGGTTGTTCTTCGTGTTCTCCCAAAGGCTGGGATTCGCCGTGTCCGGCGCTTTTTCCGTTTCGTCGAGGAACGCATAAGCCTTTTGGCTCCATATCACATGACCAGCCGCGTGTCGGATTTCAAGTGTCTCCGGCGCGGCAATCAATCCCCGACGGGCAAACTCTGCTTCCTGCTTGTCGTTGAAGTCGAGGAGCGTATACATCTGCGCGTTCTTTCGCATCGTCATTTCCGTGGCCGGGTTGTGCTTATGCTGTGTCATGACAATCATCCTTTCCTGTCGGGAATCAATTATGTCTCTGTGCCGTCAGCGCGTCATACCATGCCTGCATGACTGCGGAGGCTTTTTCCTTGTCGTCGGAGAAGGTGGCTTTGTAAAGCAGTTCCATGCCGTCCTGCCGCACCTCGCGGACGTAGTTTTCCTTGCCTTCCGCTTTGAAGAAGTCGAAGCGAGTTCCTTCGTCGGGGAACGCCAACACCACATATTCGCCGTCCGGCGCCTCGCAGTCGGTTCTTTCATAGGACGCGTTCTGGATCAGCCGCTCCGCGTAGGGGATGGCGTCGAAGCTTTTTGCCTCGATCGGGCCGTATTGCGTGGTGCTGATTGTGTAGCTCGTGTCCGGCTGATATACGGCGCGGGCGATTGCCATGCCTACCGCGCTGTTGTCGTAAGTTATCGCCGTAAAGCCGTTTTCCCGGCAAAAATCTTCCCGCACCGATGTCCACGCCCATTCGTTGAGCATGGACCACTGCTTTTGATCCCGCTTCATGGCTTCGGTGTTCTCGCGCATATAGCGGACGTCCGTCGGGTGATAGAAAACGTAAGTCCGTCCCACCGCGTCCCGGGCGAAAATCTCCGCGCCGGACATATCCCCGCATAAAAGCTCGCGGCGACGCCCTTCGTCAATCTGCCCGATGCTGAACAGCCAGCCCGCGCCGCGCGTATCATAGGGAAGTTTCTTCGCCGCCTCGATGGACGTCTTTTCCGAGACGCAGAACAGCTTGCCGCCTTTGCGGTCTTTCACGATCTCCGTTACCAGCAAATCGTCATACGCCTTGGGAACGAAAAGCCGAAACCCGTCGTTCTCATATTGGTAGCAAGCCGCTTCCCTCTCGGAGATACACGCCGCGCCGACGTCCCCCGCCAAAGAGACCGCCGGGGAAAACGCCGCTATCGCCGCGAGCAAAACGGATGCCGTGATTTTTTTGTAATTGTTCATGTCAATGCCTCCTTTTGAAGATATGATGGCATTTTATCATCAAAGTTTTTACGCGAATATTGCTTTTTCAAAATTCGTAGCTGCCTTTTCCTTTAGCGCCTGCGCTTTCTCATAATATTTATTCGCTCCGTCTTTGGCGGAGTAATACTTTTCAATGATAGCCTTCTGCTTCGGGATTGGAGGCACGGGGATCTTGATCGAGCCAATCTCATCGCTGTTCAGGTTGTATTGACCGCCGCCCTGTCTACGCATAACAGCGACCTGTTCTCTCACGATTGGGGTCATAAACAGTATATTCACATATTCAGGCAGAACTATTTCCGTATTGAAGCGGTATCGAATTAAATAAGATGCGTATGTATAAATTTCATTGGAATGGAACACAGCCGCTTTTCCCACTAAATCCTTGCTCCCATTAGTTCTCGTGACTAAATAATCTCCATCTCTCAACAGCCATTTGTCAGGCTCTTTTTCTGTTACTGCATATTTAAGAGGAAGATATTTCAATTCAGAAAAATCAATCTCTCCATTTACGACATTGGACATCCGAAGCACAGGAATCATCCCGTCTTTCTGCGTCGGGGATGCTTTGACAGAAAGCCCGAAAAGAGATTCTTCTTGCAGTTCACTAATACAATGGCTGTCATACTTGAAACTGTTGAAAACGCTGTCTAAACGGCCCTCTTTGAGGATGGAGCCGACTTCCCATCTATCCAGCATTGCAAACGGTACGAATTGCAAAAGGGAAGATGAATCATGAATTCTTTGCGTCAATGGCTTCAAATCCGAAACCTCGGACTGAATATCAAGGAGCAAGCCCTCGCTGAACTGATTTCCAGCCGCAATATTTTTGTCTGCTTCCGCAAGTGTAGCGGAATACGCTTCTAAGAGTTTGTGTTGTTCTGCAATAGATGGAATGGGCGCTTTGATATTTGCGAGCCTTTCAAATTGTAGTATTTGACGTACAGAGCCAGTTGTCGAATCCTTTATAAGTGAATTGAACGTTCCGCATTTCATCATTAGCAAAAGAAATTCAGGCAACAAAGTTTCCTTGCAGCTAAATACTACATAAGCCGGACTAATATATCTTCCTTTAAGTTTCGATGTTTTAATTCCGATAGATCCAACATTGATTCTATATGGATTGTATGCAAGCCAATTATTTTCTACAATATGATATTTTTGCTTTATTTTGTTTCCTTTCTCAATACTGGCATCAAACATGCCAACCTTATTAGATACGCCCAAAATTTCAAAATCATCATCTGGATAATTGGATAATTGCATTTTTGATGTCTGATGAATAAGGTGCGCTCCGAGGTTCTCAATTTTGTATTTAGAGTTTATCTTAGAAAAGAAAAACTGTTTAGCTCCCCATTCCCGTAGCAGAGGAAACGGTACTGTTAAAAGAAGTGGCGCAGTATTATCCATTTAGCGTCACCTCTTTATCCGCAGTAATTCTACAATATACATTTTCAGTGTTCAAACGGTACGAAATGGTATTATTCACTTTTTCCCATAACTTGTTTTGGTTACGATACTTTGTATATTCCTTTACTAATGCTGGCAACTGATTGCCATCAGAAAACGTGCCCGTACTTGTAATTCCCGCATCTTCAATCATAGCAATCGGAACATCATAAGCAAACTTCTTCTTTAAGACGGGCTTTGCATCATTCTCTATCTGTTTATACAATTCCGATAAGGCTTTTTTAGCTTCCTTCTTAGCGGTTTTGTTGTCTTTCTGCGACTGCTGGATAGTTTCGATTTCAGCTTCCATAGCGGAAATAGTCTTTTTTTCATTCTTTTCTTTTTTTGCTTGCTTCAGCCGCTCCCGCGCCTCCCGAAGATCAGCTTTTAGCGAATCCTCCGCGTTGTCGCAATTTGCGATAGTAGAATTAAAGGAATCAATTTCCGGTTGATGGCTTGCAGTTACTTCGGCAATCGCCTCGGATTTGCATTTTTCGTAGTCCCTTTCTTCCTCATCCGTGAATCTGCGCATGAAAACGAGGCTGGGCTTTACCGTTGCCCCTGCCGCAATAAATACGTCCTGCGGAATGGAGCAAATAAGAAGGAGTTTTGCCTTGCCCTCAAAATATTCCCTCACGCCAGCAAGTTTTTTGTTGTTGAGAACGCCTTCGGGAAGAACCATTCCCATACGGCCCCCTTTTTTCAAAAGCCGCAGGCAACGCTCCATAAAGAGAACTTCCGTGAGCGTGCTGGTGCCGCCCAAGTCATAAAGCGACAATAAGGATTCGCCGATATGGTCGTCCACTTGTTTCAGCGCTTCATCATAGGCTTTTCCATATTGTTTCCTGTATTTCTTCTTTGTTTCCTCATCCGTAAAGCGGTCAGTTTCGGAGATAAGCTGATTTCTGTCTACATTCTGCCCAAATGGAGGATTAGTAAGAATAACGTCAAACCGTTCCTCGAAAATTCCATTTACGTTCAATAGTCCTTCGTGATGATGAACGCCGCCATGCCCGTCGCCGTGCATAATCATATTCATTTTGGAAGTACGCGCCATACGGGGATTCGCGTCCGTACCATAAATACAATTACGCGAAAGTTGATAAATACGGCTTCCCTCGACGCTTGCGTCCAGTTCCGTATTCAAAGCGGCTTGCATCTCGTCAATTTGTTCGCTGATTTTTAATTGCTCTTTTTCCGGGAGACTGTCAAAATCCTTTCCCTCTAAGGCTTTTCTTAATTTTTCTTTTTGTTCGCGCACGTCGGCTTCAATCTTTTCCCGAACGTATTCAAACGCCTTGATAAGGAACCCGCCAGAGCCGCACGTGGGATCGCAGATAACCTCTCCCTCCTGCGGGTCAAGGATTTCCGTCATAAAGTCCACAATCGTGCGCGGTGTGAAGAATTGGCCAAGCTCGCCGCGAAATGTTGTGCCCAAGAAATGCTCAAACGCAATGCCCTTCACATCGTCCTGCGTATCGGAAAGGTTGAAGTTTTCCAGCTTCTCCAAAATCTGAACGAAGCTGTTATCTCTTATTTTAATTTCATCATTGGCCTCGAAAAGATGATCGTCCCGAAATTCTGCCTTTGTTGTGTCAAACAAATTCTGCATATATGGCTGGTCGATGCCTTTCGCTTTCAAGCCGGGACGCAAATTCTTTTCGTAATTTTCCGCTTGGGAAAGATATTCCGCTTTTGTGAATACTTTCATCCCGCGCTGCTGCCGTTCATATCGAATCTTCATAAATAACAGCTTGCTAATCTCGTCAAAAGCCGCTTCCGGGGACAGTTTATCGTTATTGCGAATGATATTGTGGCACGCTTGCAAGATTTTCGTGAACTCTTCACGTGTAAAAATCTTGGTTTGATTTTTCAGTTGCTCAATTTTTTTGGCATTGTCAACGTCCTGTGCCGTAGGAATGGCAACTACTTCTTCCAGTGTTTGAGGAAGGTATGTCGGATCGACGTTGAAGAATTTTGTTTCCTTTTCGTTCGTAGTAACAAAAAAATCCGCATGAGCCCATGCCGCATAGTTAAAGCCTTGATAATAGTCCTCTACCCGGACTTTTACATTTTCAGCTTTACATTCGACTACGATAAATGCCGCTTTTTTATCAGCTTTATCTTTTTTGTTTTTCCATATAACAATATCCGCGCGGGCTTTTCCTTGCCCACGCTGGGAATTGTTGACTTTGAGCTCCTGCGCCATCTGCTCCAATGAATAACCGTATTCATTGACAAGGATGCAGACATAGCGCTGTCTCACCTTTTCTTCCGGCTTTGCTACAAGCCATTTGTTTTTCAACGGGCAAAATACTTTTCCGTCTTTTTCCTGATACTCAATCTTTGGCATAGCAGAACCTCCATTTACTATCGAACTTGTTCTTCTGGGTCATATTTGATTATTATTCGTAACTTGCGTATTGAGATAACATACTGGTCGCACGCATCAGTTTATCTTTAGTTTGTCGCGTAATAGATAGTTTTCCAATAATAGCATGGTTACTATCACTTCTTGCAGATTCCATAAATATTGCTTCATACAATAAATGTAATCTATTATCTAAAGTCGTAATATTTCGGTTATCCTCTAATTCCGCTTGAGTAAACAAACTATGCTTAAAATTTTCCGATAGATGTTTATTAGCTTCTATTATTTCAATCAAAGGGGCGGGGTTTTTACCGTTTACAAAATCATTATATAAGTGTATATCTACCATTTGCACCCCAATCATAATAGGAACTATAACGCAGAATAAAAGCTGCAACCCGTCTTCATCCGAGGAATCCCAAATTTGCTCATTGTGAGCAGGATTTGACGCAGCAATTTTCGCCATACGGTAGTATTTTTCTATATCTCGCATTCCCAATAAATAATAATCCATAACCGCCTTACAAGTATATTCATAAAAATAAGAAGAATATTGAAAGCCTATTTCTTGATAATATCGTGTCATATCCGTTGGTGGAAGTGAAATATGGTAATCAAAAAATCTATTCAAATATCGACACGCATCAAATCCTTCGCCATAATAACGTCGAATGGTATGTTGTAATTCTTCAATGTTTACTGAAAAAACAAATGTAATTCTGTCATTAGTGAAATAATGTTTTATACGTTCTAAAAGTTGTACCGCATAACTTGGCTTGCATCTATCCAATTCATCAATAAAAATAACAAGCCGCTTCCCGCGATCCAACAAAAGATTATTTAGAAAGTCTTCCACCATAATGTGAATTTCTTTTTGCTCTTTTAGTTCCATTAAAGGATCTGGGCCTTTTAATGATTGGAAAAAGACTTTTACATTCTTGCCCGTAACAACATCTGCTAAATTGGATAGTATGTCTATGCAACTTGTGTCCCCTTTGAAATCATAATCAACAGTAGAGCTTCGTACAATTTCAAATATCAATGACAATATCGGGTCGTTGTCATTGTCATTGCTCCATGCATCATAATATACACAAACTTGTGGCAAAAATTCTGTCGTTTCTTTCTTTCGATGAAGATATGGTGAAAAAGCTCCCTTTATTAGCGCCTGATCTTCATCAGAAAGTGTGTTAAATGAAGAATTCATCGCTTCTATAAGAAGCTTTGTTTGTTTGACAAAGAATGTTTTCCCGCTGCCCCATTTTGCGTCTAACGCGATAGAGCATTTGCCTTCTTGTGCATCACAAAGCCGTGCCAAATACCAAACGTCTTTATTTCTATCAAGTATGTTATTTTTTAATGTTTCTAAAATATTTTCTTTTGTGGGTTCCAATTCCAAAGATTTAAGTCCCATAAAGCTGTCTCCTTTTTAATCTGTCTCTGTTAGTCACAACATATTTATATACTACCATAATAAAAAAGGAAATCAAATTGTAATATTATAGCCAATACACACTTTACTCGTGCTCTATCCCCAACATATCAAGCAATCGACGAAACGTATCCTGTCCGTCGAGGCAGGTGTCGGTCAGCCGTTCCTTCTCCTTCGGCCATTCGGCCAGTCCTTGATAATAGAAGTGTTTTTTCGTGTCTTCGATGATAAACGGAATAATGTTATGTCGCAAACATTCTTTCAAAACGATTAAACGTCCCACTCTTCCATTTCCGTCCTGGAACGGGTGGATTTTCTCGAAATTTGCGTGAAGGGAAATGATGTCGTGAATGGTGGCCTCCGGTTTTGCGTTGTACGTTGTCAGAAGCTCGTGCATCTTTTCCGGTACATCCTCCGGGTTTGTCGTTTCTTTGCCGCCGACCATGTTGGCCCGCTTCTTGTAGTCGCCGACGGCGAACCACGGGAGCCGGGCGTCCGTCGTATCATGCTTTAGGATAAAATGCAGGCGTTTGATGATTCCTTCGCTGAGCGATTCTTCCGCAACGTCAATCACATAGTCGATGGCTCGGAAGTGATGCACCGTTTCCAAAATGTCGTCGACGGGAACGCCGTCCCCGGTGTCGACGGTTCGCGTTTCAAAAATAAGCCGCGTCTGCGCCTCGGTCAGTCGGCTGCCTTCGATGTGGTTGGAGTTGTAGGTCATACGGATTTGCAGTTCGTGGTACAGGCCGCCGGACATCCCTACGTCTTTTTCGTCCCGCAGGATTTGCAGGATTGTGTTGTCCGAGATTTCGCGGCAAAGATCGTCCACGCCGCAGCCGAGATGTGCGGCGATTTTTTCCAGCGTTTTTTTCGACAGCTTTTCCCTTTTTGCGATTTTTGCAATCGTGCGGGAAGAAATGCCAAGCGCCGCCGATAATGCGCTTTTCTTCAGTCCCGCCGTTTTCAGACGTTCATTGAGCCCTGCGTAGGAGATCATTATATCTCCTCCTCTCTTTACTTATTTTAAAATGTGATGGCAAAAAAGTAAAGATTATTGAGCCGATATGCAAATAAAAGTAAAGATAGTGAGCAAGATTTTTCCGGAAGGCTTAAGATTTTCCAAAAGCTTCCAATTCTTTCCTGACGGCGTTACCACGGCTGTGGTGTCATTGGCGTGACGACGCCGAAACGGTAACCTCTTTCCCGCAGGATGCGGATGATTTCAGGCAGCGCCTTGGCCGTTTCCTGATGCCCGGAAGAGCTGTGCATGAGGATGATCGCGCTTTCTTTGCCGTCGGAGGTCTGGGAACTGATATTGTCGATGAAATCCTGCGCCGTCGGATCGTTGGGGGCCGTGTCGGCGGAGCTTACATTCCAGTCGTGTTCGACGTAGCCGTTTTCCACAAGGCACTCCTCGTAGGCGGCAGTGAAGTTGCTGAAGGTGCCGCCGGGGGCGCGCAGGATCAGCGGGCGGAAGCCCAGAATGTTGTGGAGGATTTCGTCCGTCTGCTCCATCTCATAGAGGAACGCGTCGGGGGACGTATAGAGCCTGTCGTAGTCGTGGTCGTAGCTGTGATTGCCGACGGCGTGCCCATCGGCGACGATGCGGCGGATCGTATCGGGATAGGCGGCGGCATGAAGCCCCGTGACGTAGAAGGTCGCCTTGACGTTGTTCTCGGCCAAGATGTCGAGAATTGCCGGTGTTACTTCATCGTCGGGGCCGTCGTCAAAGGTCAGGTAGGCTGTCTTCGCTCCATAATACGGCGAAAGCGGCGGCAGTGCGACGGGCAGGCCGAGACTGATCCGCTCGGACAGCGTATGCGCGTCGTAAACCGGCAGTGATGCGTCCGAAAGCTGCAAATTGGAAAAGTCGTCCGCTGCGATCATATAAGGAAGGGCGGACTTCGGTGCCTCTTGCGTCGGCGTTTTTGCGTCGGCGGCAGGCTTTGCCGATTCCTGTTTCGGGTTCTTGTCCGTGGCAGGAAGTGAAGTTTCTTGTTTGTTTTCCGGCTTGCCGGGGGCTTTATCCCCGGAGGAACCTTGGGCGCAACCGGTAAAAACCGCGGCAAGGACGAAGAAAAGAGCGATACAGAAACGTTTGGAAATCATAGCGGCAACTCCTTAAAGAAAGCTCCCGAAAAGCAGACGCTTCGCGGGAGCGTATGAGAATTATTCGTGTCCAGTACATCATAAAAGATGAAGGGGGAAAAATCAAGCATAAACGAAATTTAACCGTTTTCTCAGAAAATCGTCAGGTTCTCTTAATATGGCCGCACTAAAATGAAGACAGAAAAAAGAAAAGGCGGTGGCACTTATGAAAAAATGGGTAGATTTGGCAGCGGCAGTCATGTTCGGAGCGGCGTTGCTCTTCGGGCTCGGGACGGCGAGCAGCGGAGAAGCGGCTCCCGCGCCGAAAGCGCATCACGAGATTGAACTTGCACAAAAAGGACACCATCATGGAGGACCTCGCCATATCCGATACGAAAGACATCATCCGAGGCACCATGCAAGACATCATCACCCCAGAAGAGACATCCATCCCATTTCCCATCATAAACACCATCATCACAGATCGAACAGCAACACGAATCTCACGGCCGCACGGAATTTATAGGCGCGCGCATAATGATAAAAAACAGCCCGTTTCCCTCTTGCAATCGGAAACGGGCTGTGCTATACTGTGCGCATGATAAAAATTGCACGGCGATGGGGCCATACGGAGCGGCGCGGACGCGCGCGGCGTCCGTGTGGTTTTTTGTTTTTGTGCAGGTAATTGAAGCAGAGGAAAGGCGGTAATCAAAATGGATGATCTTTTGTATGTAATTCCCGCGGAAACCCCGAAGGACAAGATTGCGAGTATGCTTAAAGCCCACCCGGAAATCAAGTTCGTCTCGCTGGTCGGCATCGACTTGGCCGGAAACGACACGGACGAGAAAATTCCGATGCGGATTTTCCTGAAAGATATGGACGATTTCTATGCGGGTACCGCGGTGCAGACCGATGGTTCGTCGGTGGTGCTGCCGGGCATCGCAACGCTGAACAACGCGAAGGTCGATATGCCGATCGACCCGTCGGTCAACTGGTTTGTCGATTATAACTATGAGGCGTCAGCAGCTCAATGCTGGCCTGACTGTTATTGATTCGGCGGGTTATTGATTTGGATATATAGCGCAAAGGCAAGTTATAAAGGGTAAGCAGGTTTTCAAAAAATTTATCCATATTGAGGCGGAGAACAGAGAAAGATGGACAGCTTTCCCCGGCTCCTGTATTTTTGTCACTCTCCAATGAAAAACGGCTGAAACGTCTCCTTCAGCTCATCCCAGGCAAA
>CACYUQ010000046.1 GCA_902777615.1 uncultured Selenomonadaceae bacterium
GTATTGCGCGCATCCGAAAGCGTGCCGGAAGCCGCCGCGGGCCGCGACGTCGACGGCATCGTCCCCGTCGGCGTGTTGTCCGCCAGTGCCCCGCCGCATCCGGCAGCCAGCACCGCGCCCGCCACGCTCATCGCCACCATAGTTTTCCGATACTTTCTCCACATATCCATCAGAAACATATCCTTTCCCTCCATACCGGGACGCCGCTATTTAAGCGTCTCCGGGAATTTATTGCTTTGCCGCAAAAATTCTGAAGTAAGAACATCAAGAAATCAGTTTTTCTCACTCCAGAATATTTATTCTTGTCACGCCGACACCATTTCGTCTTGCAACGCAACCGCCAGCGGCAGCGACGCGACGCCGATTTCCGCGAAAGCGCGGCTGACCGTTTCCTCGGCGATAGCGGGACGGTTATTCGTCTCGCTCAAATGGGCGAGGATGATTTTTTCCGGACGCGCCTTGAGACTCGTCAGCGCACGCCCCGCCTCGTCGTTCGCCAGATGGCCGCGGCAGCCGAGGATGCGCTGCTTGAGCGGCCACGGATACGGCCCCTGGCGGAGCATTTTGCGGTCGTGGTTTGCCTCGAAGACTAAGACGTTCGCTCCCTCCATCGCCGAGCGTACCGCGTCCGTCACGAAGCCGAGGTCGGTTGCCACCGTACATTTGCCGCTGCCCGTAATCTCGTACCCGACGGGATCGGCGGCGTCGTGCGGGATATCGAAAGCCGAGACGCGAAGCGCGCCGACTTCCACCGCGTCATGCACCGCACGAAAGCGTTCTTCGGGCAGATCTTCACCGCCCGCGATTGCCCGGATAGTTCCCGGCCTCGCGTAAATCGGTGCATCCGTGTGCTTCAAAAGTGTCCGCAGCCCCGCCACATGATCGCTATGCTCATGAGTGACAAAAACCGCGTCCAGGGAATCCAGCGGCACGGAAAGCTCCGCCAGCGACCGCTCGACGCGCCGGACGCCGACGCCCGCATCGACAAGAAGGCGCGTACCGTCCATTTCGATGAAAATCGAATTTCCCTTGCTCCCACTGGCGAGAACAGAAACCCTCATGCCCGTTATCCGCTCCTTTTCCTGTCCTGTTTCCACAGCATAGAAAAAAGCTATGGAAACTCCCTGTAATACGAATCTCAGTCCAACATTTTTTAATATAATTTTGAACTGAGATTCGCCTGCTGCGCAGGTTACTTTTGCGCCTACGGCGAAATGACGTCTCATGCGGTCGCAGTAAGTATTGAAAAATCTTTACTGCGACTCGTATAAGTATAGCATAACACGCCGTCCAAACGCAAAAATCCGAACCGCCAAACAAGTCGGCGGTCCGGTTTTTCGTTCCTGTTATTCTTTTTCTGCCGGCGGCTGCGGCGGCGGAACCGGAATCGGATCGTCGCCCCTCATGCCGGGGCCGCGTCCCATTCCCGGCCCCATGCCCGGACCTCCCATCATCCAACCGGGGCGGAACGCTTCGCGCAAAACCTTGGCATCGAGACCCAATTCCTTCGCCACGTCGTCCCAGCCATTGTTGATCCGTTTCATCGCGAGAATGCCCCGGGCGTTCTTGTTCGCGGCTTTGCCAAGGATACCCGCCGCCCTTACGTCTCTCGGGTGGTAGCCCTCGCGGAGCAACGTCCGCGCCTCCTCCGGCGTCAGGTTCGTCTTGTCGTCGGCGAGACGGGCCGCCATCATCTCCCCCATCGTCTCGTGGATCATTTCCCGCGTCACGCCCAGCGAATCGCCGACGGCGCGCCAGTCGCCCTGTTCCTCGTAAATCGCCATGACCTCGGCGAAGGAATGGCCGCTGGTCTTCGCCAGCATCGAGCATGGGAACACCTCGCGGAACGCGCGGGGATTTTCGGCAAGATACGCTTTGACCTCCGCTTCGTCCACGCCGAACATCTCCGCCGCCCGTGCCGCGGCCTCCTCATCGTTCATGCGCCACGGGGCGCGCTCCATTCGATGATGCTCCATCGGCGCGCCATGGTGGCCGTCGTAGCCTTGTGCCGCGCCTACGCCGCCCAAAAAGCTCGCGCCGAGCAGGACGCCGCCCGCCGCCATCGCCGCCACAATTTTCTTCTTCATTCGCAAAACCTCCTTAAAACTTTCCGAAAGCTTTCAAACCTTTCCTGCGTAAATTATAACCGAAACAAATTAAATGCGCCTTAAAAATTCAAAGTTTCTTTATCCACAATGCCCACAAGCTTATCCACAGTGGAAAAACATTTTGACGTCTTCTCACCAAGGACAAATCACCGTGAAGTTTTCTCGCAGCAGATTTTTTTGAATGTGCGTTTTCCCATATTGCACAAAGGCTCAAGCTATGCTACAATCATCCTCAAGAGGGTCTTCTTTCCTATAAAACGAATTATAGGAACAGTGCGAGAAGGTGAACGCATGGCAAAAATACTCTTGGTTGACGACAACGAAATCAATCTGATGATGACCGAGATGGTGTTGTCGGAAATGCATTACGAGGTCACGACAGCTTTGAGCGGCGAGGAAGCCATCGAGCTGCTGCAAAACGGACCTTACGACCTGATGCTGCTCGACATCGTAATGGACGGCTTGAGCGGCATCGAGACGCTGGCACGCATCCGTGAAATGCCGGGAATCAGCGGCATCCGCACGATTTTCTTGACGTCATCTTCGCATATGGCAGACATGACCGAGGCCATCCGCCTTGGCGCACTGGACTTCATCCGAAAACCGGCGCTGCCAGAAAACCTTTACTCCGCTGTGCGCCAGGCGCTGCTCGTGCGCGAGAAGGACAGGATTCTCGCCGTGGATGACGACGAGATGAATCATATCGCCATCGAGGAACTTTTCGGCATCCGCTACGACGTCCATTGCGTTTCATCCGGCGCGGAAGCACTGGCAGAACTCGCGCGTGAACGCCCCGACCTCGTACTGCTGGATCTGCACATGCCGGACATGAACGGCCTGGAAGTGCTCAAACGCATCCGCGACATCGAAAGCTGCGAAAACCTGCCCGTAGTCTTCCTGACTGCCGACAACGACGCGAACACCGAGGCGGAGCTTTTCACCGCAGGCGCGATGGACTTCATCGCGAAGCCCTTGGTCCTGCAAGTCGCGATGCAGCGCATTCGCCGTATCCTGGAACTGAAACATTTGCAGGATTCCCTGCATGACGAGGTCAACCGCAAGACCGTCGCCTTGCAGGAGAGCAACCAAAAACTCAACAATCTTTCAGATCAGATTATCCGCGCGTTGGCGGGCGCCATCGACGCGAAGGATTCCTATACGAACGGTCACTCGGCGCGGGTGGCGGAGTATTCCCGGGAGCTGGCCCGCCGCTTAGGAAAATCAGCGGCGGCGGTGGCGGAGATTTACAATATCGCGTTCCTGCACGACGTCGGCAAAATCGGCATCCCAAGCACCATCATCAACAAGCCCGGCAAGCTGACCGACGAGGAATTTGCCATCATCAAGAGTCACACGATGAAGGGCTACGAAATTTTAAAGACCATCTCGGAGATGCCGGAGCTTTCCATCGGTGCGCGCTGGCATCACGAGCGGTACGACGGCACAGGGTACCCGGACGGCAAGGAAGGCAAAAACATCCCGGAAATCGCGCGCATCATCTGCGTCGCGGACTGCTACGACGCGATGTCTTCGGACCGGCTCTACCGGAAGGCGCTGCCCCAGCATATCGTCCGCGACGAGATCGAGAAGAACAAGGGCACGCAGTTTGACCCCAGGATCGCCGAGGTCATGCTGCAAATGATTGACGAGGATAAAGAGTACAAAATGAACGGAAGCAAAACGAAATAAATGAACGTCGAATAAAACCGCATCCGACGTATCGGGAAGGGGGAGCCGGCATGGATTCCATCGTTCTTTGCACAGAAGAAATCGACGATCTCGGCGAGGCTGTAGAGGAACTGTTCGCACAGGCGGAGGGCTTCGCGCTGAAAAAGCACACGCTGGCCGTGCTGTTTACCGAGGAGGACGCCGATTACTCAACGCTCTACGAGCTGCTTTCCGGACAATGGGGTTTCCCGATTGTCGGTTCCACGACACTTGCTATGCTGCTGGCTGAAAAAGGCTGTTGCCGGACGGGCATTTCCGTGCTGCTTTTGACGGCGGACGACGTTTCCTTTGCCGTCGGCATGACCGGAGAGCTGGACCAAAACAATTACCGTGAGGAAATCGTGGCGCTCTGCGCGTCCCTCGAGCCGCAGCTCCCCGCCCCGCCGAAGCTCGTCCTGACATACGGCGGCATGGTCGCCAGCGAAGACAATGTCCCGGGGGACGAAGTCGTTTCCGCCATCGAGGAAGCGCTGGGGAAAGACATCCCCATTTTCGGCGGCGTCGCTTCGGACGGCTTCAATTTCAGCAACTACCGCGTCTTCTGCAACGACCGCGTAACGCAGGGCGGACAGGCGATTGTGCTGATTTCCGGCGCTATTGACCCGATTTTCATCATGACAAATTCCGTGGAAAACCGTGCGGATGTCTCCTACAAAGTCACCAAGGCGCAGAGCAACAGAGTCATGCGCCTGGGCGGCGGCACCTTCGTCGACGCGCTCCGGCGCGAGAACATGGAGGTCAGCAAACAGAACGTAGTCGGCGACTATTTCCTTTCGCCGTTTGTCCTGTCTATCGACCTTGGGGACGGCGACATCGCCGAGATTACCCGCACGCTCTCGCTTCTGAACCTCGAAACGGGCACCGGCGTTTTTCTCGGGGAAATCCCGGAGAGCTCCATTCTTCGGATTGGCATCCTGAACCGGAAGGATGTGCAGAAATCCGTGAACCAAGCCTTTGACAAAATGCTGTCTGCGCTTTCGAAATCCGGCGGCGGCCGACGCACGTTGCTCTGTAGCTCCTGCGCCGCCCGTTTCCTCGCGATGGCGAGCAACACCAGCGCCGAAGCGGAAGCCTACCAAGGGCGTCTGCCGAACGGCATCTCACTTTTGGGGATGTACGGCAACGGCGAATTTTGTCCGATGCGAGGCGAGAAGACCGGAAAAAATCACAATTTCTTCCATAATTTCACATTTACCATCATGGCGATATAAAACGCTGTCATCTTGTCAAACGGGATAAGCATACTTTCTACGATATATTATAAGGAGGCCCTTTATGGATTCCATTGTGCTTTACACCGAGGAGATTGACGATCTGAAAGAGGCGGCAGAGGAGTTACTGGCGCAGGCAGAAGATTTCCCATTGAAGAAAAATTCCCTCGCCCTGTTCTTCACAGAGGAAGAAGTGGATTTTCCGGAGCTTTATCATCTGCTGGCCGCCCATTGGAAATTCCCGATTGTCGGCTGCACTTCGATGGCGCTCTTAGGTAGGCAGGGCTATCTTGGTATCGGCGTTTCCGTGATGCTCCTGACTGCGGACGACTGTTCCTTTGCCGTCGATATGACCGGTGAGCTGTCTGCGGAGACTTTCCGGGAAGAAATCACATGGACATACCGGACGCTCCGCAGCCAATTGCCCTCCCAGCCGAAGCTGATCCTAAGCTATGGCGGAATGTTTGCGACAGACCAGAACGTGTCGGGCGACGAAATGGTGGACGCGATTGACACGGCAGCCGGCGGGACGGTACCGATCTTCGGCGGGCTGGCGGCGGACGGATTCAACTTCACGGGCTTCCGTGTTTTCTGCAATGGCCGATCGGTAAAGAACGGCCAGCTTCTCGTTCTTATCGCAGGCAATATTTCGCCGAAATTCGTCACCATCAATTCCGTCGAGAACCGCGCGAACTTTTCCTACGAGGTCACGGAGGCGCGGCACAATCAGGTCTTCCGCCTCGGCGGCGGCACTTTCCTCGAAGCGCTGGAGCGCGAGGATATGGCGGTGGACAAGTCGGACGTGGTCGGCGATTATTTACTGTCGCCTTTCGTGTTGACGCTGAAGCGAAAGAACGGCGACTGTGTCGAAGTCGCCCGCAACCTTTCCTGGCTCGACCATGAGACGGGCGCAGGCGCGTTCCTCGGCGCGGTGCCGGAAGGATCGATTTTGAGCGTCGGCATTATTGGCCGTTCGGATGTGCAGAAATCGGTCCAGCAGGCCTTCGACAAAATTTTCGCGGAGATTGCGGCGTCGCCCCACAAATACACGGCGCTGCTCTGCAATTCCTGCTGCGCCCGTTTCCTGGCGCTGGCCAGCAATCCGAAAGAGGAAACGGACGCTTATGTCAACCGCCTGCCGGCGGACATCTCGCTGCTCGGCATCTACGCCTACGGGGAATACTGCCCGGAAAAAGGAAACAAGACCGGAGAATATTACAACCTTTTCCACAACTTCACGTTTACGATCTTGGCATTATGAAATCAGTGTGATGCGAGGTAAAGTAGCATGGACGTCATCAGCCCGGAAAAACGTCTCCAAATGGAGAACAAGAAACTCAGCCGCGAAGTCAAGCGACTGAAAAAAGATAACGAGGTGCTGCGTATCGCCAACGACCAGGCGTCGCGCACCCAAGCCTATATCCAGAAGGACAGCACGCGGCAGGTCTTTTTCAACAACCAGCTTTTGAAAACCTACCCGTACCTCTTGATCCTGACCGACGAACAGCTGTTGACGGTCATGATTTCGGACGTGTTCTTCCGCTACAGCGACGAATTCGACCGCGAGGAGATCCGGCGCGGCGTGCCGATCCGCGAGGTACTGGCAGGCGTCCTGCCGAAGGACGATCTGGCGATTTTGCTGGAAAAATGCCAGGCCGCTCTCGACGGTCTCGCCGTGCCGCCGTACTTGATGCGATCCACCGTCATCGGCAAAAAGGTGGATTGGCGCATCACGATCAAGCGCATGGAAAAAGCGGACGGCACTTTCGCCGGCCTCAATATCATGTTCGTCGACATGACGGACGCCGTCAACGCGATGGAACGCGCCGAGGAAGCCGACAAGGCGAAGGGCAACTTCCTCGCGAATATGTCCCATGAGATTCGTACACCGATGAATGCCATCATCGGCATGGCGGAATTCATCCTGCGGGACAGCGCCGACGAAACCGCGAAGCAGCACGCCACGCGCATCAAATCCGCGTCCCGGACGCTCCTCGCGATTATCAACGACATCCTCGACTTCTCGAAAATCGAGTCGGGCAAGATGGAACTGGTCAACGAATCCTACCAGCTTTCGCATCTGATCGCCGACATCGATCGCCTCGATGCTCAACGCGCGTCTCCAGACGAAGCCCGTGACATTCAAGACCGACATCGACGGCAATATTCCGAACCTCCTGTACGGCGATGAAGTGCGCCTGAAGCAGGTGTTGATCAATCTTCTCGGCAACGCGCTGAAATTCACCCACAGCGGCTCGATTACGCTGTCCATGCACTACGAGACCATCGACGACACCCATTGCCGGATTTTCTTCCGGGTCAGTGACACGGGCATCGGCATCAAGACCGAAGACCTCGATAACATTTTCTCCAGTTTCACGCAGGTGGACACGAAGCGCAATCGTGCCGTCGAAGGTACGGGTCTCGGCCTCGCGATCTGCCGCCAGCTCGTCCAGCTGATGGACGGCTCGATCCGCGTGGAGAGCGAATACGGCAAAGGAACGACCTTCTTCTTCGACATCGTCAGCGTCGTCGAGGGAAAACAAAAGCTCAGCGAGGCGAAAGAGGAACCGACGGATGGAATCGAAAATGCATTCCGTTCGACCTTCTGCGCGCCGGAAGCCCGTGCACTGGTCGTCGACGACAACGAGATGAACCTTGAAGTAGCGGAAGGCATTCTGGAGCCGTACAGGATTTCCGTCACGAAAGCCATGAGCGGGCCGGAAGCCATCGAGTATTTCGCCGCGGACGCCTTCGACATCATCTTCATGGACCACATGATGCCGGACATGGACGGTGTCGAAGCCATGCGCCGCATCCGTCTGATGAAAGGCGGAGAGGAAATCCCGATTATTGCCCTGACGGCCAACGCACTGTCCGGCGCGGCGGCGGAATACAAGCGGATGGGATTTGAGGCGTTTTTGGCGAAACCCATCGCGCCGAAAAGCATGGAAAAAATCCTGCGCGAATGTCTGCCGTCCCGTCTGATCGAGCCCCTACAGGAAAAGCAGGAAGCGCCCGCCGTTCCCCACAAAGCTACGCTGACACGGTCGGGCGACGTACTCCGGGACGCCATTGACGAGAAAAGCGCGCTGAAATACTGCATGGGCAACCGCAACTTCTTCGAGAAGATGCTCGCCGCCTTCCGCAAGAACGAGAAGTCGCAGCAAATCGAGACGTTCTTCCAAGCGAAGGATTGGGAGAATTACCGCATCGTCGTCCACGCGCTGAAAGGCAACGCGCTGACCATCGGCGCGCTCCAGCTCTCCGAGCACGCAAAGGAACTGGAATTCGCCGCCCGCGACGACCGCATTGACGAAATCATGGAAAAACACGGTCCGTTGATGGAAGAATACCGCACGATCCTTGACGCCATTGAAACGCGAATGAAAAAATGAGCAACGCCCAAAAGTCATCCCGGAAGGGATGATCTTTTGGGCGTTTTGAATCTCATGGTTGAAGAAAGCTTTTTTCATTTCATCTTTACTACCAATTAGGAATATACTATAATATTTATAAGTAGAGACAAATATCCCATGACGTTTTTCCCGAAAGCAACCGCGAAGGGAGCTTGTTTATGAGCTTTATGGCTACGCTCCATTATTCTTCTTTCTATATCTGCTCGGCGCTGCTCTGCATTTCCTGCCTTTTCTATACGCTGTTTCAGGGGCGTGTGGCACGGCGGCAGAATCAGGTTTACATCTTGATCGTGCTGAATATGCTGTTCTGCGCGCTCAGCAGCATCGTGGTCGCTTTCTGCGAAGGAAGATACACCCCCGAAGCGCATTTCATCGCCGATATGGGTCGTTTTATCTCGTATGTGTTCCACGCCGCGCTGACGCCGATGTTCGGCTATTACGTACTGTTGGTTTGCGGCAACGCTTGGCACCTTTCCCGAAGGTCTTTGGTTCTCTATGCGATACCGTTCCTGTTCACGGAAATCGTGATTTTGATGAACCCATTGACGGATTGGGTTTATTACTATGACAACACGTTCCAATATTGCCGGAATTGGGGCGCGTATACGATTTATATCTCGGCGTTCTTCTATGTACTGGTGGGGCTGTTTAACCTGCTCCGCTATTGGCGCGCGCTGACCGAGGCGAAGCGCAACGCGCTGGTATTCTTCATCACGTTGGTCGCCGTGGGGATTTTAATCCAGATTACCTGGCGGCCAATCCAGATTGAGTTGTTTACCGACGCGCTGGCAGCTCTAGGACTGATGCTGTCCATCGAGGACGAGGACAACCGCATCGACATGGCGACGGGCACTTACAACCGGCGTGCGCTCGCCTTTGACCTGCGGAATTTTTTCGCCACCGGGCAGACGTTTCAGGTCATCGGAGTCCGCATCACGGACATGACTTCGATGCACCGCGTAATGGGTGCCGCCGCCGCGGACGCGTTCCTGCGCTCGGTGGCCGATTATCTGCGGGTCATCTTGCCACCGTACTCGATCTATTACGCAAACGTGTCCACCTATATCATTCTGCTTTACGGGGACAACGAGGCGCAGGCGGCGGAAGCCGCGATGCGGATCCTCGAACGCTTCGAACGGACCTGGACGGGCGACAAGCTTGAGATCCGCCTGCACGCGTCGGTGACGCGCGGCGTGTTGCCGAAGAATTTCCAGTCGGCGGAAGATGTGATGTTCATGGCGGACAGCCCGATTCCTATCAGCACGGGAAACAAGGTGCTGTCGGGGCGCGACCTCAGCTACCTCTTGCGGCGCCTCGACATCGAGCGCGCACTGCACCGGGCGCTGGAAGGGCGGACCTTCGAAGTTTATTACCAGCCGGTCTACGAATTGCGGACGCTCCAGATCAAGAGCGCGGAAGCGCTCCTGCGTTTGCGCGACCAGGTACTCGGCAACGTGCCGCCCGCCGAATTCATTCCCGCTGCGGAGCGGGCGGGCATCATCGAGACGCTGGGGGATTTCGTGCTGGAACAGGTCTGCGAGTTTATCGCCAGCGGCGTGCCGGACGAACTGGGGCTGGACGAGATCGGCGTAAACTTGTCGATGCTCCAATGCACACAGCCGGGCTTCGCCGACCGGGTCAAGGGCATCGTCGACAGCTACGGGGTCGACCCGTCAAAAATCAATTTCGAAATCACGGAGTCGGTATCCGCCAGTGATTATAACGCGCTGGATACAGTCATCCGCACGCTGAAGGCGGAAGGGTTCACGTTCTCGATGGACGACTACGGCACCGGCTATTCGAATATGCAGTCGGTCTTTTCCCTCGATTTTGACCGGGTCAAGATTGACAAAGGGATTCTCTGGAGCGCGGAGAAGAATAGTATCGGCCGCGCGATTCTCGACAACAGCGTGCGGATGATCCGCGAGATGCACCGTAAGATTATCGTCGAAGGCGTGGAGACGGAGGAACAAATACGGCTGCTCTCGCATCTCAACGTCGATTATTTGCAGGGCTTTTATTTCTCAAAGCCCATACCCAAAGATGAATTTGTCACGCTGGCGCGGTCGCAGCACAAGACCGCCCACCCGAAGGTTTTACGGGAGGCGTCGTCATGAACAATTGGTTTCGAATGATTCCGGCGTTTGGCCGCTGGGCACTTGCGTTGCTCGCGACGCTTGTGATTTTCGGCAGTCTTGCGATTTTCACGTTCCGAACGGAAAAACCGAAGCGGGATGAGACGGTCGGCATCGTCCTGCCCTCCACTGCCGACGATTCGGGATGGAGCGGCTCCCACTATCTGGGCATGAAGCGCGCCTGCGACGAGTTCGGCGTGAAACTTCTCGTGCTCGAAAACGTATCTACCGAAGGCTGCTCCGAGGCGATTGAGGCGTTGATCGCGGACGGTGCGAAGATGGTGTTCCTCTGCGGCAATACGTACCCCGCGGCGGCGCGGGAAACCATCTGGCAGCATCCGAAAATCACGTTCGCGACGATTGCGGTGGGCGCTGAGGCGCCAAACCTTTCCGTCTGCTTCGTGCGGATGCATCAAGGACGCTATCTGGCGGGCGTGCTGGCGGCGAGACGGACGAAATCCGGCGTACTCGGCTATGTCGCGCCGATGCCGAAAGCGCCAGTGGTGCGCGAAATCAATGCGTTTACGTTGGGGGCGCGCCTCGTCAATCCAAATGCGCGGGTCGTCGTCTGCTGGTCCGGCGTCTGGGCGGACGCGGAGAAAGAGACGGAAGCGGTCCGCCGGCTGATTACGGAGACAGGCGCTGACGTAGTAACCTACCATCAGGATGATCAAGCAGTGCCCGACGCCTGCGAAGAATTGGGCGTCGACTATATCGGCTTCAACGCGTGGCTGCCGAGACGCTCCGAGCACTACCTCGGCACGGTGGCCTGTCGCTGGGACATCTATTACCGCAGCATCGTCCAGCATTTCCTGAAAGGTGAACTGATCGCAATCAAGAACCGTTGGATCGGCATGAACGAGGGCGCAATCGACCTCGCCGACACGCCGGAAAGCATCGGCCTCGACACGGGCTACGCGCTCGCCGAGCTGCGCCGTCAGCTGGAAAGTCGATATCGCTTGATTTTCCGCGGGCCGATTCGCGACACATCGGGGCGTCTGCGCATCGGCGAAGGAGAAGTTCTCAGGGACGACGCGCTGATCCATCGCATGGATTGGTTCGTGGAGGGGGTGGAGTTCCTTGGCGAATGAAAGCAGCCGCCGCGACTCGCTCCTGAAAATCGCCGCCGAATTTCTGCTGGTCGTCATCGGGCTCGGCGTTTGCGCGATTTTCATGCAGCACAAAATCAACCATTTGCTGACGATAACGATGGAGCAAATCGTCGCGCGCCAGACCTCGGACATGGCCAAGCTCGCCGAAGATCAATTCCGACGCGAGCTGACGGTTCTGCGCTATGCGGCGGAGACCGTCGCGGACAATCCCGACCGGGGCGCGTCCATCCTACAGCGCATTGACAACCGAATGGAGCAAGGTTCCCGCGCCGGTATTGTCACCGTGGACGGGCAATTCGTGCTGGGCTCGCAGCTCCCCCAAAACGTTTTCACACGTCTCCCAAGTGCCGCGTTGGGCAACGATGTGGTGGATTTTGTCTTGGGAAAAGGACTCCTCTTGGCGGTGCCGATTCTTCACGGCGACAACGTGCACGCCATTCTCTGGCGCACTTATGATGAAACGATGGTACGGGAACGGTTCGGCTTGTCCGAGTACAGTTCCGACCGACATTTCATCATCGCGGCCCACGACGGGCAGACCATCCTGCCCTACAAACGATCGCCCGACGGCAACGATCTCGTCTTTTCCGACCCGACGATTCAGGGCAGCTTCGGAAGAATCCGCGAAGGACTCCAGGCGGCTCCGGCAGCGGCGATTTACACGGAATGTCCGCACGGGCGTTTTTTCCTGTTTGGCGCGGACCTTCCCGAATCGAACTGCTCGCTTTTGGGCTTCGTGTCTTGGGAAGCGGTGGCGGGCGACATTTCACGCATCTATTTCCTGATCCTGCGGGCGGGCAGCGTCCTCTTGCTGCTGCTCGCGCTGGTCAGCGTCTATCTGTTCATCATGCGGACGAAGGCGGCGGAGAGCGACGCGCTGCGCCGCGAAAAGGAATTTTCCGACCGGGCGAGCCGGCAAAAGAGCGCGTTCCTCGCGAACATGAGCCATGAAATCCGCACGCCGATCAACGCGCTGCTCGGCATGAACGAAATGATCCTGCGCGAAGAAGAAAAGCCGGAAATCCGCGAGTACTCGCAGGGCATCGCCCAAGCCGGCGAGGCGCTTCTGTCCATCATCAATGACATCCTCGACTTCTCGAAGATCGAGTCCGGCAAGCTGGAGGTCATCGAGAGCGAGTACCAGCTTTCACGGCTGCTGAAGAACGTCGTAGCGA
>CACYUQ010000047.1 GCA_902777615.1 uncultured Selenomonadaceae bacterium
TGTCGTCGTCGATCCGAAGGTCATGTTGGAAGAGATGGACGCGATGGAAAAACGCGGCATCGACGTCTCGGGCATCCGCCTGTCGAACCGTGCCCATGTGGTACTGCCCTATCACAGTCTGATGGACGGCCTCAGTGAGGAACTGCGCGGCAACGGCAAAATCGGCACCACGAAGCGCGGCATCGGTCCTTGCTATCAGGACAAAGCGAAACGCGTCGGCATCCGCGTCTGCGATTTGATCGACAAAGACGAATTCCGCAAACGCCTGAAAGAAAATCTGCGGGTCAAAAATATCGAGCTGGAGCGTCTCTATAATCACGCGCCACTGGACTACGACGAAATCCTCAAGGAGTACGAGGGCTACGCCGACCGCCTGCGTCCCTATGTCTGCGACACCATCGCGTTCCTGAACGACGAGCTGGCCGCGGACAAGAAAATCCTGTTCGAGGGCGCACAGGCCACGATGCTGGACGTGGACTACGGCACCTATCCGTATGTCACCTCTTCGCACCCCGTTTCCGGCGGCATCGGCGTCGGCGCCGGCATCGCGCCAAACCGTCTCGACACGGTGGTCGGTGTCGTCAAAGCGTACTGCACGCGTGTCGGTGAAGGACCATTCCCGACGGAGCAGCTGAACGAAGTCGGCGAACAGCTCCGCGAAGCGGGCCACGAATATGGAACCGTCACGGGCCGCCCGCGCCGTACCGGTTGGCTGGACGCCTTCGTCGTGCGCTACGCAGGGCTGCTGTCGGGTATCGACTATATGGCGATTACGCGCCTCGACATCCTCGACGGCTTCGACGAGATCAAGATGTGCGTCGGTTACAAGTACAAAGGCGAGACGCTGAACGAAATCCCGGCGAGCCTGAAAGTCCTCGCCGAAGTCGAGCCGATTTACGAGACCTTCAAGGGCTGGAAACAGGACATCAGCGGCATCCGCGATTACAAGAAACTGCCGGAAGAGGCCCGCATCTACCTGGAGCGCTTGGAAGAAGTCACGGGCATCGCCCTCGGCATCGTCTCCGTCGGCCCGAACCGCGACCAGACCATCATCCTCGCGGACGACATTTTCTGATAAAACTATACGCAAAAACGGCTGTCTTGCGACAGCCGTTTTTTATATCCTTCTTTCTCATCTTTTTACCGCACCACGTCTTCCGACGCGATGGAATAGCCGTCACGGCCTTCGGATTTTACCCGATAGAGAGCCTTGTCGGCGACCTTGAACAGTTCGTCGTAAACCGTGCCATGCTCCGGCATGATGGAAATGCCGACGCTGGCAGTCACGTGGATATCTTTTCCTTCGACGCCGAGCGTCCGAGCAGCTTCCAAGATATGCATTGCCTTTCGCCCGACGACCTCCCGAGTCAGCGCACCCTCGATCAGCACCATGAACTCGTCGCCGCCGAAGCGCCCCACGCAGTCGCTCTGCCGGAACACAAATTTCAGCGCTTTCGCGAAATTTTGCAGGATCTCGTCGCCGCATTGATGACCGTACGTGTCGTTCGCTTCCTTGAAATGGTCGAGGTCGATGATATAGAGCGCCGCGCCCTTGCCGGAAAGTGTGGAAAGCTGTTCCCTCGCCCGATATTCAAAACCCGCTTTGTTGAACGCAGCCGTCAACTTGTCCGTCTCGGAATCCAGCTTGTAACCATCCCGAGAAATCCGCATAGCCTCGACATTCGCCAACGCGGCTTCCAACTCCCGGTTCTTCTGTTGCAGCACTTGATTCTGCTTCTTCTGGAGACGGCTCCGGTACAAACTGAACACCGTAGCCGCGACGCCCGCAATCAGCAGACAAAGCAGAAGCGCCATCTGCAACGGATAACGATGCAAAAGATACTCCAGCGAAAAATGCGGCGTCGCGTTTTCCTGTGCGAGGCGCGCCAGTTCCACTTTGTTCATACGAAGGATTTCCGTGTCCAAAACGCTTTGCAAGATTTGCGGCTGCCGCGGCGAAATGGCGAGAGACAGCGGAACGAGTACTTCTTCCCCGTTCACCTCTTCCAAGTCAGACCGCAAGACCAAGCTGTTTTCCCGCCGCAAATAGATGGACGGAATCACGGCCGCCTCGTAAGCCCCCGTTGCCACAGCGTCAAGACATTCGTCGACGGTCGCAAACGTCCGCGTGCGCCACCGACGACGCTGTCCAATCACCTGCGCCGCGCCAGGAAAACCTGACGGAACGGCCACGACGCCTTTCCCGCCTTTTTCCACCGCGCCGTCCCTGCGACGGACGACGGAATATTCCTCCTTGCGAAAATCACCGGTGAAACGCATCTTCATCGGCGCGCGCCCGTTCTGGTACGCAACGAAAGCGAGATCCGCCCTGCCGTCGTCGAGCATCTGCCAAACTTCTTCCTCCGAAGCCGCCCGAAGCAGAGAAAAATGCATCCCGCTGATATTCGATAAGAGCTTCAGGAAATCAATATACAGCCCTTCGGAATCTTCCAATTTCCCTTTGACGTCGTAGAGCGGCGCAAAATTCGGCAGGAATACGACGCGCAGTTCTTCGATGTTTTCGATAAATTGCCGCTCGGTTTCCGTCGGATGCACGATGGTCTGAAGCGCACGGTCGATATACTCCGCCTTCAAGTTCGTGACAAAGCCGGGATTCAGCGTATCAATGGCGAGAAGCGCGCCGGTAAGCTCTTCGCTGAGCGCCGCCTTGTCCGGGGTCGTCATCAGCTTGGCCGAGACGACGGCAAAGGAAACCACGTGCCGTTCGTCGTCCGTGACATGGCTGCCGTCGTCACAAACGGCATTGATTTCACGGTTGTACAATGCCGCAAGCATCACAGACGGATCTTGGAATGCGCGCAGTTCAACCTGCCAACCGTTTTTCTCCAAATAATAGGAAAGCGCCGTCCGGTTCTCCTCGTTCTCCAAAAATCCGATAACCGCGCCGTTGACCGTCTCCGGCGTCATCGGCCGTCTCGGCTCGTCGCCGCGGCGATAGAGATGAAGCAGCGTACAACAGGGAACTCCCGTCATAACCGTTCCGTCGCCCGCCGCCTGACCGGACTGCACCGGAGCCACAAAATCCAGCTCGCCTCGCAAAAGACGCTCCCGACACTCCCGATAAGATCCGGTCACATACGAATATTGCCAATGGGTCTGCTTCGACACTTCGTCAAGATAACCACACAAATACGAAGCCAGCATTTGATAGGCGAAATCGTTCTGCTGTCCCACGGGCTTAACGAGGCCGACGCGGATTGTCCGGACCCCGTCCGGCGTTTCCTCAGCCCGCACAGGAACACACAGACTAAAAATAAATAAAAAGGAAAGCAACGCAGAAACAATTTTTTTCATACGCCGCCCTCCTTAACAAGTCCAAAGAGTACCATCGAAAACCTACTGTTATTAGTATAGCATGAAACCGTGACGACAGGCAAGGCGAACGGTCATTTATTCCGCTTGACAAAACACGGTCATTTCTATTATACTTTACAGGCGTTCTTTTTACGGATTGCATCGGTTCACTAGCTCAGTTGGTAGAGCATCTGACTTTTAATCAGAGGGTCCCGGGTTCAAGTCCCGGGTGAGCCACCATGGCGCGTTGGTCAAGTGGTTAAGACACCGCCCTTTCACGGCGGTAACATGGGTTCAAATCCCGTACGCGTCACCATTTTTCGGCCCGGTAGTTCAGTTGGTTAGAATGCCGCCCTGTCACGGCGGAGATCATGGGTTCAAGTCCCATTCGGGTCGCCATTGGAAAATCGCTGTGAATCCAGCCCGAAGGGGCGCAGATGAACAGATCGTTTTTCTTATGCCGAAATGCGGCTTGCCGTATTCGGTTTTTGCCTCGGTAGCTCAGTTGGTAGAGCAAGGGACTGAAAATCCCTGTGTCAGCGGTTCGATTCCACTCTGAGGCACCATGAAAGCAAAAAGCACGATACGCTAAGATGTTGCGTATCGTGCTTTTTTTCGTTTTGAATTTTTACAGCGTGCCGAAAATGCGGTCGCCTGCGTCGCCGAGGCCGGGAACGATATAGCCGTGGTCGTTGAGCTTCTCGTCCACCGCCGCCGTGTAGATCGGCACGTCGGGATGTTCTGCATTCACGACGCGGACGCCCTCCGGCGCGGACACGAGGCACATCAAGATGAGCTTCTTCGCGCCGTGCTCTTTCAGCAGCGTCAGTGCCGCAGCGGACGAGCCGCCGGTGGCCAACATCGGGTCGACGACGATAAACGTGCGCTTCTCCGGTTCGGGCGGCAGCTTGCAGTAGTATTCGACCGGCTTCAGCGTCTTCGGATCGCGGTAAAGTCCGATATGGCCGATGCGCGCCGTCGGGATCAGGTTCATCATGCCGCCGACCATGCCGAGCCCGGCGCGCAAAATCGGCACAAGCCCAACCTCATTGTCCGCCAGCACCTTCGCGTGGCAAGGCGCCACCGGCGTTTCAATCTCGATTTCTTTCAGCGGGAGATCGCGTGTAATTTCGTAAGCCATCAGCATAGCAATCTCTTCTAAAAGCTCGCGGAAGTCCTTGTAGGACGTATCCTTCATACGCATTCGCGTGAGCTTGTGCTGAATCAGCGGATGGTTGATAACGTGGACGTTCAGGTCTTCGGACATGGTTTACGCCTCCTTGATTATTCGTAGAGCGGATATTTTTTGCAGAGTGCGGCGACACGGGTACGCGCCTGCTCGCGGGCACTTTCGTCGTTCGGATGGTCGAGGGTCAACGCGATGATGTCGGCAACTTCTTTCATGTCGTCTTCTTTGAAACCGCGGGTCGTCAGCGCCGGAGAACCGAGCCGGATGCCGCTGGTGACAAACGGGGACAGCGGCTCGAACGGGATCGTGTTCTTATTCGCAGTGATGCCTACCTCGTCGAGAAGGTTTTGAGCCTCTTTACCGGTCAGGTTCTTGCTGCGGAGGTCGACGAGCATCAAGTGGTTGTCGGTGCCGCCGGTCACGATGCGGAACCCGTCTTTCGTCAGCGTCTCGGCCAGTACTTTGGCGTTTTTCAAAACCTGTTTCTGATATTCTTTGAACTCCGGCTTCAGCGCTTCGCCGAGCGCGGCGGCTTTCGCCGCGATTACGTGCATGAGCGGGCCGCCCTGGATTCCGGGGAAAATCGCTTTATTGAATTTCTTGCCGAATTCCTCGTCCTTCGAGAGGATCAAGCCGCCGCGCGGACCGCGAAGCGTCTTGTGGGTCGTAGTCGTGACCACGTCAGCGTACGGAATCGGGCTCGGATGCAGCCCCGCCGCCACAAGCCCCGCGATATGCGCGATGTCCACCATCAGGTACGCGCCGACTTTCTTCGCGATCTCGGCGAGACGCGGGAAGTCGATAATCCTCGCGTAAGCGGATGCGCCCGCGACAATCATCTTCGGCTTCGCCTCGACTGCCTGCGCTTCCAACGCATCGTAGTCAATCGTTTCCGTCTCTTTCGAGACGCCATAGGGAACAATCTTGAAATAGGTGCCGGACATATTGACCGGGCTGCCGTGTGTCAGATGGCCGCCGTCAGTCAGATTCATGCCCATAACCGTATCGCCGGGCGAGAGCAATGCGAAGAACACCGCCATATTCGCCTGAGCGCCGGAATGCGGCTGCACGTTCGCGTAAGCTGCGCCGAAAACTTCCTTCGCGCGGTCGATGGCAAGCTGCTCGACCACATCGACGCACTCGCAGCCGCCGTAGTAACGCTTGCCCGGATAGCCCTCGGCGTACTTATTCGTCAGCACGCTGCCTTGCGCCTCCATCACCGCTCGGCTCACGATATTTTCCGATGCGATCAGCTCCAGCTTGTTCCGCTGACGCGAAAGCTCGCTGTCAATCGCCTTCTTGAGTTCGGCGTCCGTCTGCGCCAAAGTGTCCATCAATGCCATTTCCTTCTCCTCAACCTTTCCTAATCTATATTACTTATTTTCCAACGCCATGATTTTTCCGACGCGCCGCGCGTGGCGGCCGCCCTCGAATTCCTGCGTGAAAAACGCCCGCACGATTTCGCCCGCCGGACCCGGCCCGAGCACACGCCCACCGAGCGCGAGAATATTCGCATCGTTGTGCGCCCGCGCCATCCGCGCCGAATAAACGTCGCCACAGAGCGCGCAACGGATCCCCTTGATCTTGTTCGCCGCCATCGAGATGCCGATGCCGGTGCCGCAAAGCACGATGCCGCGCTCCGATTTTCCCGACGTGACCGCCGCGCAAACCTTCTCCGCGATATCGGGATAGTCCACCGACTCCTCGGTAAACGTGCCGACGTCGTCAATCTCCGCGCCCAGCTCCGCCAGCACTTCCTTGACGCTCTCTTTCAGCGCCAGCGCGCCGTGATCGCAGCCAACCGTAATTTTCATTTTTCAATACCGCCTTTCTGCGGAAAATTCACTTCTCCATTTTACTTCCCCAAAGGGCTATCGTCAATCAATAAAACGTATTCTTCCCCCCGCCGCTTTTTTCAGGCGGTTCATGATCGCGACGCCAAGCCCTTCTTCCGGTACCGCCTCGGCGAAAAGCACATCCGCATCTTTGTCGTCGAAGGAACGCAAACATTCATAAAGGTGCGCGGCCATCGACGAAAGATTGTCCGCGTCACCGTAAACGGCAATCAACTCCAACGGCACATACTCCGAAAGTTCGTCAGCCAACGCACGGCTGACAATTACGCCGGGACGCTTCCCCTCTGCCATTGCTTCGCGAATCACTGCGCGGAACGCTTCGCCATTTTTCTCTCGACTCGCGGCGATCAATGTCAGCGGCGCAAGCGGCGCGTAATGGGTGTACTTCATGCCGGGGGCGCGGGGCGCTTCGTCCGCTTGCAATATCGGCGGCGGCGCAAGCTCGCCCAGCACCTCGGCGAGCATTTCCCGCGTGATTGCGCCGGGGCGCAAAATTTCGGCGCGCTCTCCCGTGCAGTCCACGATTGTCGACTCGACGCCGAAGCGGCACGGCCCGCCGTCGAGAATCAGCGGGATTTTCCCGCCCATATCGGCGAGCACCGCCGCCGCCGTCGTCGGGCTCGGCCTGCCGGAACGGTTTGCGCTGGGTGCGGCAATCGGCACGCCCGCCGCGCGAATCAACGCGCGGGCGACGTCGTTGTCCGGCATACGGATTCCCACCGTAGACAATCCGCCTGTCACCTTCGGCGGCACCTCGTCCCGTTTCGGCAGGATCACGGTCACGGGGCCGGGCGCGAAAGCCGCCAATACACGCTCCGCCATTGGCGTCACCGTCGCCGCAACTTGATTCACCATCGCACGATCGGCGACATGCAAAATCAACGGATTATCCGAGGGACGCCCCTTCGCCTCGTAAATCTTGGCGCAAGCGTCCGCGTCGAGGCCGTTCGCGCCAAGCCCGTAGACCGTCTCCGTAGGAAACGCCACAAGACCGCCGCCCTGAATAATTTCACCCGCCTCGTCAAAAATCGCCGAGGCTTTCTTTATATTGGAAATTTTTTCGCTTCTCGTCTGCAAATCATTCACGCTTTCCACATCACGACGACGCGTTCTTTGTCCGCCAGGTCGCGCACGATTTCCGTCTTGCCGAATCCGCCGTTCTTCGCCATCACCGCGATCTCTTCCGCCTGGGTGTCGCCGCACTCCACCGCAAGGAAGCCGCCGTCCTTCAAACGCGCCGCGCTTTCGCCGACGAGCCGACGGTAAAAATCAAGGCCGTCCGCACCGCCGTCGAGGGCAAGTTTCGGCTCCGCCTGCACCTCGCGGGGCAATCCCGGAATCTCGCCGCTTGGAATATAGGGTGGGTTCGACACAATCGCGTCGAAGGTTTCGCCGGAGAGCGGCGAAAGCAAATCGCCTTCGCGAAACTCAACTCGCTCCGAGAGTTTAAGCTTTTCGGCGTTGTCCTTCGCAATCGCAAGCGCCTCGGTGGAAATTTCCGTCGCCGCCAAAGACGCCTCCGGCAGATAATGCGCGAGAGCCAGCGCAATCGCGCCGCTGCCCGTGCAAATATCGGCAATGTGCGCCGTTTTCCCTTTCAATCTCTCAATGACCGACTCAACCAATATTTCCGTGTCCGGCTGCGGCACCAACACCGCGGGCGTGACCTTGAACGCCAGCCCCATGAATTCCTTTTCGCCGCAGATATACGCGACAGGCTCTCCCGCCGCGCGCCGCTTGACCAGTTCCCGGTACCTTGCCAGCTCATCCGCAGTCAAGGGCTGGTCGAAATGGACGTAGAGATAAATCCGTTTTTGCCCCAAAAGATACGAAAGCAGTACCTCGGCGTCAAGCCGCGGCGTTTCCGCGCCGTGACTGCCGAAGTACTGCTCGCTCCATTTCAACATTGACCCGATGGTCCAGACCTGCCCGTCCGCCATTGTATCCCGTCCTTATGATTGTGTTTGTTTCAATTTCTCCGCCCTGTCCGCCGTAATCAGCGCGTCGAGGAGTTCGTCCAGCGCGCCGCCCAGCACCGATTCTAATTTGTGCAGCGTCAGGCCGATGCGGTGATCGGTGACGCGGCCTTGCGGGAAATTGTACGTGCGGATGCGTTCGCTGCGATCGCCGGAGCCGATCTGGCTCTTCCGGTCCGCTGCCTCTTCCGCGGCTTGCTGCTCCTGCGCCTGCTCGAGAATGCGCGCCCTGAGCACGCGCATGGCTTTTTCCTTGTTTTTCAGCTGGGATTTCTCATCCTGGCACTGCACCACGATGCCTGTCGGCAAATGGGTGATGCGGATGGCCGATTCGGTCTTGTTTACGTACTGGCCTCCGGCGCCGCCGGCCCGATAGGTGTCGATTTTCAAATCCTCGTTTTTTATGTCCACTTCCACATCATCGGCTTCGGGCAGTACGGCTACCGTCACCGCCGACGTATGGATACGCCCTTGGGATTCCGTTTCCGGAACGCGCTGCACGCGATGGGTGCCGCGTTCGTATTTCAAGCGGCTGAACGCGCCCGCGCCGTCCACGGAAAACGAGATTTCCTTAAACCCGCCGAGCTCCGTCGGGCTGGAATCTATGATCGAGACGCGCCAGCCCTGCTTTTCGGCGTAACGTGTGTACATACGGAAAAGGTCACCCGCAAACAGCGCGGCCTCTTCGCCGCCGACGCCGCCGCGGATTTCGACGATGACGCTTTTGTCGTCGTTTGGATCTTTTGGCAGTAACAAAATTGGAAGTTCCTTTTCCAGCGCCGCTTTTTCCTCCCGAAGCCCTGAAAGCTCCTCGGCGGCCAGCGCCTTCAGCTCCGCGTCGCCGGACTCTGCCAGCACCGTCTCGTCGTCCTCAATTTCCTTCGTCACGCGCTGATAGTCGCGCACTTTCTCGACAATCGGGGAAAGCTGCGAAAGCTCCCTGTTCAATTTTTGCCACCGCTCGACGTCCGCCAGCACGTCGGGATCGCCGAGCAGCGACTCCAATTCGCGGTAATGGTCCTCTATCGCCAAAAGCCGTTCCAGCACTTTCGCACCTCATATTTCATATTCCAAAAATATTTGAGGTAAGAAAATCTGATTTCTTGATGTTCTGATTTTCTTACCGCAGATTTTTTCATCTTGCAGAAATGGGGATGTGTTTCACGAATTCATTGCAATCGCCGCGGCTTCCTCGTTCGCCGTTTCCTGGGCAGGTTCCGCCGTGTGCTCCACCGACAATCCCATCCGCACCTTTTCTTCTTCCGGAAGCACTGCCGCCAGCGACGCAATCGCCACCTCGACCATCTCGTCTTCCGGCGGATTCGTCGTCAGCCGCTGCAGGCAAAGCCCCGGCATCTTGAAAAGCTGCGCGACGGGATTTTCCGACCGCGCCGCGAGCCGGATGAATTCATAGGAAATGCCCGCCACCACCGGCAGAAGCGCGACACGGCTCACCACCCGCGTCAACAGGTCGGGCCAGCCGAGAAACGCGAACACGAAAATACTGACCAACATGACAATCAAAAGGAACGACGTGCCGCAGCGCGGATGGAACCGCGAGCATGCTTGCACCCGCTCCACGGTCAAAGGACCGCCGCCCTCGTAAGCGTGAATCGTCTTGTGCTCGGCGCCGTGGTATTGGAACACACGATAAATGCCGTCCATGCGCGAAATCGCGAGCAGATAGCCGAGGAAAATTGCAAGACGCAGCCCCCCCTCAGCCAAATTCAACGCCACAGGAGAATCAAAAATCGTATGGAAGAACCGCGTCGCCCAAGTCGGGATTGCCACGAACAGCACCGCCGCCAACGCGAAGGCCAGCGCCATTGTCCCGGCCAGTTCCCCGTCGGAAAGCTGCTCGTCCTCCTCCCCCGCCATTTTCGCCGAATAGGAAAGAGAGCGAAGCCCCAGCACCAGCGACTCGCCCAGCGTCACCACGCCGCGCAGGAACGGCTTCTTCAAAATCGGGAAGCGATCCGCAATCGAATCCACGTCGCGGACTTCCGTCTCGATATGTCCGTCTGCCACGCGCACCGCCGTCGCCACTTTCCCCGCGCCGCGCATCATCACGCCTTCGAGCACCGCTTGCCCACCAACTGTCAAAGGTATTTTTTCTGCCACGAGCTTTCCTCCTTTTCCCACAAAATACAACACAAAAATGAAAAAAGGCAGGGCTTTTTGCCCTGCCCCTTACTTTTAGTCTTTCTTGTAACGCTGCTTGAATCGCTCGATGCGGCCGCCCTTGGCCTGACCGCGCAGACGCCCCGTGAAGAACGGATGGCACTTCGAGCAAACGTCGACGCGAAGCTCCTTCTTCGTCGAGCCCGTCGTGAACTTGTTGCCGCAGCCGCAAGTCACCGTCGCCTCGAAATACTCGGGATGGATTCCTTCTTTCATGCTTTACACCTCACTTTTCTCCCTAATGGGACAAGATACAAGCGGCCTCTGCGCCCGCTTGGTCAAGAGAATGCGTCCCCACATTCTCCCCTGTCCCCGCATAGGGGGAACAGTGCCAAAGAAAAGACGGCACTCCGTCAATTCCGTGTGCATTATAGCACAAAGAAAAATCGCGTGCAAGCAAAAAGGATTTTTGCCTGCACGCGATTTTTTATCGGTGTGTCTGTTTGTACTTTCGCCAGCAGAAGAAACCGCCGACAAGCAGACAGATCAGGACGAAGGCGATGCTGATTTCATGGCCGACTTTCATCATGATGGCCCAGCCTTCGCCGAGAAGCTCGCCGATCCAAAGAATCAGCGCAGTCCACGGCAACGAGCCGAGGATGGTCAGGATTAGGAATTTCACGCGATCCATGCGCGCGAAGCCCGCCGGAAGCGAAATGAACGTCCGCACCACCGGCAGCATACGGCTGAAAAAGACCGCCTTCAGCCCGTATTTATCAAACCATTTTTGCGCTAAATCCACATGGGAGGCTTTGACGAAAAAATATTTTCCATATTTGTCCACGAAGGGACGGCCTCCGCGCCGTCCGACCTCGTAAGCGAAAATCGAGCCGAGGACGCCGCCGATCATGCCTGCCCACATCGCGCCCGCGAAAGTCATCCGCCCCGCGTAAATCAGATACCCTGCAAAGCCCAAGATCAGCTCGCTCGGTATCGGCACGCAGGCGTTTTCGAGGCCCATTAAGAGCGCTACGGCAAAATAGCCCCACTGGTCGATAAAATTCAAAAAAACGTCCGCCAAGAAAGTTCCCCCTTATTTCAATGTTCTTCTATTATAGCTGTAACGAGGAACGGACGCAAGGAAAAACGAAACTCAGGCAAAAATCGAAACGAGTCCCGCGACGCCGCAGAAAATGAACACGAATGCCGAGATTTTTTTCATCCGTTCCGGCGAGACGTGGCGGCGCAGCTTCGCGCCAAGCACGACGCCGAGACCGTCCGCGATCAGCATTGCCGTCGTCGACCCGGCCAGCACCGGCAGCCACGCGCCTTCTTCTGCCGCGATAGTCAGTACCGCGAGCTGCGTCTTATCCCCCATCTCCCCGAGGAAAAACGTCAGCGCGACGGTCCAGAACGGGCTGCGGCTCTGGCGTACTTCGTCCTCGTCGTCTTCATCCTCACCTCGCAGCGTCAAAATGCCGAACACGATAAACGCGAGCGAACCGACGATCCGCATTTCCGTTTCGGGCAAAAGCCCGCCCAGCAGCACGCCGAGCGCGACGGCAAGGCCATGGTTCGCCAGCGTCGCTGCCAGCACCGCCGCCATGACCGGACGCCACGAGTAGCGCGCGGTGAACGCCATCACAATCAGCTGCGTCTTGTCCCCCATTTCCGCGCAAAAAACGAGCGTGAATGCAGCAATAAAACCTTCCATAATTCTTTCCCCCCGAAAAGAAAAATGATGTTTCGCCTAATGTAGCAAAGCGATAAAGTTCTGTCAAGGAAAATTGAGCTTTCACAGGTTTATTTCATTATTTCTTTCCTCTTTCTTGTGGCGACTCGTGTCATGCCGTATAATATTAGGAAACGAACGGAAAGGAAGTCGCGGTATGGCTGTCGAGATCGAACGTAAATTTTTAGTCAATGAGAAATGGAAACCGGAGGGCAGGAGCATCCATGTGAAGCAGGGGTACCTGCCCGGCACGGGGCCGATGCTGGTACGCGTGCGCCAAGAAGATACGCGCGCGTATCTGACTCTGAAGGGACGCACCGAGGGAATCACGCGCAGCGAATACGAGTACGAGATCCCGATGAAGGACGCGGGTGAGTTGCTCCTGCGCTGCGAAGAACCGATTATCGAGAAGACGCGCTATCTGCTGCCGCAGGGGAACAACGCCAGCGTGTGCA
>CACYUQ010000048.1 GCA_902777615.1 uncultured Selenomonadaceae bacterium
CACCGCGCCGCCCGCCGCGCCGCCGATACACGCACCGACAAAGGGGCGGCCCAGCGGCAACGTGACGCCGTAAATCAGCGGCTCACCGACACCCATGATGCCTACGGGCAGCGCCGACGCCACGATACGCTTTAACTTGCGGCTCTTCGTCCGCAGATAGACGGCCAACGACGCGCCTACCTGTCCAGCGCCCGCCATCGCCAAGATTGGCAGCAATACCGTCACGCCGTAGCGGGCGATCAAATCCACATGGATCGGCGTCATGGCCTGATGGACGCCGAACATGACCATCGGCAGCCAAAAACCGCCGAGCACAAGGCCTGTGAACGCACCCCCCGACTCGATGGCTGCCGTCGCCGTTCGTCCGATCCAATCCGAAAGCACGCCGCCGACGGGTTGGACGAGGAACACCGCAGCCGCACCCGCGATCAATACCGCGAGAAGCGGCGTCAGGAACAAATCGAAAATCTCCGGCACCATGCGCCGCAATCGTTTTTCGAGCCACGCGCCGAAGGCTGCCGCCAGCACCACGGAAATCACGCCGCCCCGTCCCGGCACCAGAGGCGCGTCGGAAAATGCCACATTCGAAAGCCCCGGATGACTGACGATCGCCGCCAATACCCCGCCGAGGATCGGCGTCCCGCCGAAAACCTGCGCCGCGCTCCAGCCGACGAAAAGATTCATTCCCCAGAACACCGCGTTGCCGAACACCGCCAAAAGTTTCACCAGCGGTGCTTGCGCCATTTCCGGCGCGATTTTTAAGTACACGCCGAGAATTCCCGTAATCAAGCCGCAGGCAATGAAGCCGGGAATCAGCGGTATAAAAATGCCGGCAATACGGCGGAACGCGAGCTTGACCGGCGTCGCGTTTTTCACCCGGATTGCCTCTTGGAGCGCTTTGCCGTCACCGACTGCCGCTTTGGCGTCGGATTTTTTTTGCAGCCGTTTCCGGTCGGCCTCCAAAAACGCCCGCACCTCGTCGGCAATCGCCTGCGCGCGTCCCGGTCCCAAAACGACCTGAAACTCGCCCTCCGCGTCAAGCACGCCAATCACGCCTTTGATGCTCTTGACGTTCGCGACGAGTGCTTCGTCTTTTGTCGCCAGATGCACGCGAAGCCGCGTCATGCAGTTCGCCGCTTGCAAGATGTTTTCCGCGCCGCCGAGCCGTTCGTAAATCGCCCGCGCTAGCCGCGCCTGTTCCTCATCCGCCATCGTTTTCTCCCATCGCCCTGAAATTTTTATATAAACTCATAGTATATATAATACCATGAAATTCATGGAAAAAGCTTTATCATCATGTTTTTTTTTGCTATGATAATAAAATATGAAGCATCATCATTTTTTTGAAAAAGAAACATCTTCGGGGGAAAAAGATGATTAGCGTCACAAAGCTGCTTTTAGCAAAGGAATACCAAGGAGACGAATTGCGCTACCGCAAAGGTGCGGCGCAGATGAAGCACGGCGCCAGTGAAGGGCATGGACCCGTAGTCGCATGGAATATGACGCGCACCTGCAACCTGCATTGCCGCCATTGCTATATGGACGCGGACGCCGAGAAGCACGCAGGGGAGCTGACGACGGCGGAGGCGAAACGATTTATCGACGATTTGGCAGCGTTTCACGTGCCGGCGCTTTTGCTGTCCGGCGGCGAGCCGTTGGCGCGGGAGGATTTTTTCGAGCTGGCGGAGTATGCCTCGGCGCGCGGCGTTCGCCCGACGCTTTCGACGAACGGCACATTGATCACCGAGAACGCGGCGAAAAAAATCAAAGCGGCGGGCGTCGCCTACGTCGGCGTTTCGCTGGATGGGCCGCAGCACGTCAACGACGCGTTCCGTGGCAAGGAAGGCGCCTATGCGGCGGCGATGCGCGGCATCCAAAACTGCGTCGCCGTCGGTCAGCGCGTCGGCCTGCGCTTTACGATCAACAAGGCGAATGTCGACCATCTCGACGACATTTTTGATTTTATCGAGCGCGAGCAGATCGACCGCGCCTGTTTTTACCATCTCGTCTACGCGGGCCGCGGCGAAGCGATGGCGGACGAGGACGTGACGCCGGAGGAATCGCGGCGCGCGATGGACACGATCATCCGGCGCACGCGGGACTATGAGGCGCGCGGCCTTGAAAAAGAAATCCTGACCGTGGACAACCATTGCGACGGCGTGTATCTGTACCTGACTGCGAAGCGGGACGGCGACGAGGCACTGGCGGCGCGCATCTGGAACTTGATCTCGATGAACGGCGGCAACCGGTCCGGCATCGCCTTCGGAGAAGTCGACCCCGAGGGGAACGTACATCCCGACCAGTTCACGCGCCATCACACATTTGGCAATGTGCGGGAACGCCCCTTCGGCGAAATCTGGAAGGACACGTCCAACCCGATTCTTGCGGGACTCAAAGACCGGAAGCCGATCCTGAAAGGGCGCTGCGCGAAATGTCGCTATCTCGCCCAGTGCAACGGGAATTTCCGCACGCGGGCCGAGGCCCGAACCGGAGACTATTGGGCGTCGGACCCGGCCTGCTACTTGACGGATAAGGAGATCGGGCTATGATCGTTTCATGGAATACGACGAATGCCTGCAATATGTATTGCGCGCACTGTTACCGGGATGCGGGCTGCAAAGCGGAGGACGAGCTTTCCACCGCCGAGGCGAAAAAGATGCTTTCGGAAATCGCCCGTGCCGGGTTCAAAATCATGATTTTTTCCGGAGGCGAGCCGCTTTTGCGCCCAGATATCCTGGAGTTGGTGCGTCACGCGGCGGGGCTGGGGCTCCGTCCCGTTTTCGGCACGAACGGCACGCTGATCACCGAGGAGAAGGCCCGGGAACTGAAAGACGCGGGCGCAATGGGTATGGGCATTTCCCTGGACTCCCTCGACGCGGAGAAGCACGACGCGTTCCGCTCGTTTCCCGGCGCTTGGGCGGGCGCGGTGCGCGGCATGGAAAACTGCCGGAAGGCCGGGCTGCCGTTCCAGATCCACACGACGGTCATGGACTGGAACGCGCCGGAGCTCTCCGCGATGACAGATTTCGCGGTGGAAAAGGGTGCGGTTGCGCACCATTTCTTCTTTCTCGTGCCGACGGGCCGGGCGGTGGGCATCGAGAGCAAGTCTCTTGACGCGGAGGCCTACGAGGCGGTGCTGACGCGCATCATGGAAAAGCAGAAAACCGTAAATATCGAATTGAAACCGACCTGCGCGCCGCAATTCCTGCGCATCGCTTCGGAAATGGGCCTCAAAACGCGCTTTCGGCGAGGTTGTCTCGCGGGACTCGCGTACTGCATCATCGGGCCGCGCGGCAAGGTGCAGCCCTGCGCGTATCTCAATATCGAAGCAGGGGACGTGCGGCAGACGCCCTTCGACGAAATCTGGAAAAACGCCGAGATTTTCCAACGTCTGCGAACGCTGGACTACAAAGGCGGCTGCGGCGTCTGCAAATACAAGGGCGTCTGCGGCGGCTGCCGCGCCCGGGCGGCATACTACGCGGACGGCGACTACATGGCGGAAGATCCGATTTGCCAATACAAATCGTGATTCAAACTTGCCCTCCCCCTTGGGGAGGGGTACCGCGAGAGCGGTGGGTGAGGTTTTTTAGCGCTATGCTTGTCCTAGTTGCCCATTACAGAACCTCATCCGTCAGCCCTGCGGGCTGCCACCTTCCCCAGAGGGGAAGGCAAAGTTAGTGTATTTCTTATTATCATTCATAATAGAAAAGGAACAATAATGGCTGACAAAATCAAAATCATTTTTTGCGATATGGACGGCACCTTGCTGGACGGAAACAGCAACCTGCCGCCGGACTTTGACGAGGTCATCGGCGAGGTCCTCCGGCGCGGCGCGATTTTCGCCCCGGCCAGCGGGCGACAGTATTCGGCGCTGACGCTGCAAATGGAAAAGTACGTGGACGAATTCGTGTTCATCTCGGAAAACGGCACTTTCGCGGCGCGCCACGACGAGGAGCTTTTTTCCAGCGTGATGGACACAGCCGAGGTACTTCGCATCCTGAAGGAAGGCTCCCGGATCCCCGGTGCCTTCCCGGTGCTCTGCGGCAAACGCATCGCCTATGTCAACGAGGAGTTTCGCCCGTACCTCGGCGAGATGGAAAAATATTTTACGCAGAACGCGATCGTTCCCGATCTCGAAGCGACGGCGGCTCGGGAACCGCTGATCAAGATCGCCTATTGCGACGCCAGACAGGGTGACGCTGAGCGCACGATTTATCCGGGGCTGGCGAAACTGCACGGGCCGGTGCACGTCGCGCTGTCCAGCAACTATTGGGTGGACATTATGAATCCGGGCATCAACAAGGGCTTCGCGGTGCAAAAGCTGCAAAAGCGTCTCGGCATCCCGCCGGAAAACTGCGCGGCGTTTGGCGACTACCTGAACGATCTCGAAATGCTCCGAGCGGTCAAATACAGCTTCGCGATGGAAAACGCCCATCCGTCGCTGTTCGAAGCGGCGGCGTATCGCGCCGAGCCGAACACGGCCTACGGCGTCACGAAAAAACTCCGCGAGCTTTTGGACGCAGATAAGATATAGGGCGGAAAAGAAAGGATTGGAAGTATGAAAATCGACTACCACATGCACTTTGAGCGCGGCTCCTATGATTATGACTGGGTGCAGGGCTTTTTCGACGCGGCGGCGCGACGCGGCTTGGACGAGATCGGGATCTCCGAGCACAGCCACGGCTTCACCGATTTCGAGCATTTTTATTACGACGACCTGATTCTCGACGATTCCTTCATCGGCGACTTCCAGAAAAAATGGCTGAAGAAGAACAAGTTCAAATGCCCGCTGGACGATTACTTCACGTTCATGGACGAGCTGAAAAAGAGGGGCAAGCCCGTCAAGACCGGCATCGAGGTCTGCAACTTCGTCGACCAGAAAGCCGTCGGGGAGCTGCTCGACCGTTACCCCTTCGACTATCGGATCGGCTCCGTGCATTTCCTGCGCGGCTGGGCTTACGACTCCGCCGAGATCAAGGCGGAATGGGAACAGCGGCCGCTGAAGACGATTTACGAGCAGTATGCGGAAGAAGTCGAACACCTCTGCGCGGGCGGCCATTACGACGCGCTGGGCCATCCGTTCAACATCCGGCTGTTCAAGTATATCCCAGACTTCGACGTGACGCCCTATCTGGAACGCGTCGCGAAGGCGATGAAAAAGGCCGATATGGTCGTCGACATCAACACGGGCACACGCTACCGCTACCCCATCGAAGAAATCTCGCCATACCCGGCGTTCATGGAAATCGCGGCGGACTACGGCCTGCCGATCATCACCACGTCCGACGCCCACGAGCCGGAGGACTGCGGCGCGTACATCGACGAGGCCATCGCCTACGCGAAGCGGTTCGGCTATACGCAGTCGGTGCGCTTCGATCGGCGCGACAGGAGTTTTGTGCCGCTGGGCTAAATCCTCTTGCCAAAGATACAAGAATATCCCGAAACAGATTGCCATACTGTTTCGGGATATTCTTTGTTTACCATTTTTATTTTTGTGGTTGACCAATGACGTCGCCGCTATTATAATGGGAGACGAACTTTCATACTAATCTCAGTTAAGATGTTTATCTTTACTGAGATTTATGAGACGGCAGACGCGCCGAAGGTGCGGCTGCAGCCTGCGAGGCAGGCGTTTCTTCGGTCAAAATTTTATATAAAATTTTGGTCGAAGAATAGTATCAACAAAGGAGTTTTTTCCATGAACGGACAACATTTTTCGGCGCGGTCGATGACGAAGATTGCGCTTTGCGTGGCGTTTTTCTGCGTGACCGCTTATCTTTCGTTTCCGCTGCCGTTTACCCTGAGCATGGTCTCGGCACTGACGCTGGCGATGGGACTCGCCGCGTTCGTATTGACGCCGAAGGAGACCTTTATCGCGATTGCGGTCTACATCTTGATTGGGCTGGCCGGGCTGCCGGTATTCACGGGCGGCACCGCGGGGCCGGGGAAACTCTTCGGGCCGACGGGCGGCTTCATCCTGATCTGGCTGCTGACCTATCCGCTGGTCAGCGCGATGAAAGGCGCGACGCCGAACTTTCGCCGTTACGCGCTGGTGGACATCGTGGTCGGAATGCCGCTGACCTATGTGGGCGGTCTCGCGTCGCTGATGTTCTGGATGGACGTGTCGCTCTGGCAGGCGGTGATGATGGCGGTGGTGCCGTTCATCCCCGGCGACCTCGTCAAATGCTTCGCCGCGGCGGCGCTCGGTGTCCGCGTCAACACGATGCTGGAGACCGTCTGATGGAAAATGTCTATGTTCTCGGCGCGCTACGGACGCCGATCGTCACGAAAAACGGGAAATTCAAAGCCGTCCCCGCCGAAGCGCTGGGGGCGGCGGTTTTTCATGCGCTGACAGAAAAATTTCCCGCCGCCGCACAAACCCTTTCCGGCGTGATCGGCGGCAACGCCGTCGGCACCGGCGGCAATATCGCGCGGCTCGCGGCGCTGACGGCGGGTCTCTCCGAGGCTGTGCCCGCTTGGACCGTCGATATGCAGTGCGCTTCGGCAGCGGCGGCTCTGGCGGCGACGTATCACGCGATAGCCTGCGGCGAGGGGGACGTCTATCTGGCGGGCGGCATGGAAAGTTCGTCGCTCCAGCCGCTCCGCGTCTACGACAAAAAAGACTCGCGCTTTTCGAAGACGCCGGAAGGCGACGGCGCATATTTTACGGCGCAGTTCGCGCCCGGCGACCTCGACCCGGACACGATGCTTCGCGGCGCGGAACGCGTGGCGAAAGCCGAGAACATTCCGAAAGCGGCTCTCGACGCCTGGGCCATCGAGAGCCACCGTCGCGCGGCGCGAGCGCAGGAACGCGGCGTGCTGCGTGATTTTCTCGTACCGGTGAATGGCGTCGCGGAAGACGACGGCATCCGTCCGCGCATGAGCCAAAAACTCCTCGACCGTCTGCCGCGCCTGTTCGGCCCGGACAGCGTGACGACGGCGGGCACGTCCTGCCTGATCAACGACGGGGCGGCCTTCGCGCTCGTCGTCAGCGGGCGATGGCTCGCCGCTCATCCCGAAGCGAAACCCGCCGCCCGTATCGTCGCAGCACAGGCGATGGGCGGCGTTCCCGACGAAAGCCCGCGCGGCGCGATGCGGACCGCGGAAGCGCTGCTCGACCGCTACCATCTTTCTTTCGACGACATGGCGGCCATCGAATTCAACGAAGCCTTTGCCGTCATCGACGTCCTGTTCGAGCGAAAATACCCCGACCTCGTTGACCGTTACAACGTCTTCGGCGGCGCGTTGGCCTACGGGCACCCGTACGGCGCGTCCGGCGCGATTTTGCTTGTGCATCTGTTGGCGGCGCTGGAAGACGCGGGCGGCGGGCGCGGTGTGCTGTCCATCGCGGGCGCGGGCGGCATGGGCGAGGCGCTGCTTCTCGAAACGGGGGAGAAGGCATGAAAAATTTTTACGAATTGCTCGCCGAAAAAGCGCGGCTCCGTCCGTTCCACTCGTTTCTGATCGAAGACGAGGACTCCTTTTCTTACGATGAATTTTTGCGCGCCGTGGACGCGTTGGCGTTGCGTCTCCCGGCGAAGCGTGGCGACGCCGTCTTGATCCTCGCCGACACGTTCACGCGGCAGGCGGCGGCTTTTTTCGCCGCGCAGAAAAAAAGCGCGCGTCCGATCCTGCTGCATCACGGCCTCACACCGGAAGAAGAAACGGCAATCTTCAAAGAGCGCGGTCTGCAGGGCTTCTGGCGCGTCTCGGAGAATGACGAACGCTATGAAGCGCAGGACGCGCCGCAAAACTACATCGACCCGGACGACTGCCTCGGCGTGCTGACCTCCGGCTCCACGGGCACGCCGAAGGTCATGTACCGCACCTATCAAAGCTGGGCGGGCTTTTTCCCGGTTCAAAATGAAGTCTTCAGCGTCGACGGCGATGCGCGGCTGTTCCTGCACGGTTCCCTATCCTTCACCGGGAACTTGAACGCGTTCCTCGCCGTGCTCTTCGCGGGCGGCACGACGATCACCGGTGCAAGGCTCCGCGTCCGCGCCTGGGCCTCGCTGCTTCGGACGCATCACGCGAACGTGCTGTATCTGGTTCCGGCGAAGCTGCGGCTGCTGGCGGCGGAGAAAGAACCGTTTCCCGAAATCCGCTCGCTTTTCACCGGCTCTCAGACCGTCGGTGACAAGCTGCTCGCGCGTCTCGCGAAGCTGCTGCCGAACGCCCGCGTCACGCTTTACTACGGCGCCAGCGAGCTGAACTATATCACCTACACGGTGCTGGATTCCGCCGCGCCCCGCGATCCGAACAATCTCGGCAGACCGTTCCCCGGCGTCGGACTCTCGGTGCGGGACGGAAAGATCTACGTGGACACCGCCTGTCACGTCAGCGGCGCAGAAATCCCGTTCACCGTCGGCGACGCGGGATATATCAACGACGCAGGCGAGTTGATTTTCGAGGGACGCGGCGACGCCTATATCAATAAAGGCGGCTTCAAGATCAGCGCGGCCCGCGTCGAAACAATCCTGCGTGAAATCGAGGGCGTTGCCGCCGTCGTCGTGCTGCCCTATGAAGATGAAAGCCGCGGCGAGGAACTGGCCGCATTCCTCGTGCCGGAAAAAAACGCCGACGAGTCGGAAATCCGAAGCAAGCTGCACCGCGTATTGAAACCGGTGGAAACGCCGGGACGAATTGTGTTCCTGGAGGAAATTCCGTTGAATGACCGCGGGAAACCGGATAAAAAGCGGCTCATGCAGAGCCTGTAAAATAACAGATATATTTTTATTGGCCCCAAAATGAAAAGCCCGTCGGGAAATTTCCCGACGGGCTTCATTATTCTTGTCTCCGATTAAAATTCCAGCTTGTCCTGACCCTTGAGCCACGACATCATGCTGCGGAGCGTCTTGCCGATTTTCTCGATCGGATGGTTCGCGTGCTGCTCGCGGAGCGCGAGGAAGTTCGCGCGGCCGGCGGCGCGGTTCTCCAGCAGCCAGTTCTTCGCGAAAGTGCCGTCCTGGATCTCGGACAGGACCTTCTTCATTTCCTTCTTCGTCTCCGGCGTCACGATACGCGGGCCGGACACATAGTCGCCGTACTCGGCCGTGTCGCTGACCGAGCGGCGCATCTTCGCCATGCCGCCCTCGTACATCAGGTCGACGATCAGCTTCATCTCATGGAAGCACTCGAAGTACGCAATCTCCGGCTGATAGCCGGCCTCGACCAGCGTCTCGAAGCCGTTCTGGATCAGATGGGTGACGCCGCCGCAGAGCACGACCTGCTCGCCGAAGAGGTCGGTCTCGGTCTCTTCCTTGAACGTCGTCTGCAAGACGCCGGCGCGGGTGCCGCCGATGCCGCGGGCATAAGCCAGCGCGAGATCGAAGCAGTGGCCCGAAGCGTCCTGCTCGACGGCGAAGATGTCCGGCACGCCGCCGCCCTCGACAAACGTGCGGCGAACGAGATGGCCCGGGCCCTTCGGCGCGACCATGAACACGTCGACGTTGGCCGGAGGCTGGATCTGCTTGAAGTGGATGTTGAAGCCGTGGGCGAAAGCCAGCGCGCTGCCGTCCTTCAGGTTCGGGCCGATTTCGCTCTTGTAGACGTCGGCCTGCTTCTCGTCCGGAATCAGGATCATCGTGACGTCGGCCTGCTTGACGGCTTCGGCCACCGGCAGCACCTTGAGCCCGTGGGACTCCGCCGCCGCTTTCGACTTCGAGCCTTCGTAGAGGCCGACGACGACGTTTACGCCGCTGTCCTTCAGGTTCAGCGCGTGGGCGTGGCCCTGGCTGCCGTAGCCGATAATCGCCACGGTCTTATTTTTCAGAAGGTCGAAGTTCGCGTCCTGGTCATAGTAAGTTTTTGCCATAATACTCTCTCTCCTCGCAATGTTCTTTTATCGTATGCTCCCCGCGCTCAAGGCCGATGAGGCCCGTCCGTATGACCTCAAGGACGCCGTAGGGTGAAAGGAGCTGGACAAACGCAGTGACTTTGTCGTCGTCGCCGGTGATCTCGAAAATCAGCGTCGTCGGCTGTACGTCGATGACGTGAGCGCGGAACAGTTCCGCCATCTTCAGCACGTCGAGGCGGTTCGTGTCGTCCGCCTTGACCTTGATCATCGTCATACCCCGGAACACGGCAGAATCTTTGTCCAGCCGCTGCACCGCGACGACGTCGGGCATCTTTTCGAGCTGCTTGATCATCTGGTCGACGAGCCCCTCGTCCCCGTGAACCACCACCGTGATCCGCGAGTACTCGGGCGACTGCGTGACGCCGACGGCCAAGCTGTCGATATTGAACTCCCGCCGGGAAAACATGCTGGCGACCCGTACCAAAACGCCCGGCTGATTGTGCACATAGACGGAAAGCACGTTCCGCATAAAGCCGCCTCCCCATAGATGGATTCGCGGCATCGTCGCCGCAGATATAAAGATATTATGGCAGTGTACACTTTTTTTGTCAATGGTTTCCTATGTATACATAAAGCAGAAAACGAAACGTCCAACGGCGGTTGTTTTTCTTGTTAGAAACAACGTATCGTGCTATATTGAAATACGGAGATTAACCTTTAGAGGAGGAAAACTTATGCTGCATTTCAAGTCTTGGAAAAAAACGGCCGGAATCCTTGCCGTTGCCCTGAGCGTTTCCTATGGCGCGGCCTTTGCCGCCCCGTCGGACACAGTGGACGAGCGGCTGGATCAATATGCCGCTTATATCGCCGAGCGCAAGGACAAAGACTTTGGCTATCCCATCAACCACGATATTCAGCTTGCGGGCTTTTATCAGTGGCTGGTGGACAGCGGCTCTTACGCGGCGATGGTGAACAACGCCGGCGATCCCTTCCATCCGCATGGCGAAATCATGAACACGCTGAACTTCGAGAGGGAGGTCATCGAATTTTTCGGGCCGCTTTACGGCTTCGACACGAACGATCTCTGGGGGCTCGTCACCTTCAGCGGCACCGATGGGAACAACCACGGCATCTATTTCGGCGCGAAGTATCTGGAGAAAAAGACCGGGAAAAAGCCCGTCCTCTATGTGTCTGACGCCGCCCACTACTCGAATATGCGGTTGGCCGACCTGCAAAACCTCGATATGGTCCTCGTCCCCGCCGATGTGCATGGATGCATGATCCCTGCGGAGCTCGAAAAAGCGCTGAAGCCGGGACGTCCCGCGTTGATGGTCTACGCCATGGGCACTACGTTCAAGGGCGGCGTTGACAATCAGGACGCGCTGAACGCGGTGCTGGCAAAGCATCCCGATATTGTCGTCTATCGCCATGTGGACGCCGCGCTTTTCGGCGGCTATCTACCCTATACCGATTTCCGGGACGCCGTAAACCGCAAAGTCCATCCTTTTGACTCTATCGCGGTCAGCGGCCACAAATTTTTTGGCATGGACGAGCCTGCGGGCATCTTCCTGACGACGATGGAGGTCAAGGAAAACCAGAACCCTTATAATGTCTCGTATCTCGACGGCAGTATGCCGATGATCAACTGCTCTCGCTCCGCGCTGTCGCCGCTGAAGCTCTGGTATATTATCAAGCGCGTCGGGTTGGAAGGTTTCACCGAGCAGGCGAACGGGATGCTGGAGCGCGCGGCGTGGCTGAAGGAACAGCTGGACGAAATGGGCTGGCCCGCGTGGCTGGAGCCGATGTCCAACACCGTCTATTTTAAACGTCCGGCCGAGGCCATCGCGAAGAAGTACGACCTCGCGCCCGACCACGACGACAAACTCGGCGGCGACCTTTCCCATATCGTCGTCATGCAGCATGTGACAAAAGAGCGCCTGCAAAATTTCTTGGACGACCTCGCCGAAGCGAAATAAATCAAAAGAGTTACGTTTGAGGAAGCAAAACTTGCACAATCTCTATAAAAGAGAAACGGCACAAAAAACGAGAGGCGAATCGCCTCTCGTTTTTGTCTTATAAGTCACTCGAACTCTATCGTTGCGGGCGGTTTTCCGGTGCAGTCGTAGAGCACGCGGTTCACGCCTTTGACTTCGTTGACGATGCGGCTTGCCGCTTTCGCCAGTACGTCCCACGGGAGGCGGGCCGGCTCGGCGGTCATGAAGTCGCTGGTCAGGACGGCGCGGAGCGCCACGGCGTAGTCGTAGGTCCTGCCGTCGCCCATGACGCCCACGGAGCGCATATTGGTCAGCGCGGCGAAATATTGCGCGAGCTCTTTGTCCGCGCCCGCATTCGCCACTTCCTCGCGGTAGATGGCGTCGGCGTCCTGCACGAGAGCAACTTTTTCCGGCGTGACCTCGCCGATGATGCGAATGCCGAGGCCGGGGCCGGGGAAGGGCTGGCGGTTCACGAGATGCTCGGGAAGACCCAACGTGCGTCCCGCTTTTCGCACCTCATCCTTGAAGAGCAGTCGGAGCGGCTCGACGATTTCCTTGAAATCCACATAGTCCGGCAGACCGCCGACGTTATGATGAGACTTGATGACAGCCGCTTTGCCGAGGCCGCTTTCGATGACGTCTGGGTAAATGGTGCCCTGCACGAGGAAATCCACGGCGCCGATTTTTTTCGCTTCGGCCTCGAATACGCGGATAAATTCTTCGCCGATAATCTTGCGTTTCTGTTCGGGCTCGGTGACGCCTTTCAATTTCGCGA
>CACYUQ010000049.1 GCA_902777615.1 uncultured Selenomonadaceae bacterium
CAGTAGCCGAGTACGTTGCTGACTGCGTCGAGGAGTCTCATGATTACTACTATGCGACCGACGTCAACACAGATGCAGGCATCTTGAACATCGCCGAGATCAACGACTATACATATATCGAAGATGAAGACACTGTAAGGACCGTGACGGTCAGGCTGATCGAAGTTGACGATGATTCTATAGACGATTACAGCGTCGGCGATAAGGTTACGGTACACGTCGAATCTTCCGTCGAGTACTACGATGAGAACGATGAGCTTGTAGTCGAAGAGTCTGTGGATGACGAGTCCTGGCCGATCACCGCGATCTCCGGCAACTACATCCTCGTTGCCACCGAGTACGACGAAGACGGCAAGCCTAACAACGAAGCGCCCTTCGCAGACGAAGGCCTGCAGTCAGTATACGACGCATTCGACGCACTGGGGTAAGTTGGCCCTTATTACCGGCAAAAATACAGCGGGGCGGACAGCTCCGCTGTTTGTTTTGCTGTCAGAATGGCCTTTTTCGGGACGAAAATACAGCAGGGCAGACGGCAGTGCGGTGCGAGTTGCTATCATAAAGGCCTTCCAGAGGGCGAAAATACAGCAGGGCAGACAGCAGTGCAGTGCGCCGTGCTGTCAGAATGGCTTCCCAGAGGGCAAAAATACAGCAGCATAGACAGCATAGCAGTGCGCCGTGCTGTCAGATCATCCACCTCGGTAAACTATAGACTCTCTTCCCGTGGCGCACGTTCCTTCTCGATCTGCGGCGGCCCGCATTTGCTCCAGTCCAGCGCGTCTTCCGGAATGAGCACGTCGAATGACGCCAGCACCGCCGCGGCAAAGACTTCCTCGTCGAAATTATTCTTGTCGAACATGAAGCAGTAGATCATCTCTCGCCCCTGCCGGTAGTTGTTGCCGGAGTAGTAATTGATCTTCTCCGCGATCGACCGCGAGTAATCGTACTTGTCTGTCATGCCGCCGATCTCCGCGTACACGCACCGGTCGATCTCATAGAATGACAGCAGGAAATCCGGCACGATCTGCAAGATGCCGCAATAGAAAATCACGGGCCAGACGCCGATCGGCGCGTCGATCACATAGTTCGACACGAAATAGAAATAGCTGACGCCGATCAAGTACACGATTGCCATGCCGCCGCCGTTCACCGCGAGGAGCCGACCAAAGCTCCGCCGTGAAAGTCGCCGCGAGGCCGCGCCGCAGTACCAAGCTTGAAGGATAAAGCCGACCAGATAGCCAAAGGTCGGCTGAAGCACATAGCCCGGACCGCCGCCCGAGGCGAAGACAGGCACGCCGACAAGCCCCAGCAGCACATAAGTCGCCACCGCCGCCGCGCCAAGCCGCGCGCCCAAGAGCAGCCCGGCGAGCAGCGTAAACAAGAACTGCAACGTGTAAACATCCGTACCCACCGGGATGCGGATAAACGCCCCCGCCGCCACCAGCGCAACGAACATCGCGCAGAGAACCATTTCACGAAGAGAAAAATGCAAGACCACCGCTTCCTTTCCTATGCGTATGAGAGTTCCGATACGTCATAGGATAACCTGATGGCGGTTATTTGTCAACCTATATTAACAAAATGGTTTACAATAAATCTCTTTCTGCATTTTTAGGCAATTCGACAAAGCTATCAGTTTTCCTTTCGCCGTTGCTTCGTTTTTTCTGCGTTGACAATGGGGCGCGGATTTCCTACAATAACTATTATACGGACGGACACGTCATGAAAATTGTCGCGAGGACGAACAAGAAGGGCGGCGTCGGCAAGACGACGGCGCTTTGTGGAAGGGAACAATAAAAGGAGTTACCTTATGCTGGAACTGAAGAACATCTCGTTCTCCGTCGAGGAGGACGGAAAACGTATCGAAATATTGAAAGACATCAGCCTGACCGTGGAGGATCGGAAATTCATCGTGATTACCGGGCCGAACGGCAGCGGCAAGTCGACGCTGGCGCGCATCGTCGCGGGCATCGAGAAGCCGACGGCGGGGCAGATCCTGCTGGACGGCGAGGACATCACGGAAAAGAGCATCACCGAGCGGGCGCGGATGGGCGTCGCCTTCGCGTTCCAGCAGCCGGTGCGCTTCAAAGGGCTGGAGGTCATCGACCTGTTGCGCCTCGCCACGGGAAACAAGACGCTGTCCGCCAACGCGGCCTGCGATTTCCTGTCGGAGGTCGGGCTCTGCGCGCGGGACTATATCCACCGCGAGGTCAATTCGTCGCTGTCCGGCGGCGAGCTGAAACGCATCGAGATCGCTACGGTCATGGCGCGAAAGGCGCGGCTTACGTTGTTCGACGAGCCGGAGGCGGGCATCGACCTTTGGAGCTTCCAGAACCTCACGCGCATTTTCAAGCAGCTTCGCGACAACATCGCGGACAGCTCGATCCTGATCATTTCCCATCAGGAGCGCATCTTGTCCATCGCCGACGAGATCGTGGTGCTGGTCAACGGGCGCATCGAGAAGCACGGCGCGGCGCAGGACATCCTGAAGGAAATCACGGGCACGCAGTTCGCAGTGGCGCCCTGCGGCAGAATGGAAATGTGAGGGGGGACGGATATGCTTCCGATGGACGCAGTGCAAAAACGGCTCTTGGCGGAGGTCGCGGATTTGCATGACGTGCCGATGGGCGCGTACAATTTCCGCGCGAACAGCAAGGCCGTCGGGCGGCACACCACCGCCAATATCGATATCCAGTCGAAGCCGGACGGCACCGGCATCGACATCCATATCAAGCCCGGCACGAAGAATGAGAGCGTGCATATTCCGGTGGTCTTGAGCCAGAGCGGCATCAAAGAGACCGTCTACAACGATTTTTACGTCGGCGAGGACGCGGACGTGGTGATTGTCGCGGGCTGCGGCATCGACAATTGCGGCACGCAGGACTCGGAGCATGACGGCGTCCACCGCTTTTTCCTCGAAAAGGGCGCGAAGGTCAAGTACGTGGAAAAGCATTACGGCTCCGGCACGGGCGACGGCAAGCGCATCCTGAACCCGGTCACCGAGGCGACGCTTGCGGAAAACAGCTCGATGGAAATGGAAATGGTGCAGATCAAAGGCGTGGACTCCACCAACCGCATGACGCGGGCGAGTCTCGCGGCGGGTGCGCGGCTCGTGGTCCGGGAGCGGCTGATGACCCACGGCGCGCAGACCGCGACCTCCGGCTACAAGGTCACGCTGGACGGCGAAGGCGCCAACGCCGACGTGGTGTCGCGCTCGGTGGCGCGGGACACGTCGTTCCAGAAATTCGACGCCTGTATCGTAGGGAATGCTCCCGGTCACGGCCACACGGAGTGCGACTCGATCATCATGGACAAGGGCAAGATCCTGGCCGTCCCGTCTCTCGAAGCGAACCACGTGGACGCCGAGCTGATCCACGAAGCCGCGATAGGAAAAATCGCCGGCGACCAGCTGATCAAGCTGATGACGCTGGGCCTCACGGAGCAGGAAGCCGAGGAGCAGATCATCAACGGATTCTTGAAATAGGATATTTACGGCAAAGCGAAGGAGCCTCCCGTAAGGGAGGCTCCTTCGTTTTGCCCACAGTTGGTCGGCTCTTTAAAATTCCTGCCGCACGCCTACATACGTCGCTCTTCTGTCGCCGTCGTTCACGTCGTTTACCTGTCCGAATAGGTAGGTCTTGTCGCTCACGCGGACGCTGGCTCTTGGGCGCAGGCGGATGTTGTTCAGGTCGTAAGCGTCCAGGGAGAAGCGCCAATATTTTCCTGCGTCGGCGTCGAGGCCAAGGCCGACTTCGCCGTCAATGATGCCCGCCCTTGCGGTCAGCGCGCCCATCCTGCGGCCCGCTTGCAGGTTGAATCGGTTGCCTTCGCCGATTTCGTTGACGCCGATTTTGAACAGGTTCTTGTCAAGATTCACCGTCACGTCAAAATTCGCGCGCCAGTTGCTTTCTTTCCCGCTGTACATGACTTCGAGGCCGGGGGAGATTGCGCCGCCGCCGAGACCGCTCATCATCTTGTCCGCTTTTTCCGTGACCGCTCGCGTATTGTGCAGCACCGCCTTCAGGTCCTCGGCGGTCTGCGGGTCGGTCACGACACCTTCGAGGCTCTTCGCCATATTGTCGATGCGCGCGCTGGTGCTGGCGATATTCGCCACCGTTGCGCGGAGATTCGCCGCCGCTTCGCCGTCGCCGGAGAAGTCCCTGACCATGACCTCGACTTCCTGCGCCGCGTTGGCAAGGCTCACCGACAGCATCGACAGGCCGCGGACCATGCGGTTGATTTCATTTTCGTTACGCGCGGCCATGCGGGAGAACGTCCCGGTCATGTCGCGCACGTTGCTCGTAATATCTTTCAGGTTGATCGCGGTGGCAATGAGGGACGAGTTCATGTCGGGATTGTTGACGACCGCGTTGATACCGTTCAGCATCTCATGCGCCTGCTCGACCAGCACCGACAGCTTTGCCATGACTGTTTCCATGCTCTCCTCGGGCGTTCCCGCTACGCGGTCGCCGTCGTCCAGATAGATGCCGGTGTCCCGGGCCGGCAGGATATTGATGTACTTCTCGCCGAGGAAACCGCTGGAGCTGACCGTGATTTTCGACGCGTGGGGGATGCGGATATCGTCGTTGACCGACATCGTGACCAGTACGTGCATCCCTTCCGTCTCGACGCTCTGCACCTTGCCCGCCAGCACGCCCGCGAACCGCACCTCCGCCGCCGGGTTCAGCCCGATCACTTCGGGGAACGTCGTATACAACGTGTACTGCCTCGGACCGAAGAATGTGACGCCGGACAGTCCGATCAGCATGATTGCCAAAAGCGTCAGTCCGCAGACGGTAAATGCGCCGACCTTTACTTCATTTGACATGCCTTTTCCACCTCGTCCTCTAGTCTATCCCAAAGCTGCCGAGGAATTCCCGCACCCGCGGATCCTTCAGCCGCCGAAAATCTTCTGTCTTCTCCATCGCGATGATCTCGCCTTCGTAGAGCATCGCGATACGGTTCGCCACCAGGCACGCGCTCTCCATGTCGTGAGTCACGACAATCGAGGTGACGCCAAGTTTTTTCTGCGTCGAGACAATCAAATCGTCAATCTTTCGCGTCATCACCGGGTCAAGTCCCGAGTCCGGCTCGTCGTAGAAAATGATGGACGGGCCGAAGGCCAGCGCCCGCGCAAGGCTCACGCGCTTCTTCATGCCGCCGGAAAGCTCGCCGGGCATCATGGCTTCCGAATCGGGCAGCCCTACCAGCGAAAGCTTCTCGCGCACGATTTCCTGTATCTTTTCCTCCGGATAGTCGGTGTGCTCCCTGAGACCGAACGCCACATTGTCCCCGACCGTCATCGAGTCGAACAGCGCCGAATATTGGAACACCATGCCCATCGAGAGCCGCACCTCGTCGAGCTCTTCCTCATCGAGCTGCGTGATCTCCGTATCGTCGATCCAAATCTCGCCCGCAGTCGGTCGGTCGAGTCCGATCATCAGCCGGAGCAGCGTGCTCTTGCCGGAGCCGGAGCCGCCGATCAGTGCCAGCGTCTCGCCGTCCTCGACGCGGAGATTTACGTTCCGCAGTACCTTTTTGTCCCCGAAGGATTTGTCCACATGCTTCAGTTCAATCATAGGACGCCCCGTCATTTATACAAAATCAACGAAAGGAAACAATTCATGATGAAAATCACGATGATCGCGCTGACCACCGACCGCGTCGTCGCGACGCCGACACCTTCCGCTCCGGCGGGCGCCTTCAGCCCGCAGTAGCAGCCCAGCACCGCGATGAACATGCCGAACACCGCCGCTTTGACCAGTCCACCGGTGATGTCGTGCACCACCGCGAAGGTCGTGATCGAGTTCCAATAGAGATACGATGAGATGCCGGACCAGCCCGTGGCAATCAGCCAGCCGCCGAGGATGCCGATCACGTCGCCGAAAACCGTCAGCACCGGCACCATCGCCATGCAGGCAATCATGCGCGGCACGATCAAATACCCGATCGGGCTCGTCGCCATGACCCGCAGCGCGTCGATCTGCTCCGTGACTTTCATCGTGCTGATCTCCGCCGTAATCGCCGAGCCTACGCGCCCAGCCGCCACTACGCCGACCAGTACCGGGCCGAGCTCGCGGCCAATGGCTATCGTAATGACGCCGCCAATCGTCGACTGCGCGCCGAAGCGGATGAACTCATGGGCAATCTGGAGCGTCATGACCATGCCTGTAAACAGCAGTGTCAGCCCTACGATCGGCAGTGAGTCCGCGCCGAGATGCGCCATCTGCGAAAAGACATGACGTATCCGGGGCGGCCGCCTGAGCTGGCGAATCGTCTCCGCCAACAGCAAAACGACTTCCCCGATCAGCGTCAACCATCGGATCACAAATTGCCCGACGCTCCCGAATAAACGCTCCATCCTTTGCCGTTCCCCTTCGCATTCTTTATCACTAACTTCTATCTTACTATTTTTCGCGGCGAGGTGCAACCGTTTCCGTCCTTGACAAACAAAACAATTCCTATACAATAATAAATGCTGTGACGATTTTTTCATGGGAGGGGGCGCAAACGATGAACGACGGTGAACAATCCGGGATACGGCATCCGGGCGAGCGGCTCGCGGCTATATTGAAATTGGTGGAAATGCCGCGCAAGGAATTATCCCTGCGCACCGGCGTTTCCGAAAAATATATCGAGGCGGTCATCGGCGGAGCCAAAGATATTTCCTTCTCCTTCGCGACGCGGCTGGAAAGCGCTGTAGGCCTTTCCGCGCGCCAATGGATGGAAATGCAGGAACGGTACGACGTGAACCGTTTCGAGCAAAAGGCGCGCGCCGGGATTCATCCCGACGAGTTGGAAATCCCGCTGCGTTTGATGGATGTGATGCCCCACCTGAAAAGATACAAGCTGTTGGGCGACCCGGCCGACGATGTCGATGGCGTCCTGGCGCTGCGGAAATTCATGGGCGTCAACGACCTGCGCGTGATCCCCGACCTTACCGGAGGCGTCATATACCGTGCCCGGCACAGGGGCGTGGACGGCGTCGACCCGTATGTATTCCTCGCATGGCAGCAAATGTGCCTGCGCTTGACGGCGCACGCGAAGACCGCGCCCGTCATGGACATCCAGAAGCTCGGGGACAGCCTGCCCGCCATCAAGCATCTGATGGTTTACGGGGAAGACGAAATTCCTTGGCATTTGGAAAAAACCTTCGCTGCCTGCGGCATCGCCTTCCGCCTCGTCCCGATGGTTGAGGGAGCGCCGGCGCGTGGTTTCGTTCGCAGGCTGCCCGACGGTCGTGGAATGCTCTGTATGACCGCCCGCAAAGAGCGGCAGGACGCTTTTTGGCTTGCGCTGTTCCGCGAAATCAGCCGCGTCGTCAACGGCAATGCAAATTTCATCGACTTCTTCTCGGAGGAGAACGCGGAAAGCTACGTCGGCAAATTCGCCGACGAGGTGCTGGTTCCGGCGAAAAGATATGAGCGTCTCGTCAAAAACGGGAATTTCTCGTTTGACATCGTCCGCCGTTTCGCGGAAAGCCAAATCGTCGCCGAGCATATCGTACTGGCGCGGCTCATGCGCGACGGATATATCGAGGAAACGGACGAAGTCAGGGAGCATTTGCCGGAATACAGCTGGGCGGATATTTAAAAATTTTCAAATTGTCTTGCATAATTTTTCACGCCGTGCTATGATAGGCAATCATAATGAAAATGGCGATGAACAGGAAAAGTATGCCGCGTTGAGCTGCACAGAGAGCCGGGGGAGCTGGGAACCGGTCGGGGATGCGCGGAGGAAGTTCCCCTGTGAGCCGCTCGCTGAAAGCGTAAGGTAGGCGATGCCGGAGTCCCCGCCGTTACAAGGGGAAGCCGATCGAAAGCAGAAACTTTCCGTCGGAACTGAGAGGCCCGTCTGGCGGGCAAATAAGGTGGTAACGCGAGAGCATCTCGTCCTTTATGGACGGGGTGCTTTTTTGTTGGAATGGAGGGATAGTTTGCAAACCGTTGGTTTTCTCGGGCCGCGCGGCACGCACAGCGAAGCGGCGGCCATGTTTCTCGCGGAGCGGCTGGAGGGAGGCGCGAAGCTCTGCCCGTACCCGGATATTTTCTCGGTGATGCAGGCCGCCGCCGACGGCGAAGTGGATACCTGCGTCGTGCCGGTGGAAAATTCGCTGGAGGGCGCGGTGAACATCACGATGGACACGCTGGCGCAGATGGACGACCTCGCCATCGAGCGGGAGCTGATCTGGGACATCCACAATCAATTGATGGCGAAGGATCCCGCCGCCGAAATCCACGCGATCTACTCGCACCCGCAGCCGCTGGCGCAGTGCCGTGGGTATCTGAAAGCGCATTTCCCGAACGCGAAGCTGATCTCCACCGAGAGCACCGCGAAAGCCGCCGAGATGGTCGCGGGCGGCGAGAAAGGCGCGGCGGCGATCTGCACGACGCGGGCCGGAGAGCTGTACGGCCTTTCCGTCGTCGCCACGGAGATCCAGGACAACATGACGAACTCGACGCGGTTCTACCAGCTTCGCCGTCGTCCTGTCCCGCCTCTGGGCGATGCGGAAGCGGGCCGTGCGCTGATCGTCTGCCAGATCGACGGCGCGCGGGCGGGCAGCCTTTGCGGCGTGCTGGAGGAATTCGCGACGCGAAGCGTCAACATGACGCGCATCGTGTCCCGCCCCGCCCGTACCGGTCTCGGCGTCTACATTTTCTTCTTCGACCTCGAAATCGAGGCGGGAAAATCCCGCGAACCGCTGGAAGCCTCCATCGAAGCCGTGCGCCAAAAGAGCTTTTGGCTGAAAGACTTGGGCAGGTTCCCGGTGCTGGAAAAGTAAAAATGCCCTCCCCTATGGGGAGGGGGGACCGCGTTAGCGGTGGGTGAGGTTTTTGTTGCTTGGTTGCATTTAGACGCTACGTCGGAAAACCTTATCCGTCACGCTTCGCGCGCCACCGTCCGGGGAGTCCACTGGACTCCCGCGCAAAGCGCCCCCAGAGGGGAAGGCTCAATTACATTTAAAAGGAGAGATTTACTTATGGTTATCATCATGAATCCTGACGCTACGGCGCAGAACATCAAGGACGTCATCGAAATGATCGAGGACGCGGGGCTTTCCGCGAAGGTCATGGAGGGCTCGCAGCAGCGCATCGTCGGCGTCATCGGCGACAAGACGCGCCTCGGCTCCTGCGCCATCGATGCGCTGCCCGGCGTCGAGCGCAGCGTCTCCATCTCGAAGAGCTACAAGCTGGCCAGCCGCGAGTTCCACCCGCAGTCCAGCGTCATCGACGTGGACGGCGTGCCTATTGGCGGCGACGAGTTCGTGGTCATGGCGGGTCCCTGCGCGGTCGAGAGCCGCGAGCAGCTCCTCGAAGCCGCCGAGATCGCGAAGAAGGGCGGCGCACAATTCCTGCGCGGCGGCGCGTACAAGCCCCGCACCTCGCCGTATTCGTTCCAGGGCCTCGAGGAAGAGGGTCTGAAATATCTGGCCGAGGCGAAAGAAAAGACCGGGCTGCGCATCGTCACCGAGGTCACCGAGGTCGAGGCCGTCCAGACCGTCGCCGAGTACGCCGACCTTTTGCAGATCGGCGCGCGCAATATGCAGAACTTCCGTCTGCTGAAGGAAGTCGGCCGCACCCAGAAGCCGGTCATGCTGAAGCGCGGCCTGGCCGCCACCCTCGATGAGTGGCTGAACGCCGCCGAGTACATCCTGAATGAGGGCAACCCGAATGTCATCTTCTGCGAGCGCGGCATCCGCACCTACGAGACCTACACACGGAACACGCTGGACCTTTCGGCGGTCGCCGCCATCAAGCACCTGTCGCACTTGCCGATCATCGTGGACCCGAGCCACGGCACCGGCAAATGGCGCTTCATCAAGCCGATGGCCCTCGCCGCGGTCGCGTGCGGTGCGGACGGCCTGATCATGGAAATGCACCCGAACCCGGCCAAGGCTCTCTCCGACGGCCCGCAGTCCCTGACCCCGGAAAACTACGCCGACCTGATGGACAGCGTGACGAAACTGGCGAAATTCATGAAGGAATCGGGCATCAAGACGCAAGATTTGTAAGCAAGAAAGAAGCCTGCCGAGACCGTAAAAACGTCGTCGGCAGGCTTCCGCTTTGTTTGACAGAACCTGCAATTCGTTGTAAAATTATTTATATTCTTAAGATGAGGTGAAGTCTGTCTTTGCAGACCTCCTTCGAAGAACGGATTCGGAGGCGAGGGACGTGGCGATCAAGGAAAGATTGCTGAAACAACTGCAAAACATCCGGGACGGCTTGCGCGCCATGCCGCCCTTTCATTCGCGTGACCTGACTGCGATGCGCAATGTGCTCGTGCAGGCACGCGATTTGTGTTTTCAGGGCCTTTCCGAGAAGCACTTCGCCAATTATCAAGACACCTACGACGGACTTCTGCTTGCTGTCGACCAATTAGCGGCGGGCGCGCCGGACGCAGGAGAAATCGTCTCCCTTTGCAGCGAACTGTTGCAATACATGATGACGCAGACGCAAAAGGAAAACGCGTTCAAGAAGGAAATCTTCTTTTTGCCATACAAAGCCAGCATGTGGGACAGCCTAGAAAGCGTATGGAAAGCGGCGGCCGAGGACAAGGAACACTGCATCGCCTACGTCATGCCAATCCCCTACGCCGACCTGACGCCGGAGCATACCGCAGCGGAGTGGCACTGCGAAAGGGAACTGTTTCCGAAAGACGTACCAACGGTGGACTGGGAAGACTTCAATCTTCAAGAGGTTCATCCTGATGTCATTTTTATTCATAATCCGTATGACGAATATAATCGTGTCACGTCTGTGGAAAGCAGATACTATTCCAGTAAATTAAAGGGCCAAACAGACAAGCTGGTCTACATCCCTTATTTCGTCTTAGCCGAGCCGGAGTTTGAAGGCAAGAGCGAGGAAGAAATCGAAACGATGGAAGAGGGCATTGCGCACTTTGTTACAACCCCGGCGGTGCTAAACGCCCATCAAGTCATCGTACAATCCGAGGAGATGAGGCGGGTCTATATCGACGTGTTGACGCGCCAGACGAACCAAAAGGAAAGCACGTTTTGGGAGAAACGAATCCTTGGAATAGGATCGCCGAAGTATGATAAAGTGACGAACAGTCGAAAAGAAGATATGGAAATTCCTGCGGAGTGGATGCGTATCATAAAAAAACAGGATGGGACTTGGAAAACAATTGTTTTTTACAATATGAGCCTTCAAGAGTTGTTGAATCATCCGAGAGAGAGTTTGAAAAAAGCGGAAAATGTATTTGAAGTATTTAAGGAGTACAGGGATAAGGTTGCGCTCTTATGGCGACCTCATCCTCTTTTTCTGGCAACGGTTCGTTCTATGATTCCGGAGCTGTTGAGTGAGTACGAAAGAATCTTGTTGTCGTACCGAAAAGATGGATGGGGGATTTATGACGATAGCGGGGACTTGGTTCGAGCCATAACGCTGAGCGATGCCTATTACGGGACGTGGTCCAGTGTAGTGTATCTGTATGAGAAGACAGGGAAGCCCATTATGATACAGAGTTTTGCGGAGGAGGGCGGAATGTAGTGGTGCATGCGTTAATCTTCGCAGGCGGAACGGGCCTGCGAATGAATGCCAAGTCGAAGCCAAAGCAATTTTTGGAATTACATGGAAAGTGGGATGATGACGTGGCATCGAACTATGAATCAATGAATACGAAAGACTTAATATGAATCAATTGTAGGTTACGGCCTGATAGTTTTTATAACCTTACATTTTTAAGATGCAAACTGTTTATTTAGAGGATGTTTATTGCGACTCTGGTGTACCAAAGTATACATTTGTTACTCCCAATGAGTATACAAGAACAAAAGTTTCTTTGCGTACAAAAGGGAGGGGAGTTGTAGTTGAAGGCCCATCCGGGATCGGAAAAACCACTTGCATCAAGAGGATTCTTGAAGAATTAGAATTACCGGCAAGAACCTTTTCAGCACGGGTCCCTAAGGATATTGAGGAAATAGCTACTGTTCTTGATAATCCCGATAATGCTGGTGTTATTATTGTCGATGATTTTCATCTTCTAGATGATGAGATGAAGAAGGCATTTTCTAATCTATTGAAGGTATTAGCAGATGAATCTCGCGAAGATATCAAACTGGTATTAATTGGAATTAATCGTGCAGGAGAGTGTCTGGTTCAACTTGCACCAGATTTGAACAACCGTATAGATACAATTCGTTTCGAAAAGAATCCTAAGGATAAAATCTTAGAGCTTATTTCAAAAGGAGAAAAGGTATTAAATGTATCTATTTCGAGTAAAGAGCAGATAGCAGAAAGATCGTTTGGAAGTTTTCAAATTGCTCAGATGTTGTGTAAGGCTGTTTGCGTCGCTCAAGACATTATTGAGAGCCAAACGGAATTAACAACAATTGATGTTCCTTTTGAAAGTGTTGTGGCAAACCAGATGCAGGAGTTGTCACGGGTGTTTTCTCCAATTGCAAAGTTATTTGCTGCAGGCAATAGAAATAGAAGAAATGGCCATGCTCCATATTTGATGTTGATGCGATGGCTTTCTGAAACCGAGAATGGGTCCCTTCAGATGGATGAGGTCTATATGAGTCATCCAAAGTTTA
>CACYUQ010000050.1 GCA_902777615.1 uncultured Selenomonadaceae bacterium
CGGAATCCTCCCAGCTTTTTCAGTTCCTTCGACAGCACAGAATCATCCCGCTGGTCAACCATGTCATAGACCAGCTTGTCATCATGAGACGCCTTGCCATCATCATAGAGCGCGTCGAAGTCGTAGCCGTCCCGCCGCCAGTTGGCGAGGTCTGGATACCACTCGCGGCTTACGAACCCAGCCTTCTTGTTGAACAGTTTTCCGTAGACGCATTTCTTCCGTCGCGCAATCGAGCCTTTCCAGCCCCATGCCTCCCAAGATCCATCGAAACCTGTGAACCAGTATTTCCCGTCAATACGTTCTTCGAGAGAAAAGCCCTCTATGTCATTGGCGAAGAAAGGGAGAAAACCCTGTTCCTCCACGACTTTTTCGATGTCCTCCAAGGATTTGATTTGTTTAGCCGCATTGCCTCCCTCGCGTTTCCGCGCCGCTCATAACAAGCACCAATACACAGCAAGCCCGCAGATAATAAAGCCGCGCATGAAGTCTTCCCAGACAGTTTTCTGTCCCCGCCTTAATACTGCGAAAATGTGATACGCAGTTATCACTACCATTATTGCTTTCATTGCCATTCTACAGATTGCTCCTCTCAATGCGCTGTTTCTTCATGCGTCAAAAGATACTCCTCAATCTTAAAAGGGTGAAATCTTCCCTTTACTGGCGCAGAGAGCGGATGCCGAGGATGCCCTTTCCCGGTTAACTCGCCATAACGCAGCCATGAAGCACTGCCCCCCTTTAGCAAATCATAGATTTCTCTAAGAGAACGGTATAAAAACTGTTTTCCAGGCTTGTCAATACTGGCTCCCCATGCACACCAAATCGCGTCTATATGAAAAAACCGTTTGACCGCATCAAGCGCCAGCAGATTATTCTCTCTCCATATCTCATTCTCATACAGTTCATCAGGCTTCTTTGTCCGCTGCGGATGCAGATTCACCATGATCCACCCATCATACCCCTGATCTCGAGTAATCTCGCGAACTCTTTTAATCGTTGGATCATCATCCCCAGGTTTGGCAGTACTTGGATTTACGCCAAAAACAAGCAGATTCTTATCTCCCGGTTGCCCCAGTACATATCTCTCACTATCGTTTCCGAGATAAACCCATACGTTTTGCAGTTCGCTCATTTTTTTCGAATCAAGTTTCTTGGGCTGGTAATCCTCGTAAGACAATTCCAATATCGTTTGCCAAGCCTCGTCCGGCTGCCAATCAAGAACTTCGTCTTCAATCCCGAGGTTATTTTTATACGCATCAATTATTTCCTCGTGTACAAACAGGACACAAGCTCCACCGAGATATTGCCAGTACCATGCCCCAACTTTATTAGTTTTCGCGTGCTGAATCTCGTCGAGTGCAGGAAAAACGCCTGCCAATTTTCTCGTGGCACGTTCATCGGAAAGATTCACCCTGTATATTATGCGGTCAACATGGTAAAAATCACAGTAATTATTGTAGTCGTAATTGTTAACAAAGCAAAACCTCATCCCATTAAATAACTTCGACGTGATTTTGTGCGGCGTAAGTTCGATTGGTTCAGGTGGATCATAATCACAGGCATCATCAAAATAACCATATTCGGCGTCATCTTCAATTTGTTCTTCTAAAGTCATCGGTCTCTCATCCTTGTTCCTTAAAGCCTCGCCAGCTTTTTTGACCGCATCATCCATCCACTCCTTGCTCCACTTTTTCATTGATTTCCACCTCCTGTAATCTAAGATTATTATACCACACGCCATGTGCAAATTTTTACACGTACAACAAAAAAGACGGGCATCGAGGATTTCTCCCCAATGCCCGTCTTATCTATTTCGCGGCACAAAAAATGACGGCAACCGCCGCCAGCACATACGCTATATTCCTTTGCCGCTCAATGCGCCGCTTTGTCCTTATAGACAAAAAAGGCCATCCCCTATAAGATTTGCAATTATTTCATGCGAAGAATATAATATTTTCAAATATTCGTGTGGAATCAACGGGACCTATCCCCGTGCGAGACCCGCCAAGGCTGTGCGCGTAAAAATCATCGAGGAGGAAATGAAATGAAAACGAAACTTGCCATTGCATTTCTCACCGTGTTTTTGCTCTTTGGAAGCGTCTTGTCCGCCGCAGGGCAGGCCGAGGAAACGTCGACGATTCGCTATTTCATGCAGCCGGAAAGCGTCAGGGGCAGCGATACGCCCTACGGCAACAACCCGGCTGCCGGTCATTACGTCTGGGCGGACGATGCGAAAATCTACTATGAGGTGTACGGCGAAGGACAGCCGATTTTCGTCTTTCACGGCGGCGGCGTAGGTACGCCTTATGAGATGGGAAACATCATCGACCGTCTGCGGACGGATCATCAGGTCGTTGTCGTTTCGACGCGCGGGCATGGGCGCTCGGAAATCGGCCACAATCCTTTGACTTATGAGCAAAAAGCCGGCGACATGATTGCCGTGATGCGGAAAATCACGGACGCGCCGGCCGCGATTATCGGGTTCAGCGACGGCGCGTACACCGCCTACAAGGTCGCCGCCATGTACCCCGAAGCGGTGGAACGCATCGCTGCTATCGGCGCGGGTACACTTCACCCCGGATTTTTTACAGCGGGCACCTTGAACGTTGCCGACATGGAGAAAATCGACAAGGCTTTTATCGAGCAGCAAAAGCGAATCATGCCGGAACCGGAAAGATTGCAGGAATTTTGGACAGCTTACATGAACTTCTGGAGTCAAATGAACGTCGGCGCCGAGGTCTTCGGCGCTATCCGCTGCCCTGTCCTGCTCATCGCCGGGGACGAGGACGACCACGCCCCCATCGCCGCCATGATGGAGGCGCACCAGATGATTCCCGATTCCCGCCTCTGCATCGTCCCGAAATCATGGCATACGGCGTTTCTCGACAATTTCGAGGTGACCTGGGCGGCGACGGCTCCGTTCCTTCACGCGGACATAAAAGACTTGCAGCCAAGCCGTAAAGTGGAATATAACGCGCATTACCATTACCGGGAATAAAAACCATACTCCTTTTCGTGCGGGCAGAGCTTGCTATTCTTCCGCGCGAAGCATAGAATATCATCAAAAAAGGAGGCTTACCATGAGCGAGGAATGTTTGATTTGCAAGTCGCCGCTCGTCTACGCGGAAAACGACGAAACGATGGAATGCGCTCTTTGCCATAAGCGGGAGGCAAGCAAGACAAAATGCACCAACGGCCATTACATCTGCAGCGACTGCCACACAAAGGGCATGGACGCTCTGATTGGATTTTGTTCCTCCGAGACCTCCAAAAATCCGATCGAGATTCTGCGGAAGATGATGCAAATGCCGTTCTGCCACATGCACGGGCCGGAACATCATGTCATGGTGGGCGCTGCGCTTTTGACGGCGTTCAAGAATGCCGGCGGAGACATCGATCTTCATACTTCATTACTTGAAATGATGAATCGCGGAAAAAGCGTTCCCGGCGGCGCCTGCGGATTCTGGGGCGCCTGCGGCGCGGGCATAAGCACGGGAATGTTTATGTCCATTATCTCGAAATCGACGCCGCTTACCAACGAACCCTTCGCATTATCCCATCAGATGACCTCGAAAGCCCTGGCTAGGATCGGCGAGATTGGCGGCCCCCGCTGCTGCAAACGGGATTCTTTCCTGTCCGTTTTGACGGCTATTGATTTTGTCGAAAAACATTTCGGCGTAAAGATGGAATCCGAAAAAGTTGTCTGCGGATTCTGGCCGCAAAACAGCCAATGTATCGAAGCTCGCTGTCCGTTTTTCAAGGCAAGGCAATAATTTGAAAAAAATTTTCGTTTCGACACACTTCCGACACAATTGTCCTTTATACTTCAAACCATCAAAGAAAACTTCTCTACAAGGGAACCGCCGAACAAGTCTCTTTCGCCCTTGCCGGGTCTTTTTCCGTCATGCTGCGTCATATGACGCTCGACGTAGCGATGCTACGACTTCGCGCCATCTTTCTTGCCTGACGAAAAAATCCCTCGACAAGGCCATAAATTGACTTATTCGTCGTTTCCCCAAAAGAAAGGATGATTCAAATGAAAAAAATGATGTTGGCGGCTATGGCGGCTATGGTGATCGGTTCCACGGGGACGGCGCTGGCGGCGACGCCGGATCGCGGATTCTGCGAAGACAACGCGACCTGCTACGAAGTAAGCTACGCGCACTGCGGCGGCGGATACTACGGCGGCGGCCGCGGAGGACGCGGCGGCTACGGCTGCGACGGCTACGGACACCGCGGCGGTCACGGCGGATACTGCTGGGACAACGAAGACAACAACAGCGAAGGCTGACAAAAGAAACAGGAGGGCGTTGAGGAAGCAATTTTCCTCAACGCCCTCCTTATTTTGCGGCGTCAATAAAATTCAGCGCTGCGTGCAAAGCACAGCCTATTCGTCGAAGGGCTCCACCCCGTCCCCTGCCGCATCGCAAAGAGGACAGACCGCTTCGGCGAGACTGGGCGCTTCAAAAATCGTCCCGCAGATCTTGCATCTGAATTTCCTCATCGCAGGCGGCGCGTCTTTCGTTTTTTGCGGCTGCGCAGCCGGCGGCGCGTCGGGCGCTGCGTCCCCGGCGAAGGGAACGCCCACGGCGTCGGCAATCTCACGGCGCAGCGCGACGAGATCGCCGCGGCCAAGGTCGTGAACGGAACTATGCCCCGTGACGCGGGCAAAGGTCTTCAACTCGGCGAGGGACACGTTCAGGAAATTCGCCACCCGCTGCGCGGCCGCCTCCACGTCGAGACGTGCGCGAAGCTCCGGATCTTGCGTCGCAATCCCCACGGGACAATTTCCCGTACCGCAGATGCGGTACTGTTGACAGGCGGCGGCGATCAGCGCGGCGCTGGCGACAGCCACCGCGTCGGCGCCCAATGCCAACGCTTTCGCGAAGTCCGACGAGACCCGAAGCCCGCCGGTAATGACCAGCGCAATATCGGAGCCTGCCGCGTCGAGATACTTGCGCGCCCGAGCCAGCGCAAACAGGGTCGGCACCGTGGTCGCCTCTCGAAGCAGCAGCGGGCTGGAACCGGTGGCACCGCCGCGCCCGTCGATGGTGATGAAATCCGGCGCCGCAAAAACGCAGTGGGCAAGATCGGCCTCGATGTGCCCTGCGGCAATCTTCACGCCGATGGGACGTCCGCCGGAACGCGCCCGCAGCTCGTCCACCATCGCTTTCAAATCTTCCCTGGAATTGATCTCCGGGAACTTGCTCGGGCTCTGCACGTCCTCGCCGGGCTTTTTGCCCCGCAGCGCCGCGATCTCCGGCGTCACCTTCTCCCCCGGCAGATGACCGCCCATGCCCGGCTTCGTGCCCTGCCCGATCTTGATCTCGATGGCGTCGGCGGCGCGGAGATTCTCATCGGTGGCGCTGTACTTGTTCGGGATATACTCAAAAATGTACTTGTAGGCCGCCGCCCGTTCCTCCGGCAGGATGCCGCCCTCGCCGCTGCACATGGCGGTCTTTGCCATCGCCGCGCCTTTCGAGAGCGCGATTTTCGCCTCCCGGGACAACGCGCCGAAGGACATGTGGGAAATGTAAACGGGGCTTTCGATCACCATCGGCTGTTTCGCGTGCTTGCCGATCACCGTCCGCGTTTCCACCGGCGCGTTGTCGTCCATCGGCGCCGGATTGAGCTGCGCGCCCAAGAGCAAAAGCTCGTCCCAGCCCGGCATCGGCATCAGCGTCCCCATAGCGCCGGACAGGCTCTTGCCCGTCGTCGCCATCCGGTGTATCTCCTCCATGAAACGGGCCGAAGGGTCCTTCCGCACGAAGCGGGCGTCGTAATCCAAGGCGCTCTCCGAAAGCGCAGGCGCATTTTCGTCCTTCTCCTCGATCCTCTCGAAGTTTTCCACGGGCTGCTTGCAGACCGGGCAGACGTCCAGCGTCGATAACTTCCGCCCTTCCGTTTCCTCGTCGAAAATGAATCCGCAGATTCTGCATTTGTAAACGGACATCCGATATCCCTCCTTGCTCTTTGTCTCTTACTTACCGTCGCCGAGAATCGTCGCGATTCCGATATCATATTTCTTTATGGGAACTCCGTTCCGGACGTCGTCTTCCCCCTGCACTTTTCCGGCCAGGATCCGCTCCACGCCCGTGTAAAGCGGGGCAATCAAATCCGGGGAAACGGGGAAGCTGCCGTGAGCCGGGTAAATGGTGTCGAAGCGGTCTTTAAAGTTTTCCAGGCGCTTCAGGCTCAGCACATAGGCGTGAAGCTCCCTTTGGACGCCGAACATATAGATGTTCCCGTCCTGTATCGGATCGCCGCTGATCAGGACACGGTTCTTCACGTCCAGAACGGCAATACTGCCCGGCGTATGTCCCGGCAGCCCAATGATCTCAAGCTCACGGTCCCCGAGGTCGAGTTTGTCCCCGTGCTCCACGGGAACGATGACCCCTTTCCTGTTCTCGCCGTGGTAATAGTTTGAAGCCTCGGCCATGCTCATATAGAACGTTCCGAATTCGTTGTTGCCTCCCACATGATCCCGGTCGGCATGGGTATTCAATAGCTTCACGGGAAGATTTGTCAGGCTCTCGGCAACCGCTTTCATGCTTTGGACGTGGAATCCGCTGTCGATCAGCAGCGCTTCCTTTGTTCCGGCCAGAAGGAAACTGCGAACCATGTCTTCCTGAATTCGCCAGGTATTTTCATTGATGGGAAAGATCTGCACTTCTCCGTGCTTGATGTCATACGTCCCGGTGTTCCTGTCGGCTGCCAGCGCGGAGGAATATCCCGCGCCGTTTCCGCCGATTGGAATCATCGGGCTCAGAGCGGCCAGCCCCATCAGCTTTACGAAATCACGGCGTGAACATTTTTTCATCGAAATCGGCTCCTTTCATTCCGTTATTCAATGAAAGATACTACGTTTTAAAATTCTTCCCCAAAAAGGATTTTTCCTGCCTGCTTGAAAAAAACTTCGGAAAGGAGAGCGGCAGACGCTGCAGCAAGTGTTTCTGCAGTTTTGCCGACAGCTTGTTCATTGATTCAGATTCCATTATTGACATATGTCATTTTCTTTCGTATAATAATTTTCGACATATGTCAGAAAGGAGATGCTTATGCCGAGACCAGTCAGATGCCGCAAAATCGAGCGACTGCCGGTCTATCGCAGCTTTTCGCCCGATGACATAGAAGCTGACGAGAACGTCCGGATGACGGTGGATGAGTTTGAGGCTTTGCGTCTCTTGGACGACGAAGGGCTGAATCAGGAAGCCTGCGCGTCCAGGATGAACATTGCCCGCACCACGGTCACTGCTATTTACGACAGCGCGAGGAAGAAGGTCGCGGAGGCCATCGTTCACGGGAAGCGGCTCCTGATCGCAGGCGGCTGCTGTGAATTTGCGCCGGTGGAAATCCGGCAGGATATTATGGAGAAAGGAAGTATTGCAATGAGAATCGCGGTTACTTATGAAAACGGAGAGATTTTCCAGCATTTCGGGCATACCGAGCAATTCAAGCTGTATGATGTGGAAGACGGAAAGATCACGGGAGAGCAGGTCGTTGACACCAACGGCAGCGGCCATGGCGCACTGGCGGGATTTCTGCAGGCCGCCAAGGTCGACGCGCTGATTTGCGGCGGCATCGGCATGGGCGCGCAAATGGCGCTGGCCGACGTCGGAATCAAGCGCGGAGGGGACGCTGGCATACGACCCGGACGCCCATTGCGATCATCATGACCATGAACACGGGAATTGCGGTCATCACCATGAGCATGAACATGGTCACGGCCATTGCGGCCATCATCACTGCCACGAAGGATAATTGCAATGCCCCCATAAGTTGGTTCCAAAATCTGGCTTACGGGGGCAATATTATGTTCATCCCGCGTATTGTTGGAGAATGGAGCGACGGGAATTCCTGATCATACGAATGTCGTATTATACGAAAGACCGCTCGGCGTTTTGTCGGGCGGTTTTTGTATGGCATTGAAATATCTTCGGGGATACTTTCTTGTAGCCTAAAAATAAATTTATTATATTTATTTCCTACGTTTTTGGGATAGATTTTCTGTATTGCAGTGCCGCAAGGGAAGTCGATAGAAATCGCCGGGATGACGGGGAATATACCCATACGGGTATCCGTATTGTAAAATTAGAATCATTCGCTTATAATATGGAAAAATCTGTAGGTGAAAAGTCCATCTGCTTTTTTGCATAAAACAGAATCAATAAAATGCTTCACGGCGGGAAAACAGGTACGATGCCTGTGCTGTCCCGCAGCTGTATGGGGAGCGCGCCCTAAGATGTCACTGGGAGAAACCGGGAAGGCGGGGAATGCGCGACGAACCGAGCCAGAAAACCCGTTGTGGAGCTTTATCGTTCTCCTGCGAAGGAAAGGGGGACGGGTGAGATGCTGTGCTTTTTTGCGCGGCGTCTTGTCCCGCTCGCTTCCTCAAGGAACCGGGCGGCATTTTTTATTCCTTATATTATAGGAGGCTCTTATGTTACACACAGTTTGCTTTGCCAATATTCACGTTGACCCTTGTACGAAATTGCGCACGCTCGTGGATGTGCCGCGCACGCTGAACGCCATCCCTGTGACGATTCTCAACGGCAAGTATGACGGTCCGACCGTGCTTGTCACGGCCGGCGTGCATGGCAGCGAGTATCCGGGAATCGCCGCTTCCATGGAGTTGGGAAAAGAATTGGAGCCAGAGGATATCCACGGCTGCCTCGTCATCATGCATCCCGTGAATGTTTCTGCTTTTTGGGCGCGCATGGCGGAGCTCGGCCCGGAGGACGGACTGAACCTGAACCGCGTTTTCCCGGGCAACGCTACCCTCAGTCGTACTTACAAGCTCGCTTATTTTTTGCTGCATGAATTCATTCTCAAGGTGGATTACTATCTTGACCTGCACAGCGGCGATCTGCAGGAGGATCTGCATCCCTACGCTTATTTTCCCGGCAATGCCTCGGCAGAAGTCATCGAAAAGTCGCGGGAGATGGCAAAGCAAATCAACGTGGAATATCTGGTTCGCTCCACCGCGACCACCGGAGCCTATAACTGTGCGGCGCTGAACGGCGTGCCCAGCATCCTCGTCGAGCGCGGCGGCACAGGTTTCTGTTGCCGGGAGGACATCGAGGAATACAAGGACGACGTCATGCACGTGCTGCAGCATGTCGGCGTGACGCCCGATTATGACCACGGCCATCTTCATACCTTTACGCCGCAGGAGTTGACCAATATCGAATATCTGGAGGCCGACAAGCCGGCTTGCTGGTTCCACCAAAAGCACTGCGGCGAGATGATCGAGAAGGGCGAGCTCCTGGGCTACACCACCGACTTTTTCGGCGAGAAGCAGGAGGAATTCCACGCTAAATTCAGCGGCGTGATGCTCTATATGACGCCGGCGCTCTCCATCACGCCGGGCCGCGTGCTCTGCGCTTATGCGGAGCTGCCGGAGGGCTATGTGCCGCAGGCTCCGCATGACGATGTGCATACGCATACGCTGCCGGCAAAGGTGAAGTAAACAGCCTTCCCAAGAGGGGAGGGCATAGGAGACGGAGAACGGCGTTCTCTCCGTGGCGTGGTCATCGGTGCTTTCGCAGGTGATTTCCGTCCAGTATCTGCTGAACAGCGGGGTCATGCTGTACTGGTATTGCCGGAAGGACACCTGGATGAAACAGCCGCAAGTATCGTAGTATGGCATAAATAAAGATGAAAGGATGTATTTTCATCTCTTATTTATCATAAAATCTTTGAAAGGGAGGAAGAAACTCTATGACAAAATTCTCCAAGTTCTCCAAGAAAGCCGCTGCTTTGATTGCAGCAGGCGTTTTGACCTGCGGCCTGATTGCGGGCTGCGGCGGCGGCGGCGGAGACAAGAAGGCCGATTCCGGCAAGGCGAAGGTGCTGACCTTTGGCTGCCAGATGTATTCCGACGGCTTGATCGATCCGTCCTTGCAGGTCAACACGGCTTGGAATGTGAGCCGCTTCGGCGTCGGCCAGACGCTGTTCAAGTTTGACGACAACGTCAAGGCTGTCCCGCAGCTGGCGGAGTCCGCTACGCCCAGCGACGGCAACAAGACTTGGGTCTTCAAGCTAAAAAAGGGCATCAAGTTCAGCAACGGCACGGAAATGACGGCCACAAAGGTCAAGGAATATCTGGACTGGATTCGTGAGGCCGGAAAGAACGGCTCCACGAACCCGACAAAGTTCCTCGACGCGGGCGCCGTGGTCACGGCTGACGACGCCGCTGGAACCGTTACCATCAAGTCCGAGAAGGCATATCCCGATATGCCGGCAAGCCTCGCCGATCCCTCGATGTGCATCCTCGATGTCAAGGGCTCCGGGGACAACATGAAGACCGGCGCCATCGGCACAGGCCCGTACATGGTCAAGAGCTTCAAGGATCAGGTCGGCTACGAGATGGTCGCCAATCCGCATTACTGGAACGGCAAGCCGCCGTATGACGAAGTCAAGATCCTGTTCATGGGCGACGCTTCCGCGAAGGCAAACGCGCTCCGCGCCGGTCAGATCGATCTCGCCGAGAACATCATGAATGTTGCCGACCTCAAGGCCATGCAGGAAGACAAGAAGTTCAAGGTCGACATCACCGCCGGTACCCGCTGCGGCTTCAGCTGGATGAACATGAAGGAAGGCCGTCCGCTGGCCAACAAGGCGCTGCGCCAGGCTGTGCTGAAGGCCATCGACTACAAGGCCATCTGCAAGTCCAACACCATCGGCAACCTGTACAGCCCCGGCCCGTCGGTCATCCCGAGCTCCTTGGGCTATGGCTTTGACAAACTGAAGAACCCGTATGAGTACGATCCGGAAGGCGCGAAGAAGATCCTCGACGACGCCGGGATCAAGGACACGGACGGCGACGGCATCCGCGAGCTGAATGGGCAGAATATCCAGCTCCGTTACATTTCCTACGCGAACCGCCTCTTGAACGACTTCTCCGACGCGCACACCCAGTACCTGAAAGCGGTGGGCATCGGCGTGAAGAGCGAGTACGGCAGCTCCGACGACCAGTGGACGAAGCTGGTGGCAGGCGACTACGACTTCAACAACAACAACTGGAACGTGATGATTGCCGGATCGCCGACAACCTACATGGCCAACTGGTGGAGCACGAACAAGGATAATTTCTGCGGCTACAAGAATGAAGCCTATGACGCGGCCTATGAAGAGCTGAGGACCACCATGGACCCGAAGCGGTATGGAGAGCTGATGGCTACGCTGCAGCAGATCCTGATCGACGACGCGGCGGTGCTGGTCGACGGCTATTACAACAGCTGCTTCATCTACAACGCGGAGAAGGTTGGGTCCGCCCATATTTATCCGTTGGATTATTACTGGATCACCGACGATATCAAGCCGGCGAAGTAATCACCTAACCCCCAACAAGGAACATTGCAAGAAGATGCGGGAGGTGCGCAACGCCTCCCGTATCCCTTTGCAAAATTTCTTCGGCATTATACTCCTATGACAAGGAGAGAAGACAATGAACAAGAACCAACTCATATCCCGATTGCTGCAAATGCTGGTCGTGCTGATCGGCATCAGCTTCATCACGTTTTTGTTGACTTATCTTTCCCCCGGCGACCCCGCGCGCAACGTCTACACTCACAGCGGCATCATGCCGACCACGGAAATGATCGAGCAGATGCGCGTGACGCTGGGACTCAACAAGCCGTTTTTCACCCAATATACGGACTGGGTGCTGAACTGCCTGCAGGGCAATTTCGGCGATTCCTTCATGCTGAACAAGCCGGTGGCGGAGCTCTTGATGGACCGCCTGTGGCCGACGTTGAAGCTTACGCTGGCCGCCACTGTACTCATGCTTTTATTCTCGGTTCCGCTGGGCGTGCTTTCCGCCGTGAACCACAACAAACCTATCGACTATTTCGTGCGCGCTGTCACTTTCTTCGGCGTATCGATTCCAAACTACTGGCTGGGCCTGATGTTGATCCTGATTTTCTGCGTCAAGCTTGGGCTCCTGCCGGTGGTCTCTTCTGCCGGCGACTTTGAGTCGCTGATCCTGCCGGCGGTGACGCTGGCCGTTGCCATGACGGCGAAATACACGCGTCAGGTCCGCACGGCGGTGCTGGAAGAGCTTCATTCGGATTATGTGATCGGCGCCCGTGCCCGCGGCGTATCGGAAAGCCAGATCCTTTGGCGCAATGTGCTGCCGAATTCCCTGCTGCCGCTGATCACGATGCTGGGCCTTTCCGTCGGTTCCCTGCTGGGCGGCACCAGCGTCGTCGAGATTATTTTTTCGTATCCGGGGCTTGGAAATCTCGCGGTTGCAGCCATCATGTCCGCCGATTATTTCCTGGTCCAGGGCTATGTACTGTGGGTTTCCGTCATCTATATGCTGATCAACCTGATCGTGGATATTTCCTACAATTATGTGGATCCCCGCATGCGGTTGAGGAGGTAAGCGTATGGATACGACGACAAAGAACAAGTTTTTGAGCAACAGGGGTTTCGTCCTTTTCGGGATATTGGCCATCGTCATTATACTGATTGCCATTTTTGCTCCGGTGCTTTCCGGCGGCATCGATCCGACGGCCGGCGATTTGAGGGACGCCATCATGGCGCCGGATGCGGCGCATATTTGCGGCACGGACAAGATGGGGCGGGATATTTATTCCCGTGTGCTGTACGGCGCCCGTATCTCGCTTATTTCCACGTTTATCTTGGTGGCTCTGGTTTTCGTGATCGGCACGGCGCTCGGCGTGGTCTCCGGCTACTTCGGCGGCTGGGTGGACGCCGTGATCATGCGCATCGCCGATATGATGATCGCTTTCCCGGGCCTTGTCTTGGCTATTGCCGTTGCCGGTATGCTGGGTGCCAGCATGCGCAACGCGATTATCGCGATCGCGCTGGTCACATGGCCCAAGTACGCGCGTATGGCGCGTTCGCTGGTGCTGAAGATTCGCCACACGGATTTCGTGTACGCGGCGATCGTCACCGGGTCCAGCACATGGCGCATGCTTTGGAAGTATATGCTGCCCAATACGATCACGACGCTGGTCATCACGGCGGCGACGGACATCGGCGGCATGATGATGGAGCTTTCGGCGCTGTCCTTCCTGGGCTTTGGCGCGCAGCCGCCGACGCCGGAATGGGGCGCCATGCTGAACGAGGGCCGCGACTTCATGCAGTCTGCGCCTTGGATGATGATCTATCCGGGCCTTGCAATCTTCATCACGGTCGTAGTCTTCAATATGCTCGGCGACAATCTGCGGGATATTCTCGACCCGCGGGAAGAGTAAGGGGGGAATATCATGTCATTATTGGAAATTAAAGATGTGGATATTTCCTATGGTCAAAACCTTACGGTAAAAAAAGTCGGCATGAGCCTTGAAAAAGGCGAGATCTGCAGTATCGTCGGCGAGTCCGGCAGCGGCAAGACCACCGTGATTCGCGCGGTTCTGGGGCTGCTCCCCGGCGGCGGTCGGGTTTCCGCCGGAAGCATTACCTACGACGGCATGGATTTGCTGGGCCTGACCCACGAGCAATGGCGCGAGCTGCGCGGCCATGATATCTCCATGATCTTTCAGGACAGCGGCGCCATGATGAACCAGACGCGGCTGATCGGCGACAGCTATGTGGAATATATCCGCACCCATGAGGACATCTCGAAAGAAGACGCATGGGCGAAGGGCGTCGAGATGATCGAGCGGATGCGGCTCCCGGACGGCGACCGCATCATGCGGTCTTATCCGTTCCAGCTTTCCGGCGGCCAGCGCCAGCGCGTCGGCATCGCCATGAGCATGACGTATCAGCCGAAGCTCCTCCTGGCTGACGAGCCGACCTCGGCCCTCGACGTGACAACGCAGGCCCAGATCGTCCGCCAGTTCATGGAGCTTCGCAACGAGTACGGCACCAGCATTATTATCGTCACCCATAACCTCGGCGTAGCCGCTTATATGGGCGACAAGATCGTGGTCATGAAGCACGGCGAGGTCGTCGATCGGGGCGAACGCGAGTATATACTCCACGAGTCGACCAATCCGTACACCAAGCTGCTGCTGGACGCGGTGCCGACCTTGGGAGGTAAACGTTATGTTTGATGAAAAGGATTTGCTGATTGAGGCGCGTCATGTGACCCGTCGGTTTCCCACCAACGACGGCCGCTTGCTGACCGCCTGCAACGACGTCAATCTGAAATTCTATAAAGGAAAGACGCTGGGCATCGTAGGCGAGTCCGGCTGCGGCAAGAGCACCTTCATGCGGTTCCTGGTCTGGCTCGATACCCCGACGGAAGGAGAGATTTTCTTCCACGGGCAGGACATCACGAAAATGAAGGGCGCGGAGCTGCACGAAAACCGCCAGCATATCCAGATGGTCTTCCAAGACCCGTCCACGTCCTTCAATCCAAAGATGAAGATCAAGGAGATCGTCTGCGAGCCGCTGCTGAACTATAACCGCATCAGCAGCTCCGAGGTGGACGCGAAAGCGCGGGAACTGCTGGAACTGGTAGAGCTTCCGGGGGATTTCGCGGACCGGTATCCGCATAACATGTCCGGCGGCCAGCGCCAGCGCGTGGCCATCGCGAGAGCCATCGCCCTGGAGCCGGAGTTCATTGTCATGGACGAGGCCACCAGCGCGCTGGACGTTTCCGTGCAGAAAACGGTCATCGAACTGATCACGCGCCTGCAGCGGGAGAAGAATATCGCGATCGGCTTTATCGCCCACGATCTGGGCCTGATCGAATCCTTTGCCCATCAGGTGGCGGTCATGTACCTCGGCAATATCGTGGAGGTCATGCCCGGCGAGGGCCTTTCCGATATCTGCTGCCATCCGTATTCCAAGGCGCTGTTGAACTCCGTCTTCGACCTCAAGATGGACTTTTCCCAGAAAATAAAGGCAATCGAGGGCGAGCCGCCCAGCCCGCTGGATTTGCCGCCGGGCTGCCCGTTCAGCAACCGCTGTCCGGATTGTGTCGACGCCTGCCATCATACGAAGCCGACGCTGCAGGAAGTCGCGCCGGGCCATTTGGTGGCCTGCCACTGCTGTGCAGGATAAAAAGCCCTCCCCTATGGGGAGGGGGGACCGGCGAAGCCGGTGGGTGAGGTTTCATGACGCTGCGCTTACGATAAACGTCACGTCATAAAACCTCATCCGTCAGCCTTCGGCTGCCACCTTCCCCAAAGGGGAAGGCTATATTTTGTGGATGTAATGGCTGAAGTAACATAGTTCTTTCAAGAAAGGAAGTGGCAACATTGGCGCACGACCATGAGCACAATCACGAACACGACCATGAGCACGACCACGACCATGTCCATGATCACGAACATGACCACGGACACGAGCACCAACATGAGCACGACCACGATCATGGACACGACCACGACCACGATCACGAGCATGACCACGGTCACGAACACGACCACAATCATGACCACAATCATGAACACAATCATGAACACAATCACGAACACAATCACGAACACGGGCACGATCACGATCATGACCACGATCACGGTCATGATCACGGCCACGATCATGGACACGACCATGACCACGGCCACGATCATGGGCACGACCACGGACACGACCATGACCACGGCGCCGAGGAAGCCCATGATCACAGCGAGCATGAACTTGTGCATCACAACGCTTCCTATACTCACGAAGCTCATATCGACGGGCATCCGGACGATTGCGGCTGCGAGGCCTGCAATGGGCATGAAGAGTACTGCGATTTTTGCGGGGAAAGTTTGGCCCACTGCAAATGCCGTATGCCGGACGCGGAGAATGTCAAGCGCGTTTACGAATTGATCAATCTCGATTGCCCGATATGCGCGTCCAAGATCGAGCACAAGATTAAATCTCTGCCGGGTGTCGACTATGCGACCGTCAGCTATAGCACCAAGCAGCTCCGCGTCTCGGCCAAGAATCCGGACGCCATGTTGCCAATCTTCCAAGAAATCTGCCGCTCTTTTCTGTCTTATGTAACGGTAGTACCCAGAGAAGAAGGACCGGAGCAGTCCGACAAGTTCCGCACCTATAAAGTGGATGGCCTCGATTGCGCCGCTTGCTCCATTAAGGTGCAGGACGCCGTTTCCGCTATTCCGGGCGTGACGATGGCCACGTTGGTTTACGAAACGGGCCAGCTTCGCGTCACTGCCGATAATTACGACGACTTGCTGCCCAAAATGCAGGCGGCCGCCGAAAAGGCAGAGGACGGCGTCACCATTACGGAGCGGGTTCGCGCTTCCGCCCAAAAGAAATATCGCACGTATAAAGTAGACGGCTTGGATTGTGCCGCCTGTTCCGTGAAGGTGCAGGACGCTATCGCCGCGCTGCCGATCGTGGACGAGGCGATACTCGTTTACGAGACGGGTCAGCTCCGCGTCAGCGCCCGCAGCTACGACGGCCTCTTGGCGCAGATGCAGGCCGCCGCCGACAAGGCCGAAGAAGGCGTGACGATTTCCGAAAAGGAACAGTTCGGCGCCGCGAAATTCCGCACCTACGACGTGCAGGGCCTCGACTGCGCGGCTTGCGCCACCAAGGTGGAGGACGCCATCAAGGCCATGCCGGAGGTGGACGACGCTGTGCTGGTGTACGCTACCGGACAGCTGCGTGTCACTGCCAAGAGTTATGACGGTCTCACAGCGAAAATGCAGGCCGTCACCGATAAAGTGGAAGACGGCGTGACCATCGTGGAGCGTGCGGACAACGCGCCGGTCCCGGAACGCAAAAAAGAAAAATCCTTCCTCAGCGACAACGCGAGGGAAATTTTCGAGCTGGTCGTAGGCGGCGCCATCTTCATCGTGACGGAATGGCTGGGCCTCGTGCCGGAGCAGTACCACATGTACTGCCTGATCATCGCCTATGTGATCCTGGGCTGGAAGATCGTGCTGACCGCCTTGAAGAACCTGACGAAAGGCGAATTCTTCGACGAAAACTTCCTGATGACCGTTGCCACCTTGGGCGCCTTTGCCATCGAGGCATGGGAAGAAGCGGTGGGCGTCATCTTCTTCTACCGTGTTGGCGAATGGTTCCAAGACCGGGCTGCCGACCGGAGCCGCGACCAGATCATGGACGCGGTGGATATGCGCCCCGAAGTGGTCAATTTGCTTGTGGGCGACGACGTGAAAGTCATTCCCTCGGCGGAAGCCCGCGTCGGCGACATCCTGCTGGTGCGTGTCGGCGACCGTATCCCGCTGGACGGCGTCGTCGTCGACGGCGAGAGCCAGCTGGACACGTCCCCGGTCACCGGCGAGCCGGTGCCCGTGCGGAAATCTTTCGGCGACGAAGTGCTGTCCGGCTGCGTGAACACTTCCGGCATGCTGAAAATCCGCGTGGAAAAGGAACTGCAGGAATCCATGGTCACGAAAATCTTGGATTCCGTGGAAAACGCGGCGGCGAACAAGCCGTATATCGACAAATTCATCACCCGTTTCGCGCGGGTCTATACGCCTATCGTGGTTGCTTTGGCGCTGGCGGTGGCGATTATCCCGTCCCTGATGACGGGCGAATGGAACAAATGGATTTACACCGCGCTGACCTTCCTGGTCATCAGCTGCCCCTGCGCACTGGTGCTGAGCGTGCCTTTGTCCTTCTTCGCGGGCATCGGCGCCGGTTCCAAAATCGGTGTGCTGTTCAAGGGCGGCAACGCGATGGAAATGCTGAAAAACGTGGCGGCGGTCGTCATGGACAAGACCGGCACCGTGACGAAGGGAAATTTCGTCGTGCAACAGGTGCTTTCCGCGGGCAGACTCGGTGAAAACGAGATCTTGCAGGCCACGGCGGGGGCGGAACAGGTTTCCACCCACCCGATCGCGGTCAGCATCGTTACGGCGGCGAAAGAGCGGAACTTGACTTTGCAGCGTCCCGACCGATTCGAGGAAATCGCGGGCGCGGGTCTCGTGGCTTATTTCGGCAAAGATGAACTTTTGGTCGGCAATCCCCGCCTGATGGAACGCTACAAGGTGGATTACAGCGCCTATCGACCCGCGGATTACGGCAGCGAAGTCCTCGTGGCGAAAAACGGGACCTTCCTCGGCAGCGTACGGATCAACGACACGTTGAAAGACGATGCGAAACAGGCCGTGGCGGACATCACGAAGCTGGGGCTGGCGACGGTCATGCTGACCGGCGACGCCCGAAGGGAAGCGAACGCCGTGGCGGCGGAAGCGGGCATTACGGAAGTGCGCGCCGAGCTCCTGCCGCAGGACAAGCTGAAAGAAATGAACGAGCTGCGCAACAAATACGGCGGCGTCATGTTCGTCGGCGACGGCATCAACGACGCGCCGGTGCTTGCGGGCGCGGACGTGGGCGCGGCGATGGGAAGCGGCGCGGACGCGGCCATCGAGGCGGCGGATGTGGTCTTCATGAATTCCGAGATGAGCGCGATCCCGAAAGCCATTGCCATCGCCAAGGCGGTCAACAGCGTGGCGTGGCAGAATGTGGCCTTCGCGTTGATCGTCAAAGTCATCATCATGGTCGCGGGTCTCTTCGGCTACGCGTCTATGTGGGCGGCGGTTTTCGCGGACACCGGCGTGTCCGTGCTCTGCGTGCTGAACGCCTGCCGTGTACTGTACAAGAAATTCTGATTAGGGGATTCCATACTGCATACAGTTTGCTTTGCCAATCCTCATATCGAACCCTGTACCAAAATCCGCACCTTTGTCGATGTGCTGCGTACACCCACGTGCAAAGCCACGCGGTATCGAAATAAACGGAGTAATTAGCCTTCTCCTCGAGGGGAAGGTGTCAGCCGCAGGCTGACGGATGAGGTGTTGAAGATGTAACGACTAATGCAAGCGTAACGCAATTACACCTCATCCACCGCTAAAGCGGTCCTGAAACAGTCCACTGGACTGTTTCGCCCCTCAAGGGGAAGGCAAATTATGACAGGAGACAACCATTGGCTAAAACGCTTGACCTTACCAACGGTCCCATCGCAAAAAAGCTGCTGATGTTCGCGCTGCCCCTGCTTGGGGCCAGCCTGATCCAGCAGCTTTATACGACTGTCGACATTCTCTTCGTCAGCAACTTTTTGGGCGCGGAGGCATCGGCGGCGGTCGGGGCCAGCGTATTCCTGACCTCGGCGCTGATCAATCTGTTCACGGGCGTCAGCATCGGCGCGGGCGTCGTGATTGCGCAGGCATTCGGCCGCAAGAATCAGATACAGCTCGGCAAGTCCATCCATACGTCGATGGCTCTCGGAATCGTCGGCGGCGTGCTTTTGACTGTGATCGGCCTTTTGACCGCCGATGCGTTTTTGCGCGCGATTGACACTCCGGTCAGCATCTTTCAGGACGCTTTCGACTATGTGGAGGTCTTCTTCGTCGGGCTGACCTTCATGCTCGTCTTCAATATGGCGGCGGGCGTGATGCGCGCGCTGGGTAATTCCCAGACGCCGATGATCGTCCAGCTCGTCTGCGGGATTATCCATATCGCGACGAACTATCTGTTCATCCTGTATATGGAAAACGGCGTCCTCGCCGTGGCCTGGTCGTCGGTGCTGTCGCAAGTGCTCGCGGCGGCGATTTCCGTGCGTTATCTCTTGAACAACGGAGTCATGAGCGTCAAAAAGCTGGCCGTCGACGGATCCTTGACGAAGGAGATTATCCGTATCGGCTTGCCCGCGGGCTTGCAGGGCGTCGTCATGTCCCTTTCCAACGTCTTCGTGCAGTATTTCATCAACGGCTTCGGCGTGACGGCCATCGCGGCCTTCACCGCTTACTATCGCATTGAGCTGCTGTTCTATATGCCGCTTTGCGCGCTGGGGCAGGCCATGATGACCTTCACGGGACAGAACGTGGGAGCGGGGCTTTACAGCCGCGTGAAGAGCGGTCTCCGTACGACGCTGATCTTCGGCGTGGCCTATTCGTTCGCGCTGGCGGCGGTATTGCTTTACTTCGGGCGGGAGACCTTCGGCGTCTTCTACACCGATTCCGCAGTTATTGACATGGGCGTCACGATTATCTGGATCGCGTTCCCGTTCTACGCTTCTTATGTGTTCCTCGAAACCTTCGCGGACACGCTTCGAGGCGCGGGCGAGTCGATCGTTCCGATGTACATCGTGATCTTCAACCAGTGCATCCTGCGGACGGTCATCCTGTTCGGCTTCATGCAGCTGGCCCATGACGTCCGCTTGTTGATCGCCGTCTATCCGATCAGTTGGAGCACGGCGGGCGCCAT
>CACYUQ010000051.1 GCA_902777615.1 uncultured Selenomonadaceae bacterium
CCTGCCTCGCTGCAGCCTCCAAGTTGCTCGGCATCTTAACCCCTTTAGACTTGTAGAATTTGATAAGCTCATAGGTTTCTATTCTCGTCCCGCCGGTCACCTGCGCCAGTTCATCCTCATTCATCGTTTTTGCCATGATTTCTTCGTTTGCCATTTTGCCTGCCTCCTCTTATCGTTTATTTTTATCCTTTGATTTTCCCGTCACAATCGGATTACCTGCCGCTGCCACCATGTCCAGTGCCTCGTCGTCCAGCTGCCGCGTCCAGAGGCTTCCGCTTCCCTCCGCGATACTCCCCTGTGAATGTCGCAGGGAAAGGAGCTTGTGCAGCAACGGGCCGCGCACCGGACTAAGAAGGGAAAAGTCAAATTCCCCGAGCTTCCGTTCCAGTTCTTTGCCTTCCATCTGCGCCGCCCTCCTTTCTTTTCCTTTCACCTGTATATATGCGTCAGCTGAAAAATCCTGACAGGATTTTGAAAAAATATTGAAAAAAATATTACAACCGATTCCGTGGCGCGTCTCCGTTTTCCTTCGTACGTGCCAAAAGGAGCGTGCTTGTGATATTTGAGGTCACGTTGCCGACCGTGTTAATCATGCTCACGATTGGATCAATACACAGAAATAACATAACCGCTCCCATCGGTATGCCTACGGCAGCAAAAACCGTAGAAAGACCGATAAGCACCGCCCCCGGACATCCCGGCAGCGTAAAGGAAACGATGAACAGTGATATGAACATAGAGAGCATGGTGTCCGTGTCCAACGCAATGCCGCAGGTCCGGGCCATCAATACCGTGACGATGGCGATATAAAATCCTGTGCTGTTCATGTTGAGCTGTATGCCCACGGGCAGCGCGAACATGGAAAGCTTTCGGTCGACACCGAATTTTTCCGCGCAAAAGGAGATAGTCTGCGGCAGGCAGGCATTGGAGCTGTTCAACGCAAAGGGAACGGGGGCAAAGCACGCGAGCTGCTTCAAGAAAGGTCCGAGAGCCATACCCCCGAAGGCCGCAGCGAAAGCCGCGCAGACGAGAAACACAAGTCCGAGTCCAATAACGTCGCCAATCAGGACTTTCCCCAAGGGGAGCAATGCCTCAAGCCCGGTGGACAGCATCAGATGCGCCATCGACACGAAGACGAGCAGCGGAATGAACTGCACGACGACGCCCATCATATCCATGCACAGGCGGTTCAAAAACTCGATGGCCTCCTTCGCCATGATTGCCCGGTCCCCCGCCCGGTTAATCATCACACCGAGGAAACAGGCCAAAAACAGCACCTGAAGGATGCTTCCGTCCACGAAAGGCATCAGAAGACTGCGAGGAATAATACCGACCAGCATGTCCCTAAGAGAAAAATCCGGCATCGCGCCGCCGCCCTCGGGTATCGTAGCAAGAAGCTCCGGGGACGCGTGGGGAAACAAAAAAACGCCCGCAGAGATGCCGATCACGGAAGTGACCAGAAGCTTCGCAAGAGACACGCTGACAAGCTTTCCGCCGAGCCGCCCCACATCCGCCGTGTCCGAGATGCCGGTAATGCCGGAAAGCACCGCGAAGAATACCATCGGCGCCACCATCATCATAAGGGCGCTCATAAAAAGTTCCTGCGCCGAATCGAAAATCATATGGTCAATCCATCGAATCGTCGCCTCATTCAGGCAAGCTTTCATCAGAAGCCCTGAGGCAATGCCCATCGCAAGGGAAATAAAAACCGCCGCCGTCTGCTTTCCTCCGGCCTCGTGCACTTGGACAGAGATGATGTTTTCCCCGTTTTTCCTTGCATAGCCGATACTGTTTTTATGAGACCGCAAAATGACAAGGCCGAGATCCTCGTCCTCGTCATCGTCTTGCAGCTTGTTCATCGTCTCCAGTGGATTGAAGGCTTCCCCTTTCGAGGAAAGCCTGAAACTGATGTCGCCCCAGCGCTGCCGGACGCCGACTTCGGCGGAAAATACCTCCGCAACGGGACAGGCCTCTTCCATGCGCGTGAAGCATTCCTCGAAGAGGAGCTGCGCCGTCAGCCGCTCCTCCTCCGTCGCCTTCGTCTTCGCTAGTTCCCCGTCCAGCCACTGCACGGCTTCGCCGTAGTTCTCCCCGGCCACTCGGAAGGTATGATTCATGACATTTCCCTCTTTCCGGTCAGGGAAGTTCATCCGCCGACTCGTAAATCGCGGCGAACATATCCATGCGTGACTCGATCAGCACGACCTTCACCATCCCCGCCGGAGCCACCAACGCGAAGTCCTTGCCCTCGGCCTTCGCCTGCTTTGTCAATCGGAGCAGGATGCGGATCCCGGCGCTGGAAAGATACACCAGCTCGCTCATATCGACGGCAAGTTTTTGCGTCGCCGCGAAAATCTTGTCCGCATTTTCTCCCGCTTCCTGCGCTGTCAGCCGGTCCAGCCGCCCCTTGACAGTCCAAAGAGTCCACCCGTTCTTCTCGCTCGTCTGAAATGCAATCGTTTCTTCCGCCATGTCCATTTCCTCCTGTATAACTACCACGAATACCGAAGCGATAGGCTCGCGGTCACGTCCTGATCGTGGGCGCCTTGCGCGAGACCGATCTCCCCGCCGATACGCCAGCGGTCATTGATGGCCTGGCTACCGTAAAAGCCCGCGAGAATCCGCGTCTTGTCCATCGATGCGCTGCGGATCGTGAACTTGTCCCCGCCGCCTACCAGCCGCGCCGTATAGCTCGAATTTTCACCGCCCAGCGTCTGCATGAGCCCCAGCTCGAACTCCAGATATCCGTCCTTGCCGAAGTCCCGCGCGAAGCCCCAGCCGACGGTCGCCGCCGTGTAAGTGCTGCTGCCGCTGTCCACCGCCTGCCCGAATTCATAAGCGCCGCTCTCGCTGTAGCTTCCCTGCCGGTAATGTACCACCTGGAAGGAAGCGAACGGCTTATGATGCCAGCCAGGTTTCCCATAGCTGAGGTCGTAAGTGTAGCGCCCGTCAAACTCGATGGTGTTGCTGCTGTAGTCGGCGTTCGCAAGGTAATGGTCTCCCGCGTAGAAATGGCGCTTTTGATCGTGCTTCTGCCAGCCGCCGCCAAGATACAGGAACGCGCTTTGCGGTCCGAGCCGCCAGTCGCCGTATACGCCGAAGCGGCTGTCCTTCGTGTCCCTGTGGTCGCGTTTTCCTCCGTAGGATTCATTGCTGTACGAGAAGAGAGCGCCCAGCTTCCACTGCGGACTGACCGGGAAATCCGCGCCCACGGTAGTAGTGAAGCCGTTGCCCGTCACGTCGCCTTTACCGTAGCTGCCCCAGCCCTTCGCGAATTTGAACCAAAGGCCGCCGCCCTCGCTGAGCTCCACCGGCACGATTATATCAAGGCCGGGGTCTACCGTGGAAGTCGAGGGTTTCGGAGAAGTCGGCGCGAAATTCTTGACGAGGCTCCCCATCGGGATGGTGACCGGCACGTTCGCCTGATGAGTCAGATAGCGATGACGCGCCGTCAACGCGGTCATCACCGAATTCTGCCGCATGACGGGAGCGGCGTCCGTCGCCGCGCCCGTGGACATATCCGTCAGGGCTTCCTTGCCCTTCTCGACGCCGAGGGAATAGAGCTTACCTACACGGCCTTTTCCCGCCGCGTCGGTACTGTTGTAAATCGCATCTACGCTGTCATATATCGCTTTTTGATCCGTGTCCATCGATCCGATATTTTCGGATCGGCGCAAACTCACCTTCGTGTTATTGATGGCATCGACATCCAGGAAGCCGGAAAAAGCATCACCTGCTCGCGTACCCAGCGTCCCCTCAATCGTATTGGCTTTCAAAAAGGTATATTCCTGCCCCGGAAGATATGCCTGTTCCTCGATGTTGACCAGCTTTGTCCCGCCAATATTTGCAGTGCCGCTCACATCAATCAGCGTTGACTGTTTCCCGCTGTCGAACGTTGATATTCCGAATCCCCCATCGGAAACGAGATTACCAGTGATGTCCATATCCCGGTCGCTTGTAGGAGCAATCGTACCATGGTTGATAAAGGTTCCCGTCGTGTTATCCGTAAACCCATCTTCCACGATCTTTTGATTCACGATATAGTTACCGCCGAACAGTTTCGCGCCTTTCGCCACGTTCACGGAAACGACGTTCGCCTTGCCGCCATAATTCAGCGTGCCGCCGTTGACGTTCAGCTTCATGTTGTCTTCGCCGAAGATATTGCCGTTGTATGTCATGTTCGCGTTGAAATTCAGGTTCGTCACGAGGTCGGGGATATAAGCATAATATACATAGCCCTTTTCACCACGCTTATTTTCTCCGTACTGAATCCTAAGCGGCTTATTGCCTACATCATAACTCCCTTCACAAGCAGCATCACCGAACTGTTTCCAGTCAGAAGTGATATTTCCTTTTATGCTTGCGCCCTCGTTAACATTGATATTCTTTACGAAGGCATTCTTTGCGATGTAGATGGCGTTTTCTCCGCCAACCAGAATGCCTGACAGATTGTAGTTTTCCACCATAGCGCCGTTCAGTTCGTTGGGAGCCGCATTGTAGGTCTCAACACCCATTGCGGTCAAAGAAAGATTTTCCCCTGAAACGATTGTTCCCGGACTGCCGCTCCCAGCGTTGTTGACGTACCGCTTATAGCGTATATACGACCCGCGATATTCATCCTTAGCCCCGTTGGTACTGGAGCCGAAGTCAAAGCGGATGCCCGTTCCGCCCTGACCGCTTGCCGTGACAGTACCTGCCTGATTGACAGTCTGTCCGCTGCCGTATGCAATGAGAATACCGTTGCCACGATAGCCGTCGGCGTGAATTTCCGTGTCCGCGGGAATGTTCAGCGTGTTCTTCATGCCGTCCACCCGCACACCCGTTGCGCCTGCGCCGCGGGTCAGGATATTTGCCGACTGTGTCACCGTGTTGTTGGAGCCGTATATATGCAGTCCGATTCCAAGAGGTACGGTACTGTAAGTATTTTCAAGGTACGCCGTACCATCCTCATTCCGCGCGAAATACCCCTGTGTGTTATTGATCGTACCGTCGTCGCCATAAATGGATTTTCCAAAATACGCCTTGCGGTCGATGTCGTAGCCCAAATCCTGCATAACAGCAAGCTCCACTTCCATAAAAGAAGTATAGTTGCTATATGATCTGTGGCTCATCATGCCTGTGGTCTGGAGATGAGAACCTTCAAATCTGCTTGCTTCCCAACCGTTGACCGGGAGCGCCGAACGGCCGAAAAATTTTGCGCCGCCCAAAGCATCTGTGACATGTTCACCGACAAAATAGGCAAAACCGTTTCCGTTCTCTTTAACCTCTTTGTCCACGATAAAAACGTCTTTTTCTGTCAGAGCGGAGTATCCGTCTACAGCTCTATCCTCATTCAGTTTCTTAAGGTCCATATTCGGGTCATCATTCGTGACGATAATCATCCCCATCTTCGGATCCGGCTTGGCCATCTTGCCCGTCTGATCCATGAGATGAAGCGACCATGAATCCGGCGATTTAAGCTTGGAATATATCGTCTGATAACTATTACCATCATATTTCAAGCTTCCTTTTATAAGAAGGATACCCAGCGCGTGTCCCAGCTCATGACGTATGGTTCCCACATAATCCGCTGCCTGCTCGTTAGTCGGCAACACCGTGTCCGTATCTGTCCACCAGCCGTCAATGGCTTCATCCCGGTTCGCGCCGAAATTCCGCCCGATAGTAACCACGCTGAAGCCATAATTACCCTCTGCCGGCACACCGTCATTGTCGTCCATATACGCCTGATCCAGCACTGAGTATTCGTGTCCTTCTTGAATCTGGTCTTTTACGAAAGATTCTTCTCTCAGAAAACTCCAGTTATCCCCCGTTGAACTGACGGACCGTGAGCCGGCGCTGGCGTTTGGGCGGTCGTCGGTATTGATGTATATTTCCCACGGCTGCTTATTTTTCGCACCGTCTCCCAGTATATCCGCCCAATACGAAATACCGGACAGTGCATCATTCTGAAGATCGTCTGACAGCGTATACGTTGACTTTCTGACGAAATAATAATCATTTCCCGAACGTTTGCCTACTAAACCAACATTCTCGGGGAAAAATACAGCCGCCGCAAATTTCTCTCCGTCATGATACACATACTTCACGGGGATATCCTCTGCCGCCGCCACGGAGAGCGACACAGACAGCCCCGCGAGGACTGCCGCCGTCAGCATACAAAACCGTTTGCGTAAAAACTTCCTTGTCCTTTTCATGATCATTTCTCCTTTATCCCTTATACGTCACTCCCAGCACCGTTATATCGTCGTTAGGCTCCGCGCCGTTTGCGTGGATGTCGACCGCATCCTTCACCGCCGCGAGGATTTCTGCCGCCGAGCTTGTTTCCGGCTGCGCCGAAAGCGTTTCTCTCAGCCGTTCCTCGCCGAAAAGCTCCCTCTTTTCGTTCATGGCTTCGGTCACGCCGTCCGTATATAGGAAAAGCATATCGCCTGGGGAAAGCGTCAGCCGCTCCGCCTGGAAGACCATTCCTTCCATCACGCCGAGCATCGGGCTTTTCGCCGTCGGCAAGAATTCGAAAGCGCCGTTCCGGCGAAGCAGCGGCGGATTGTGCCCGGCGTTCACATAGACGAATTCGCCGTTTTCGACGTCCAGCACCCCCGTGAACACCGTCACGAACATGCCCTCGTCGTTGGCCTCCGCGAGGCGGTCGTTGGTTTGCGCCACGATCATAGGCAGCCGCTCCGCCGAGCCGAGGGTAAGGGCGCAATCCTTCAGCAGCGTTTTCGCGACAACCATGAACAGTGAGGCGGGTACGCCCTTGTCCGAGACGTCCGCCACCGTGACCATCAGATGGCGCTCATCGAGGAAATAAAAATCGTAAAAGTCGCCGCCGACCTCCTTCGCGGGCTTCATGGACGCGAAGAGGTCAATCTCGCTCCGCGCCGGGAACTCCTTCGGCAGGATGCCCGCCTGTATGTGCGCCGCCACAGTCAGCTCCGTCTCGATACGTTCTTTTGCCGCCGTCGTTTTTGCAAGGTTTTCGATATACGATTTCAGCTCGTCTGTCATCTGGTTGAAACTGTCGGCGAGCGTCTCGATCTCGTCGCCCGTCCTGACGTCAAGCTTCTTATCAAGATTGCCGCCCGCGATTTCGCGCACGCCCGCCGTCAGCACAAGAATCGGACGCACGAAGCGGTCCGAGATTTTGCGGCTCACGAAAAAGAGCACTGCCAAAAGCGCCAGGAGCAGCACCGCTGTCCGCAGGAAATTTTCCCAGAAAAAGGATTGAAGGGACGCGGAAAAATCCTCCGCCCGGGAAAGCAGATACGACTTCGCATCCCGTGCCGGCTGCACGACCACATCCCTCTCGATCAGCGTTCCGAAGCTCCAGCCGACGTCGGGGATTGGCGCGTAGGCAAGATAATATTCCCTGCCCCCCATCGTGATCCGCGCCACGTCGGACAGTCCCCGGGTCATGCACGCCGCTTCCAGCGCAAGGGACGTCTCCCCATACTTTTGAAAATCCTTCGGCGTCGCGGAAGCTGCCAGCAGTCCTTCCTTTTCCGAGGAAAGAATAACCTCGCCTTTTTCGTTCAGGATAAAATTGACGCCCCTGTCCCCGATCGTATTGATCGAGATCTGCCGGTACAAGGTGGCGATATTGTTGGAGATGCCGGCCATACCCGCGAAACCGTTTTCGTCGTAATACGGCGCGACGCAGGAAATGCAGGGATATCCCTCCACCCCGACATAGACGTCTGTGAATACGGACCTCCCGGTCGCCTTGATTTCCTGATACCAAGGGCGTTCTCTCGGATCGAAGGACGGCGAGTACCAGGTATCGAAAAACTCTACGAACTCCTTCCCTTCCACCATGACGTCCGCGCTGATGATATACCCGCGCTCCGAGGCGTAGAAGCAAGTCATCTCGTAGCCATCGTCATAGCTCTGTGTCCAAAGCGCCAGATTGTCCGCCGCGTTGGCCGCGATCCGCGCTTCCGGCAGGACGTCCGCAATCCCGCCGCTTTCGCGAAGCGCTGGGATGAAAAAAAGATAAGGTTCCTTGGATCTTATGGGAACTTCTCCACCCAACGGCAGCTCACGCGGCGGATACATCTCCCGATGAGTCAATATCTGCGTCATCGTCTTGGCAAGAAGATTCGCATCTTCCCGAAGTCGCCCTATCTCGTTATTGACGCCGCGAGCCTTTTCTTCCGCCATGAGGGCGAACCGCTTTTGGGCCTGCTCGTCAGTAATCTCCTCGGCGAACGCGGAAGCGGACGTCCCCATTTCCCGGCCGCTTTCGATGGCATGCTCCTGCACATCGTACATTCCCAGGAAAGAAACCGCCTCAAAAGCGGCAAAGCACGCAAGCCCCGTCAAAAGCATCAGGAAAAAAATGCGCCGTTCAATGCTCATCTTGCCGCTCAATCGAAATCCTCCCGCCCTTCTATTTTTTCTATTATATCACAAGGACGTCTATTCCCGCTAACCGTTTAAAAACGTCTGCCGTCGGACGCGGTTTCGTTGACGAAAGCCGCAAAAAAGCATATAATATGATGCAGAGGAAAAATGGGGCTCCAATTCAGAGGAGGAATTCACTATGAAAAAATTCCGTTTTGCCGGACTGTTTCTCGCAGCTTTCATCTTGACGCTTGCCATCGCTTCCATCGCGTTCGCCGGCAGGCGCGGCTCGCAGGACTTCGTATTGGAGAATGGCACAGGCCGTGTCATTACTGAGATTTACCTCAGCCCCACCAGCAGCAACGAATGGATTTATCAGGACGAGCTGGCAAAGAACCAGGTACTGTATCCGGGTCAGGATCTTTTCCTCGGCTTCGATCCGAGAGACAACGTCCAGTATTGGGACATCAAGGTCGTTTATGAGGACGGCTCTTACGAATACTGGTACACCCTCGACCTCTTCCGCATTTACCACATCACGATTCGTCCAAACGCTATCGCTACCATCGACGAGGTGTAAATTCGTATACTTGAACTGAACCCCATTTTTCAAAAAAGCGCTTCCTATCTGCGGGAAGCGCTTTTTCTGTGGTGGTTTTACAAGGAATATCAAATGTCACCGTACATCCAGCAAAATTTTCTTCATCAACTTCGTCACCTTGTCGTACCATCCCTGCCGGAAGAACGCGCAGGCGTCCTCGTCCCTGGCGAGAAGGTCGTCTTTATTCCCCGCTACGCGGCCCCGGCAGCCGCCCGCGCAGCGATTCCTGTATTCGCATACCGCGCATCCCGGATTATGGGCGAAATAGTCCCGGAGCCGCGTGTCGATGAAGCTCATGTAATACGAATCACGGAGCGCGTCGGCGAATGACGTTTCGCGGATGTTCGGAAAATGGCGCCGGGGCAAAAGCGGCGCATCCGGCGCCTGCCCCGGCATTAGCGCATCCGTGCGCGTCTGCCGCCCGCCCTCGGCGCTGCCCATCGGGATACAGGGGACCATCGCGCCCTCGGCGGTGATATACATATAGTTCCGCGCGTGACCGCACAGGCAGTAATCGCCGCAGTCCTCGTCCTCCTCGTTTTTCACGAAGGGAATCTCGAAGCCGTCCGTTCCGTCGTTACAGAAAAAGCCCGACAGCATCAGCAAGAGCGGCGCGCCGTCTTCATAAAACTGCGGAATATAGTCAAGATACGTTTGGAATTCCTCGTCGCGGGTAATCGCGTAGTCGGCGATGCCCAGCGCCTCACCTTCCACGTTCAGCCGGTTCACCTTCAGCGTCTGGCAGCCCAGCTCGCCAAGGAGCTTCACGCTCTCCCGCAGCGCCGACAGATTCCCTTTGTGCAGGCAGTATTCCGCTCCCGTGGGAAAACCTCGCTCCCTGCACAGTGAAAAGGCGCGGAGCACCGCCTGTTCCGCGCCGGGGACGCCCCGCAGCCAGTCATGGCAGCCCACGCCGTCGAAGCTCATGTTGAACTCCGGCCTGAGCCCCCGCCGCTCAAATTCGTCCAAGGTTTTCTCGTTTACCAAAAGCCCGTTGGACATGACGGTGACGATCAGGATATCGGCATCGATCAGCGCATCCACGATGGCGAAGAAATCCCGCCGCAGGAGCGCCTCGCCGCCCGTCAGGGAAACGGTGCGGACGCCCGCCGCCTCCATCTGCCGAACGACGTCAAGACAATCGGAGAGCGTCGGCTCGTTTACCTTTCCGGATGGCGGGCGCAAAAGCGGCGCTTCCTGCGCCTGCGCCCGCACTAGCGCCTCCGTGCGCGTCGGCTGGCGCAAAGTTGGCGCTTCCTGCGCCTGCGCCCGCACTAGCGCTTCCGTGCGCGTCGGCGCCGACATATAACAATGGCGGCAGCGGCAGTTGCAGTTGCCGGTGATCGCCCAATGGACGGAGTAAAGGAAACGGTTCGGATAAGCGCGGTACTTCTGTGCGTCCGAAAGGGGGGCCGGCACTTCGCTTTTCTCCAGGATTCCCGCCTCGCAAAGCTCGGCGAGCATCTTCTTTTCTTCCGCAGAAAAGAGCGCGCTGTCCGCCGGAATGGAGCTGCAAGCCTTTTGCAAGGCACGATAGATGTCAGGCGGCAGGAAATCCACGTTGCCCGAAAGGCGACGCACGACGCCCGTCGGCAGAAGCTCCCAGCCCCGCAGCCGAAAATCGTCTTTCAGTTTGTAGTACATGGTCAGGTTATCCTTTATCCCGCAATCGGACCGTCGGAGCCGCCGAGAATAAGGCAGAAGGCGACTTTTCCATTCTTCCTGGTTCTTCCAAAACCAACGCCCAAATAAGCACAGGCGTTGATACCATCTCCCGGCGGGCGCGAAGGCCTCCTCCCACCACCGGCCACCTGATCCAGCTCGTCCTCGGAAAGGTTCATTTCCTTCAGCCGGTCCTGCTCATATTCCTTCAATTCCTCAAGGGTAAACGGCAGACCAACTTCCTTTGCCAGTGGAATAACGATAGCCTCAACTGCCTTTTCACGCATAGCGGCATCATCTGCAGAGCCCTCATTCTTCTCCGCAAAATCCTTATCCAGAGCATTGAGCTTTTCAGCCAAAGCTGCGTCCTGGGCCAGCTTCTCATAAAACTTTCCTACATTTGCCTTTGCCATGATGTTGTTCTCCTTGTATCTAAAGTTTGTTATTTGCTCTTGTATTTTATACCCATGAGAGTATTGGTTTATTATAAGCTGTTTGGCTTATCAGCTTTTTTCAGTGACTGGGCCAGTGGATCCACCAATAATAAAGCAAGCACACTTATTCTTCTTATTTTTTGATGTCATACCAATCCCCACACCAATAAAGGCACAGGCAAGCATACGTTCAAGCGGTTTTCCCTTAGAACGACACTTTCTCCCATGTCCATGACAACCACTACCCCCAGCTACCTGCTCCAGCTCATCCTCAGAAAGAGTCATGTTCTTCACCTGCTCCTGCTCATATTCCTTTAATTCCTCAAGGGTAAATAGCAGACCAACTTCCTGTGCCAGTGGAATAACGACAGCCGCTACTGCCTTTTCGCGCATAGCAGCATCATCTGCAGAAGCCCCGTTCTTCTCAGCAAAATCCTTGTCCATAGCATTTAGCTTTTCAGCCAAAGCTGCATCCTCCGCCAGCTTCTCATAAAATTTCGCTACGTTCTCTTTTGCCATGATGTTGTCCTCCTTATTTTAGATTCACACCGCTCTCATAGCCTAAAGCCCGTTATTCACTTCCGCCTCCAATCGGGCCGTCGGAACCACCCAGAAGGAAGCAATAGGCCGTGTTCCCTTTTCTCGTAGTCTTACCAAATCCTACACCAAGAAAAGCACAGTACGCGCCTGCTCCGGTCCTACCACCACCATCACCAAACTTAGGCCTTTTCTTTCTCCCACCAGCTACCTGCTCCAGCTCGTCCTCGGAAAGAGTCATATTCTTCATCTGCTCCTGCTCGTATTCCTTCAATTCCTCAAGGGTAAATGGCAGGCCAACTTCCTTTGCCAGCGGAATAATAATAGCCTCAACTGCCTTTTCACGCATAGCAGCATCATCTGTGGAAGCCCCGTTCTTCTCTGCGAAATCCTTATCCAGAGCATTTAGCTTTTCAGCCAAAGCTGCGTCCTGGGCCAGCTTCTCATAAAACTTTCCTACGTTTTCCTTTGCCATGATCTTTTCCCCCTCGTTTACCCGGCAACCGGGCCGTTGATTATCAAAACGCTGTTCTAATTGCTATGTATCTCTTGGCCCCTGCGGCGAGAGATTGTCAAGCTTCTCTCGAGTCGCAAACACGGCCGTTAGAAAAACCTAATAAGAAGCAGGCAGCTGTATTCTTACGCTTCTTATCTTTAACTACGCCGATACCAACCCCCACGATGGCACATGCTGCTTTGTACGAAGGTTTACCTTTGTCTTCAGGTCGCGGTTTACCCCTTCCCCCTGCCACCTGATCAAGCTCGTCCTC
>CACYUQ010000052.1 GCA_902777615.1 uncultured Selenomonadaceae bacterium
GAGAACGCGTTTACGGCTACGCGCTGCGCGCGCTCCGAAACGCCGAACTGTTCGCCTCGATCAGCCGCGAACAACTGGACCACACGCTCCGCGTCGCGACGAACAACAGCAGCAACATGGCGGTAGTGCTGACCGCGTTTTACAACGAGTTCACGAACGGCGGAAAAGACCGGGAGCTATATTTGCGCTTTACCGAGTGCGGCATCGAGAAGATGATCGCACTGCTTTCGGCGCACGAATACGACCTCGGCTTCCTCTTCGTGCCGGACACGAAGCGCGCGGCCCTTCGCTACCTGATCGACCGCCATCAGCTGGCGTTCACGCCGCTCCTCGACACCGACCTCGTGCTCTACGTCGGCGAAAATCACCCGTTGGCGGGGCGCGCGTCCGTGACGGCGGAAGAAGTCGCCGCGCTTTCCTTCATTCAATTAGAAGACGACTATTTCACCGTGGAAGACCTCCTCGCGGGCGTTCCCGCCTTTCGCAAAAAGCGGCTGGAAATTCGCCGCGTGGTGCGGACGAACAGCGACCACATGATGATCCGCATGCTCAGCAAGACGGAGCTTTGCAATCTCGGCAGCTATTGGCTGAAAGACGTGTACCGTCAGTACGATTTCCGCCGGATTCCCGTAGAAGGCATGGAAAAGCGCATCGCTTTCGGCTATCTCTCGCGGAAGGGGGAAGCGCCGAACGAAGACGTCGCCGCATTTCTGGCCTATCTGCGCCACGCGCTGGAGCTGGATACCGGCGAGCCATGAAGCACAGGCGGAACACAATCCTCCCTGCGGTTTATGCAGACGTATTTTACCTAATACTAATATGACATAACATTTTCTTATGTTATGCCCATAAAAAACGTGGAATATCGGGAACGCGCCCTCTTTGCTATACTTAAGTTGAAAGCAAGGAGGGCGCTCTTCATGAATTTGGCGAAAACGAACGGTGCAGAACAATTCCAGACGGGCGAAATGCTGATGGACAGCGGTTCGATCCACAAGACGCTTTTGGTCTACGCGCTGCCGGTACTCCTCATGCAGCTTTTGCAGCAGGTTTACAATATCGCCGACTGCGCCGTCATCGGACGGCTCTGCGGCGGCTTCGGGCTGGCGGCGGTGGGCGTCGCCGGACTCATACTGGCCGTGCATATCAACTTTTTCATCGGCTTTTCCGTCGGCGTGACCTCCGCCGTTTCCCGTCTCTTCGGCGCGCGGGATTTCGGAAAGCTGCGCGCGATGATCGCGGCCTCCGTTTTGCTGGCGGCGGGCGCGGGAATAATCTTGACGATGCTCGGCGAGCGTCTGGGGGAAAATTATTTGACATGGCTTTCCTGTCCCGCCGAAGCCATGGGCGACGCGCTGCTCTACCTTCGCATCTGCCTGCTGGGCCTCGTGCCGCAGCTCGTCTACAACGTCGCCAACGGCGTCTTCCGCGCGCTGGGCAACACGAAAACGCCGCTCCGTTGGCTTGCCGCCTCCGCCGTATTGAACATCGCCCTGGACCTGCTCTTTGTCGGTACGTGGGGCTTCGGCTTCGCCGGCGCGGCGTGGGCGACGCTGGCGTCGCAGTGGGCGCTTGGCCTCGCCATGATTTGGCGGCTTGCGCGCATCGACGAGCGGTTCCGCCTCTCCCTCGGCGCGCCGCTGCTCCCCGCGCGGGAGCTTTTCGCGCTGCTGCGCCTCGGCATACCGTCGGGTATGCAGGCGGCCTTCATGAGCCTTTCCTCGCTCCTGATCCAAATCAGCATTGACTCTTTCGGCCCTGCCGCCATGGCCGGCATGGTCGTCTATGCAAAAATCGAGGGCTTCATGTATTATCCGGCCTTTGCCTACGGCATGGCGCTGACCGGCTTCATCGGGCAGAATCTCGGCGCGGGACGCCTCGACCGCGTAGAAGAGGCGATGCGCGTCAGCCGGCGCACGGCGGTTCGTGCAACGCTGATCATCAGCGGGGTGTTAATGTTAGCGGCGGAACCTCTGGTGGGCTTTTTCACCGAAGACGCAGCGACGCTGACAAACGGGCTGGCTGCCATCTATTGGAATTTCCCCTTTTATTTCCTTTACTCGCTGAACCAGGTCTATATCGGCGGCCTGAAAGGGCTGGGCGAGACGGGCGTGCCGATGCTCTCCGCCCTCGTCGCCTACGCGCTGTTCCGCGTCGTCTGGTGCGAAGCCCTGCTGCCCCATTGGCACGACATGGCGGTAATCTACAGCGCCTACAACGTCAGCTTCCTCGTCTCGCTCCTGATCCTCGTCCCCGCCTACCGCCACGCTTTCCGCCGCGCGATTCACCCGGAGATGCACGAAAAGGCGCTTGCGGCCTAGGCCTTGCTTAATAAATCGACTATGCGCGTTATTCTTGCATTTCCGGCCTTTGCAAAATTCTGTAGTAAGAAAAGCAGATTCCTTGATTTTCTTACTACAGAATTTTTATATGAGGTGAAATTTTTTATTGTCAGCGTCCGAAGTCGATTGTAAAATAGAGATGAAAGAAAACGTGAAAAATCCGGGACACGGTTCGGAGGAGAAGCAGCGTGCAGATACATCCAGAAAAGCAAGAAGCAAGCGAGCGTTCTCTGTCGCAAACGGCTGTAACGCCCGAAGCATATGACGAACTGCTGCGGGAGAACGCGAGGCTCAAAGCCGCCTGCGAAAAGGCGCGGAGCACCGGCACTATCTATACTCACATCGCCCTTTCGCTGGCCCGCGGCTACACAGACCTGTACTACGTCAACATGGACACCGACGAGTTCATCGAATTCCACACCGACGACGAAAACGGCGTGCTCTCCGAAGCGCGGCGCGGCACGGATTTCTTTGAAGGCTGCGAGCGGGACGCGAAATATTTTGTCCATCCCGACGACCAGGCGGCGTTCGTGCAGGCCATGAACCGCCAATTCCTTGAAGAGGCGCTGAACCAGGACAAGGTGTTCGAGCTAATCTACCGCAGGATCAAAGGCGGTGATCCCTTCTATGTGCGGATGCGGGTCTCCCGTATGGAGGACGACTCGCGGTTCATCGTCTTGGCCGTGTCGGACATCGACGAGCAGATGAGGCAGCGCCGCATAGAGGAGCGAATGATCGAGGAGCGGATCATTTACGCCCGTCTTCACGCCATCACAGGCAACTTCATCTGCGTCTATGTGGTGGATCCGGAAACCAACCGCTACCGCGAATTCAGCGCGACGGACGATTATGCGGAGAGCTTTGCGCAAGCGAAAGAGGGAGAAAACTTCTTCGGCACAGTCCGGAAAGCGGCCCGGACTTTTAACTATCCAGAGGATTTGCCCCGTTTTCTCGCTGTTTTCACGAAAGAGATCGTCATGGCAGAGGTCAAACGAAGCGGCATCTTCACGTTGGGCTATCGCCTCTTAGTAGAGGGAAAGCCTACCCATGTCCAGATGAAGGCGGCCATGGTAGAGGAGAAGGAAGGGCCACGCCTGATTGTCGGCATCAACGACGTTGACGCGCAGGTCCGGCAGGAGGAGGAATTCGGAAGGCGCCTCGCGCAGGCGCAAACCGAGGCCACCCGCGACGCCCTGACGGGAATCAAGAACAAGTATGCGTATGCGGAGACGGAAGCGCGTATGGATTTCGAGATCAAGTCGCAGCGCCAAGGGCCGTTCGCCGTCGTAGTCTTGGACGTGAACGACCTGAAAAAGGTCAACGACACCCGCGGCCATCAGGCGGGAGACGAGTATCTCCGCGGCGCTTGCAAATTCGTCTGCGACATCTTCAAGCGCAGCCCCGTCTTCCGCGTCGGCGGAGACGAGTTCGCAGTGATTTCGCAGGGACATGATTATGAGTGCATCGAGGAATTGATCGAGAAAGTAAGAACACACAATGCGGAGGCTTCCCGTACCGGCGGCATCGTCATCGCCTGCGGGATGTCAAGATTCGACGGCGACGCCTGCGTCGCCAACGTCTTCGAGCGCGCCGACCGGAAGATGTACGAAAACAAGAAGGCGTTGAAGGCCGAAAACTCATAGACGTCGCTCCCCGACAGAGAAAGCCCCGACGGACCAAGAAGAAATGAGTATCGTCATAGACACGGGCGTTTTGTAACCATCATTCCACAATTTTTTCTTGCTCTTATCAGCAGCGCGTTTCCCAAGGGAAGCGCGCTGCTTTTTCTGTCTCCGGAGATAGAAAAAGCACAAATAGACCAATACTACGAAATTTATTAGTAGCTTATAAATTTCCTAACGTCTTCCAATCTCAAAGGCGTTGTCCTATAATAAGAGGCATGTGCGAATACCAGTGGACAACAGGAGCCGCTGTCAAATGACGCCGGAGTGGCAAAATGAGAGGTTGAGACCATGTATAAACGGAAAATCAAACAAGATCTGCTTTGCCCTCTGGATTACGGGCGGGATGCATTCGGCGGCAAATGGAAGCCGCGGGTGCTTTTCGTTCTCTCGAAGCATCCGTCTCTCCGCTACAGCGAAATCCGAAAGGACATGGCGGACATCACGGATTCCGTTTTGGCGCTCGTCTTGAAGGAACTCACGACATACGGCATGATTTCCCGGAAATCCTATGACGAGATGCCGCCCCGGGTGGAATATTCGCTGACGGAACGCGGAAAGTCCGTGATTCCCGTCCTGCAGGAAATCTGCCGATGGTCGATGAGGGTCTACGAGGAAGACAAGGAACGCACACTGCCGCAATGCAATATCTGCGGTTGCTGCCAGCAACGGAATGGAGGGGCACAGGAAAACGAGCAGTAACCGCTGTCGCTCGAGACATCGCTGCGCCGTGGTTTCACCGACGCAGAGAGACGGAAAAGAGCCGCGTGAGGTCCGAGCATAAAAATCGCCTGAAGGACGGGCGAAAATTTTAATGTATGAGGGATGCAAAATGAAATTACAAGCAAAGGCATTATTGGCTTTCAATTTGTTTTTGGTTATCGCTTGCGTCATCATCGGCGTACTCGGCTTTTTTACCGCAGACAACGGTTTCGGGTACGCGCTGGGGACGAAAGCGTCGCATGACCTGCAAGAAATCAAGGCGCTGCTCGACGCCCGCTATCCCGGCGCGTGGGAGTCCAAGCCGGACGGCCTCTATAAAGGCTCCAAGCGCTTCAACGACGATTCGGCACTCTTGGACGAGCTGGGGAAACTTTCCGGCAACAACGTGACTTTGTTCAACAAGGACACGCGGATTGCGACGACATTCGTGGACTCGGCGGGAAAACGCGCCACGGGGACGAAAGCCTCCGAGGCCATCATTTCCACCGTACTGACACAGGGGAATTCCTTTTCCGGCTACGCGGAGGTGTTGGGGAACCGATATTTGAGCGCCTATGAACCGCTGAAAAACGCGAACGGCCAAGTGGTCGGCATGCTGTTCATGGGAATTCCGACGAATAACCTTGATGAAATCCAGTCCGGTTTCATCCGGACCATCGTGATCGCGATCATCTTCTTGCTTGTCGCTATCGGCACAATTTCCTGGTTTGTCATCGGTCGGATCGTCAAACAGATTACGGAAGTCGTCGGTCACATGGACGAAATGTCGCAGGGCAATCTGCGATCACTTCCAGCGACGAAATCGGCCAAATGTCGAACGCGTTTAACGCCATGCTGAAAAATATTCGTGGATTGATTACCCAGGTGGCAAACAGCGCGGAACAGGTAGCGGCCTCCAGCGAAGAGCTGACAGCCAGCTCCCAGCAGGCGGCAGAGGCGGCGACCCACGTCGCACAAACCGTCGTCGAGGTTGCGGGCGGCATGGACAAGCAGCTTTCCAGCGTTGACAGAGCAAAGCAAAATATCGACGCGGCATTCGTTGACATTAACTCCATGACCGAAAAAGCGACCGCCGTCACGGAGAACACCGAGCAGATGGCGGGCGCGGCGGACCACGGCGCGGAACTGATGCAGAACGCCATGGAAAAGATGAACGGCATTGAAAAGAGCGTGGCGAACTCGGCGGAGGTCGTCAAGAAGCTCGGCGAAAACTCGAAGCAGATCGGCCAGATCGTCGAAAGCATTTCGGCCATCGCCGACCAGACGAACCTTTTGGCACTGAACGCGGCCATCGAGGCGGCACGCGCAGGCGAAGCGGGCCGGGGCTTCTCCGTCGTGGCGGAGGAAGTCAGAAAGCTGGCGGAACAGTCCCAGCAGTCGGCGGAAGAAATCAAGCAGCGGATCACGGTCATCCAAGGCGACACCGAGGAAGCCGTCGTCGCCATGGAAGCCGGTACGAACGAAGTGGCGCTGGGAACGCAGGCCATCCGCGAAGTGGGCGAGCAGTTCCAGGATATTACGTCCCGGGTCGCGTCGATCAAGTCGGAGATGGCAGAGATCAATCACGAAGTGCAGAAGGTCTCGCAAGGAATGCAGGGCGTCGTCGGAGCGATGGATACCATCGACGAGGTGAGCCGCTCAACCTCGGAGGAGACGCAGACCATTTCGGCAGCGGCGGAGGAACAATCCGCGTCCAGCGAAGAAATCGCATCGGCATCCCATTCCCTGGCCGATCTCGCAACGGATCTGCAAACGGCTACAGGCAAGTTCAAAGTGTAATACTAACATTCAATCAAGAGAAGATACGATGCAAAACCGCCCGCGTTCTGCTCAAATGGCAGGACGCGGGCGGTTTTTATCCCAGCGCAACGTCGAGGACCATCATGACGGTGAAGCCTACTGCGAAGCTGATGACGCCGATGTTCGAGTGCTCCCCGGCGGACATTTCGGGGATCAGTTCTTCCACGACCACATAGATCATCGCCCCCGCCGCGAAGCTCAAAAAGTACGGTAGCCCGGGGACGATCAGACCGGCGGCCGCTATCGTGAGCGCGCCTCCGATTGGCTCCACTACGCCGGACAGCACGCCGCCCAGAAACGCGTATGGGCGGCTTTTTCCTTTGGTATGAAGCGGCATAGAGATAATCGCGCCCTCGGGAAAGTTTTGGATGGCAATACCCAGCGACAACGCCATCGCGCCGCCCAGCGTGACCTCGGACGCCCCCTCGGTCAGCCCCGCCAGCATCACGCCCACCGCCATACCCTCGGGAATATTGTGAAGCGTCACGGCCAGCACCATCATGGTCGTGCGGGAAAGACGGGCGGGAAGCCCCTCCTCCTCTTCCGCGTCCATGTGCAAATGCGGAATGATATGATCGAGCAGCAAGAGAAACAGCGTGCCGACCCAAAAACCGACCACGGCGGGCAGGAAAGCGAGTCTGCCCATAGGCGCGCTGATTTCCATCGCGGGCAACAAGAGGCTCCAGACCGACGCCGCGACCATCACGCCGGACGCGAATCCGGTCAGCGCCTTTTGCGTGCCGTTGGACATCTCGCGCCGGGAAAGGAACACGCAGGCCGCGCCGAGGCACGTTCCGATAAAAGGAATGAAAAGGGCCAGGAGAATTTCGGGACGAAACACGAAAACACCTCATTTCTGGAATTAAGCCTTCCCCTTGGGGGAAGGTGGCAGCCGAAGGCTGACGGATGAGGTCTTGTTGACAATCGCCGATGACCTCACCCACCGTCTTCGACGGTCCCCCCTCCCCAACGGGGAGGGCTTGAGTTTCCTGCTTTTTATAAATCTATCATAACACAATTGAAAATTTTTCTCAAAAGGTATTGAAATCTATTTTCATTTATGCTATTATTTGAACATCGTAGGAGGTGGGTCGATGACGACGGCGGATTTTGAGGAACTGCTCGCTCGTCAGTGCGCCCCGACGTTCATCGGGCTGAAAGCGGCAAGCCTCGTCGCCTTCCAGAAGGCGCGGTTTGACGATTTCGACGCGCAGCTCGCCGACTATGAGCCCTGTTTCGCCTGTCACGGCATTTCGGTAGTTCGTCTGCTGGACGAGGAAGACCGCGTGTTGGTGCTCTTTTATCGGGCCGACGCGCTGGATGCTGTCCTTCGTCGACGCGGCGCGAAGATGCTGCTTCGGCGATATGGGTATCGTCCGTCGGATTCGCTTTCGGCGATGCTCGGGCGGCTTCGTCAGCGCGTGCAGTCCTTTGCAGGCGCAGGCGCGGACTTTCCTCATGAGATCGGCCTCTTTCTCGGCTACCCCCCGCATGATGTCAGAGGCTTCATCGAACACAAGGGCCGCGGTTTTCTCTGCTGCGGGCTCTGGAAGGTCTACGCCGACGCGGACGCGTCGATGGCGCTGTTCAAGCGATATGCCGAATGCACCGCGCGCTTTTGCACGCGGCTCGCCAACGGCGTCCCGATGGCCGAACTCTTGGAGGCCGTATAGAATCCGCCCCGCAAGTCATCCCCCCGACGAGCGCGGCGGCTGTACGGAACCACAGGCAGGGCAAATATACAGAAAGGAGCACTCTATGAAGAAAATCGCGGTAGTCTATTGGAGCGGCGGCGGAAACACCGAAGCCATGGCAAAGGCCGCAGTGGACGGCGCAAAAAACGCCGGCGGCGAGGTGGAACTCTTCCGGGTGGATGGATTTTCCGCGCAGGACATGAAGGACTACGACGGCTTTCTCTTCGGCTGCCCGGCGATGGGCGCCGAAGTTCTCGAGGAAGCGGAGTTCGAGCCGTTTTTTCAGGAAGCCGAGTCAAAGCTTTCCGGCGTTCCCGTCGCTCTCTTCGGCTCCTACGGATGGGGCGGCGGCGAATGGCTACGCCAGTGGGAAGCGCGCGTAAAAGGCGACGGCGCGCAGCTCATCGGCAGCCTCGCCATCGAGAACGCTCCCGACGAAAAAGGGCTGGCCGATTGCGCGGCCCTCGGCACGAGCCTTGTAAAAGCGCTCACGTGAAAACCTCTCATTTTTCTCTCCCATAAGCAGGAACCCCCTAAAGCCTATTCGAGCGGGCTTTAGGGGGTTTTTGTTAAACGCGTTGCAATTATGGATATGTTTCTCAAAAATTCATCTTGACATTGAGAATTATATGCGATACTATGTATATAATGATTTTCATTTCATTATATTGAAAAGTGCAGGGGGAATGAAGTATGTTTTCAAGAAGCGATTTTTGGATTGGCATGGCTGTAGGCGTCGTCGCCGGAGTTTTCGGCTACCGCTATATGCAGGAGCGCGAGCAGCAGATGCTGGCTCTCGCGGAGGGCGCGCCCGCGGGCCAGGTGCCGCTGGCGGAGCTGGAGCGCCAGAAGGAGGAGCTGGAAGACATGATCGCGGCGCAGAAAGCGCAAGAGAAATAAGCCGAAAGAGAAAGGAGACTGTCGTTGATAGGACAGTCTCCTTCTTTGTTTACAGGGAGTATTTTTATGAAGCAAATGTCGTTTGGACTGCCGCTGGCGGGCGCGGCGGCGGGAACGCTCCTTTCGCTGGCGCTGTCGTCGAAGCGGGGGCATATCGTCTGCGGGCTGGCATGGGCGGGGCTTTCGGCTCTCCACGCTTGGCAATACCGCAAGAAGCTCGCTCAAGACTTGAAACGAAACGGTGGTTTTTTAGTTATGACAAATTTTCCGCAATCGAAGCTCGACTTTTTCGTCCGCGCGGTGGAGGTCGCTTCGTACATCCCGGGCAGGGCGCGGCTCTACGCCCGCCCGCTGGTGGGAAACGCGGCGCTGGCCGCGCAAGTAGAGCGTGAGCTGTCCGGCGCGCAGGGTATGAAAAGCGTCCGCACGAACACGATGACCGGCTCAATCCTCATCGAATACGATCCTGCGACGCTCCGAAAAAATCCGGAGCTGGCTCGGATGGAAGAGTATATCAGAACGCACGTGAAGAAGAGATAAGGAAGGTGACAATATGAATTATATGTCCGGCATGATGTTGGGAATGGCCTTCGGACAGGGCGTCCGACGTATGTTTTGCGGCGGCGCGCAAAAAAGCGGAGTGCCGACCTTCAAGCTGGCGCGGGCCATCCCGGGACGGCGGCGCTACTACGCGAAGACGCTCATGGGAAACGAGGCGCTGGCGGCAACGTTGGAAAAATCGCTGGCGAAGCTCGACTGCATCGACGAGGTCAAAGCGAATCCCGTATCGGGAAGCCTGCTGCTCGTCTACCACGGCGATGAGGCGACCATCGACGCCATTGCCGCACGGCTAGAAAGCCGCGTTTTCTCCGTACCGAAGCGCAGCGCCAACGCAGACGCGCCTACGCCCTTCGAGGAAGCCGCCGACGGGCTGGCCGCTTTTGGCAAGCATATCCACGGCACCTTTTCCGCCATCAATCGCCACATGAAACTGGCGACAGGCGGCTGGTTTGATTTGCCGTCGCTTTTGTCCCTCGTGTTCACGGTGCGGGGCCTACAAAAAATCTTGCTCACGAAACAGCTTCCCACCGGTCCGCAGCTTCTTTGGTGGGCGTTTTCCATCCTGCGGGGGTGGCGGTTCGCATGAGCTATCGCCTCGTAACCGTTCCGCTTTCGGCGGAGTTGTCCCATGAGGCGCGCATCCTTGCGGGAGCGCGTCTCCGCGCCGCACGGGGCGTCGTCTCCGTGGCGGCGGAGGGCAAGGCGCTCCGCGTCTGGCACACGGGCGTGCGCCTTTCCCCCGCCGCGCTGCGGCTCGTCCGGCACATTCGCGAAGAGTCCGAGGCGCGCACCGCAGAGCCGACCATGGCGGACTATCGCCGGGACGCCTTGATTTCTGTCGGCGTCTTCGCCGCGATGAAGCTTCTTGAAAAAAACGCTCCCGCCGCTTACGCGGGGCTTCGCGTGGTCCGCAGCCTACTCGTGCTCGGTATGGCGCGCGGGCTGTTCAAAAGCGGCTACGGCGGGCTGATCCGCGACCGGCGCCCGAACGCCGACACCCTGACCGCCACGGCGGTAGCCGCGTCGGTGCTGTCCGGCCGTCCCGAATCGAGCCTGACTCTCCTGACACTGTCGAACGTCGCCGAAATGCTGACGAGCTACGCCGCCGAGCGGGCGCGACGCCAAATTTCGGGGCTGCTGAACCTGAACCAGCGCTATGTCTGGCTCGTAGACGGCGGCATCGAACGAAAAGTCCCCGTGGAAACGCTGAAAGCCGGGGACAAGATTGCCGCCCACGCGGGCGAGATGATCTGCATCGACGGCCGGGTACTGGCGGGCTCCGCCGCCGTGAACCAATCGTCAATCACCGGCGAATCAAATCCCGCCATGAAGCAAGAAAAATCCCGGGTCTACGCGGGCAGTGTCGTCGAAGCCGGCGAGCTTGTCATCCTCGTCGAAAAGGTCGGGCAGGACACTTCGCTGGCCCATATCGTCCATCTCGTCGAGGAAGCGCAGGCACAGCGCGCGCCGGTGCAAAACTTCGCCGACCAGATGGCGAACCTTCTCGTCCCCGTATCGCTTTTGGGCGCGTTCGTAGTCTACGGCGCAACCCGGGATTGGCAGCGGGTGCTGAACTTGCTCTTTATCGACTTTTCCTGCGGGCTGAAGCTCTCCACCGCCACGGCGATTTCCGCCGCGATTGCCGCCGCAGCGAAAAAGGGCATCCTCGTCAAAGGCGGCAATTACATCGAGGCGCTGGCCGAAGCCGACACCGTGGTGCTTGACAAGACCGGCACCCTGACTGTCGGCGTGCCGCAGATTTCCTACATCCGCACCGTAGAGGCCGTCAGCGAGAAGGAAACAGTGCTGCTCGCCGCGTCGGCGGAAATGCATTCCGTCCATCCGCTGGCCGTCGCCATCCAGAAATACGTGCGGGAAAAGGATTGGGACGTGCCGCAGCATAAAAGTTCCACTACGGTCATCGCGCGGGGCATGAAAGCGGTCGTACCGGACTTTGAGGAGTTCCGAGGCGGATCGGTACTGGTGGGCAGCCGAAAATTCATGGAGGAGTCAAAGGTCAAGAATCTCGACGCCGTGGAGATCGAGGAGGCCGCGCCGAATCGCATCTATGTCGCCCGGGACAAAAAACTCCTCGGCGTCATCGGCATCAATGACCCGATTCGCCCGAAGATGAAAAAGACGCTGAACCAGATGCGCCGCTACGGCATCGACGAAATCGTGATGCTGACCGGCGACTCAAAGGAAGTCGCCGCCGAAGTCGCGCGGGATATGGACATCGACGCTTATTATGCCGAAGTGCTCCCCGAGGACAAAGCGAACTATGTGCAGCGCTTGAAGGAACGCGGCTGCATCATGATGGTCGGCGACGGCATCAACGACGCCCCGGCGCTGGCCTTTGCCAACGTCGGCGTCAGCCTCGGCGGACGGCAAACCGACATCGCCGCCGAGTCCAGCGCCGTGACGATCCGATCCGAGGACCCGGAAGGACTGATGACCGCGCTTTCCATCGGGCGCCGCACGATGAACCTGATTCGCCAAAACTTCATGGCGACCATCACGGTGAACTCCGCCGCCATGCTCCTCGGCGCGCTGGGCAAAATCAACCCGCTCTGGGCCGCGATCATCCACAACACCGCGACGCTGGCGGTAGTACTGAACAGCGCGCGGATTCTTGGCAGCGGCAAGCGAAGATTCCTGCCTCCCGCAGGATAAAAAAACGGCAAAGCAAACCCCCGGCAGGATTTTCCTGTCGGGGGTTGCTTTGTTAGGCATGGCGCAAGGCGGTATAACAAGGCTGAGATGTCCCCGCCTCGGTGAAACGTTTTGCCTGTAGCAAAACCTGAACGAAGGCGTTATAACCAAAATATCAGCCCATGTAAAGAAGAAAACACAATGACCAATGACAGAATCAACATCGTTGGGACGAATATCGCCGAAAAAGCCACAATGATATGGAATGTGGCCGATATGCTGCGCGGGCCGTACAGGACGCCTACGCGAAGGTCAAGCACCTCGCCGTCATCGACGGGTTCCTCACAAAAGCCTCCGGCTATCCGCGCTTATTTCAGGAAATCCAGCCGCAGCTTGTAGCGATATGCGCGGTGCGATTTGTCCACGACCAGATGCGCCTCCGGATATTTCTTGATCCGGTTGTCGATGGTGCGCGACGACTTTTGCAGCGTGGAAGCGATCTGGATACGCGCGATTCGCCGAGAATTGCTGAATAGGAATGTCAACATGCCGCGAAAGAGGCGAATGATACAGGTCGCTATACAGTTTTTTCCACTTTTCCTCATCCTGATGGAAAAGCGTCAGCAGTTTTTCCAGCGGCATATACAATCGTCCTTTCTACGAACTATGAAAAAACCTGATTTTTTCATAGTTGGAAATTTATCTATGAAAAAAACCTGATTTTTTCATAGTTGTTTTTTCGCGGCATCCCTTGCCATATCTGCTTTTATCGTGATACGATCAGAAATTCTTGTCAACAGGACTTTTCACGGCAAAGAAAAAGCGCCCCCAGCTAGTCGGGGCGCAATAAAGATCATTTTTTAACCATAGAATCCTGTGGGAGGAGTGAATGCTCCGATGAAATTCCACAGGATTCTTATTGTTTGTGTCTTTTCCCCATTAACCGCATGCTTCTCAGATGCGTAAATCATACGGTCTCAGAACGACCACGTCGCGCCGAGCTGCACGCTGCCGCCGCGCTGCTTTCCGGCCCAGCCCGTTACGCCGAGATCGAGCTTCAGCGGACCGTCGCCCGGCTTCACCTGCCAGCCCAGCTCGAGAAGACCGCTGCTGCCTTTGAGGCTCGGGCTCGGTACGCCGTTGCCGCTGAAGGTCGCCCTCGCGTCGCCGTTGAACTCGTACTGATAGGCAAGACCGCCGTAGAAGCTGTTCCGCTCGTTGACCTTATGCGTGAGCCGCGCACCGATGCGGATGCGGTGACTGTCCACCGCGTCGAAATGCCCGCGCTCGTCGGCCATGCCCTCGATATGGACCGTCGTGTCGTCCCCTGCCTGATGGCTGTAGAAATATTTGAAGTAGCCGTCGAGGATGTTGCCTTTGCCGAGGTCGAAGGCTTTGCCCGCGCCGAGATGCGCCGCGAAATAGTTCGACGAGCTGTCATAGTCCACCTTGCCGATGCCGTCAAGGTTTCCGTCGTAGTCTGCGGTCACTCGGCCGCCCCGCAGACTTCCCTCATAATAGAAGCCGTCGTGATTGACCTGGCGTGCCATGACGCCGACGCCGAAGTAGTGCGCCTTGCCGTCGCCCCGGGTGCCGTCGTCCAGGTGGCTGTCATAGCTGCCGCCGCCGTATTCCACGATAGGTCCGAAAAGCAGCTTGCCCTGCGCGTCGGGAAGCTCCCGCGCGAAGCCGATGTTCAGCCCGAAGCCTTTCGTATTGACATAGGAGCCGCTTTCCGCCCGCATGCTCGATCCGCCGAAGGCGGCGAAGGGGGTGAAGCCGCCAACGTTCTGCACAACCGGTGCGCCGTTTTTCGCGTTCTCCGCCGCTTCGAGGGCGACGGCGTTGGACGCCTGTGCGAAGCCCTGGGAGGCCAGCATATCCGCTCCCGCGTTGATGAAGGTTGTCGTGGCCGCGCGGGTCTCCACGAGGGATTTGGCCTGTTCGTTTTCGCCGGCGTTCACGTCCGCGACGGTGGCAGTGATGTCGTTGGTGTTTTGCGCGATGGTGAATTTGTAGGATTTGTTCACGGTCAGGCTGATCGCCTCCGGCTTCGTGGTCAAGGTCGTGGTGGCGGCCGTGCCTGTGAACCCGTTGGCGTTCTTGAGCAGGGTCACGCTGTCGCCTTTTGAGAGGTTTACGCCTTGCAACGCCGCCGCGCCGATGGTCACGCCGTCCAATGTCGTCGCGCCGCCGTTCACTGTCAACATAGGAACAGGATCGTTTGCGGCAATATCGGGAGGCAGATAGAAGTTCATGTTCTGGAACCCCGTGACCCCATCGTCTCCGACCGTCACGCCTGTCGCGGCGATGTTCAACGTATTGCCCGTTCCCTCCGTCAAATTCGAGCCGCCCACGATTTGCTTAACGGTAATGGCTTTCAGGATATTGACTGTATTGTTGTTGGTAGTGCATGGTACTGTCTGAAAGCCGGGGGAAATTATCGTTTTCGTCGCATAGCCGCCAAAAATTCGCGTTTCGCTGCCAAGAAGCGTCGCATCTTTTTCGATGGTGACGGTGTTGCCGCTGGCTTCGGTGTCGTTACCACCCAAGATGCTGGCGGAGCCGCCGTAGATTCCGTTGTCGATGTTGACAGTGCCGCCGTCGATGGTTACAACATTTCCATTTGCTTTTTTCCCACTGGCTGTCGTCTGGCCGCCATATATATTACTAGCATGTATCGTGCCACCACTGATAGTTACGGTATTATTTTCAGTATCACCGCCACGACTGAACCCGCCATATATAGTACAACCATAGCCGCTAAGATTTCCACCGGTGATGTTTAAATGATTACCTATGGCACTGCCTGTCGATGGGTCACTGGTTTGTGTCTCTACCAATCCACCTCCAACAGAATTTAGTGTGATTGTTCCAGATTCAACATTGACTGTGTTCCCTTCAACATTGCCCGATTCATTCAATCCTCCGTAAATGTTATGAACGGTAATTTCTGTCCCATTGATATTGACCGTTTTCCCGCTAACGCATGTGCCCGGACTGCGATTGAAGCCACCATAAAAACGTATTGAAGATGCAGTGATAGTGCCTGTAATTTTCAAGATGTCGGCAGTGGGAGCGTAATAACAATTCGTAGGAGAATGAGGATTAACACTCGTAATAAATATCCGTTCCATTGACCCGTCCGGTTTTACCACATACGGGTCAACAGCAGTGCCGCTTCCGGTTACATTCGTGACCGTGACCTCCGACGCCGACGCCACAGACGGCGGGCTAAACAGTCCCCCCCCAGTACACATCAGTGCCGCAGTGACGAGCTTCGCCAGCCTCTTTTGATACTTCTTGCCCAACTTTGTCATACTTTCTTCCTCCCCTGGCTTTCGCCGTTTATAGTTTATAATGCCATAAATCAAATTTTTCTCCGAAGGAGAAAAATCACTCTAACCAGCATTTCAACAAGGCGTGCGGTCGAGAGTTATTTAAACTCCCTCCGACCTCCGATATACCCCCGCCTTTAGAGGCAGGGGACATCTCAGCCTTGTTATAATAGAATTTTGATACCTCATCCGTCGCGCTTCGCGCGCCACCTTCCCCAAGGGGGAAGGCTAAATATCTCATGTCACCTTGATCTTGAACCGGAACGATTCCCGGTATTTCTCCGGGATCAGCTCCGAAAGGATCTTTTCGCAAAGGCCGCAGCGCTCGCACTCTCTGCATTCGCAGGTCAGGAGCTTGTCCGGCACCTTGTCGACGGTGATTCCTCGCAGGACTTCCCCGGGCAGCATGTGCGACGCGAACAGCATCGTGCCGGAGATCATCAGCTCTGCCAGCGGCATACTGTCGTCCTCCGCAAGATACGCGTCGAGGGTCCTGAACGGGTAATCGCCCGCAGCGTTTCGCCCCGCGATTTTATAAATGTCCACCATTTCGTCATAGTGCTTCTGCCATCGCGGCAAGATCCAGTTGGCGCGGAACAGATCCGCGACGCCGTTTTGGCAACAGCTCAAAAGCACCGGACGCTGTCCCATGGCAATGGCGAGGTTGTGGTTGAAGGAGTTCGGGCAGCCCGTCAGGCAGGCTTCGTTGACGAGGCATTTGAGCCGAAATCCGGCGTCGTGCATCTCTTTCAGCTTGCTTGGGGTCCTGAGGATTTCCCGGGGCGGGTTGAACACGGTTGCGCCGCATTTCTCCCGCCAGATTTCCATTTGCCGCAGGTTCCACTGGTAGGCGTTGCACGAGGTGTGTATCTCCGCCTCCGGCAAGAGCGCGTGCAGCAGCGCCGCCACCCGATAGTCGGAAAGGATGAATCCTTCGATCTCAAAATCCTTCGCTGCCCACGCCAAGGCGAGGACAAAATTTTTCACCTCGTCCTCGCTGGTGAACCGGTAGCACATGGCGTTGACCGGGCAGATGCGGCGCACCTTGCCCTTCGAGAGCCGCAGGAATTCGAGACAGTTGTTCAAATATCGCGCGCGCATCGCGTCCACGTCGGCGGGATTTTCCCCCGCCGATTTCCGATCGTCAAAGGTGAACCGCACATGGGAAATCATTTCCTGAAAGGGAAGCTCGCAATAGACGTGATCGATGTGCTTCTTGCGCTTCTCCGCCTCCTGCAGGAACCATTCGGGGTTCGCACCGTTATACGGAACGGAGTAGATTCGACAGTCCGGGTTCATGACGACGTCCCGTCCTTTCCATTTTATTTTCAGATTATGTTCGATTGTTTCACGTGAAACAATTTGTATCTGATTTCAGAACAATTTCAGATTATGTTCGTTTATTTCACGTAAACCATCCATTCCGCCGCTGGCGACACAAATAGGTATGAGGATATACCTCGGCGATTCGAGGCCGACAGGAAAATTTCCTTTTGCCCTCTCGTACAGTTTTGCCTTGTAAGCAGGGGAAACCAGTAAAATCGACCTGTACCCGAGTACAGTTTTGCAATTTTATCCGCTAATCAGGGCTTTCTTAATTGCCAATACAAGATTGTTGGCTTATAATATTTATGTGCAATTGTTATCCTTTTATTTGCATTTAATTTTTTCATTTTGATTGTCAATTTGACTAGAAAAGGATTTGATGAACGTGACTCCTGCATCTTTATCGCCGATATCGCGTTCCATTAGCTTACAAAAAACTGTCGGCGCAGATAAATGCACCGTGTCCCTGTTCGTGGCCAATGCGCTGTACTTTTTCTGGGCCACCACGGTGTACATGGCGCTCCATTTTGCCGGCATCGACTGGCCGCAAACCTTTTTCTCTTCCATTATCCCCGGTACGGAAATGTTGCCGGATCTTTGCATGATGTTGGCGGTTTTCTCCGGCACCGTGTGCTACGGGCTCCGGCCTCCATACTGGCAGCGGTATCTGCTTCCGGTGCTGGCGGCGATCATGCTTTCCGTAATGGCGTTCCCATTCGTGGCCACCGGCCCTCGCCTGTTGCTGCTTGCCTTCTTTATGGCACTTTC
>CACYUQ010000053.1 GCA_902777615.1 uncultured Selenomonadaceae bacterium
AGCTGCTCATACTCTTTGACAAACGCCATGTAGAGCAGCAGGCAGCCTACAATCATCATAATGACGTTGTCAACCGTCAGCGAGGAAAAACCAGAGTCATTCCACACCGACTGCAGCGAGACGCTGAATGCAGTCATAAATTCATTCATGCCGATAATTCCTCCTTAAAAGACCGTGTTCTGGACGCCGTTCGCGCGACCGACGCTCTTCCAGCCCGCGCTTTCGATCGGGCGGATAGCAACGATCTTCGCGTCGCCGCCATAGGCCGCGACAGCCGCCGCGATGACCGCGATATTGAGATTCGGGTCAACGGCCGGAGCCGCAGGAGCCGCAGCCGCAGGAGCCGCAGCAGGAGCCGCCTTCGGGGCCTCCGCCGGTTTTTCCTTCGGCTTTGTCGGATCGATCATGTGAATGAACTTAATCATGAACGAAAGACCGATCAGCACGGCGAAAACGATCGTCATGTTGATGCACATGATAATCAGCGGATTCGTAGTTGCCGGTTGATGCATTTGATAATCACCTCAAAATTCTTTTGTAGAAGAACAGCTTTGCCGCCTTCCCAAAAACACCCCTGAGTTCCTATCTCGCTTTCTGTGCCGACGCCCCACCTCTCCTTCAAGTTCCGCACAGGCCCGGCTTTGCGCGTCCCTCGCATGCAGACGCACGAAAGAGAACGCGCAAAAGCCACCGGGAAGCTGCTCGTATTGGCACTATGGCGAAGCGCAAAACACATGGCGCTTGCCTTACGCCCCGCACCAAAGCCACAGACACATACGCGCCCGTTTCTTCTATATGCGTGCCGCATTTCCCGGTCGGCAGTCCCGCCCCTCGGGCGCGCGCCTCACAGGACGACGCTTCCCGAAAGGAAAGATTCTGCCAGCCTTCCTTCAGTATCGGTACAAGGAGTCTTGGACAGACTTCCCCCGTACTAGCGGAAAGCGTACCCCATAAGGGCTACTCCTGTCAAACATCCCGCGTTTTTTGCTTTGAAAATGAAAAATTGATGAAAGCCTATAGGTATGGGCACTCACACGTTTTATCCAATTAAGGATTTTTTGCGGGATAATTATTCCATTCTCCAAACTGGCGAAATACATGGACAAATCCGCTCATATTTTTTATGCCAAAAAAGCACATTAAAATATCCTAATTGAAAATAAATTTTTCGCAAAAATCACGAATTTCGGCATGGCGGGAAAATATAAATAAAACGTGGCTAAAACGAAGACGGCAAAAAAGTCTCACGTGAAAAAGACAGCCAAAAAATCGAAAAAATGTTTCACGTGAAACAATAGAACATAATCTGAAAATAAGATGAAAATAACAAAACCCGCGAGGTATATGGCTTTTCGCGAGTTTCATGGCAATTTCGTTCTTAATTTTCGAAAAAAACACGTGAAACAAACCAAAGGAATGTTTCACGTGAAACAATAGAACATAATCTGAAAGTTTTCTTACAATTTCATCCCAGCTCGGCACGCACGACGTCGGCGATGCGCTGACAAATTTCTTCCAGCTGCCCCTGCTCCGGCCCTTCCGCCATGACGCGAATCAAAGGCTCGGTGCCGGACGGGCGCACGAGAATCCGCCCGTTTTCGCCGAGAAGCGTTTCCTCGGCTTCGATTGCCTTACGAATCGCCGCGTTTTCTTCCCAGCCGTCCTTCGACTTCACCTCGACGTTGACGAGAAGCTGCGGGTAGCTCTTCATCATCGCGGTCAGCTTCGACGCTGGGCCGCCGCTCCGCTTCAGTACACTGAGCACCTGGAGCGCGGTCACGAGGCCGTCGCCCGTCGTCGCGAGGTTTCCGAAAATGATATGGCCGGACTGCTCGCCGCCCAGCGCGTAGCCATGGGCGCGCATTTCCTCCAGCACATAGCGGTCGCCGACCTTCGTGACTTCGACGCGGCCGCCCGCTGCCTTGACGGCTTTATGGAAGCCGATGTTCGCCATGACCGTCGTGACGATGGTATCGCCCGGCAGCGCCCCTTTTTCCTTCAGCGCGAGGCCGCAAAGCACCAGCATGTGGTCGCCGTCGATGACGTTTCCTTTCTCGTCCACGCAAAGGCAACGATCCGCGTCCCCGTCGTGGGCGACACCGATGTTCGCGCCGCTCTCTTTGACCTTGCGAATCAAAGATTCCAGATGGGTTGAGCCGCAAGCGTCGTTGATGTTCACGCCGTCCGGCTCGTTGTGGATGACCGTTAGCTCCGCGCCAAGCGAGCGCAGGATCGTCGGCATCGCCTCATAGGCGGCGCCGTTCGCACAGTCGAGCACGATCTTCATACCGTCGAGGCGCACGTCCGTCGTGGAAAGCACATAGTCGATATATTCCTGCAAAAGCTCCTTCCGATAGTTCAACGAGCCGACGAGATGACCTGACGGACGGTAAAAATCGTCCTGATCGCCGAGGCGGCGCACGATGTCCTCGATCTCGTCCTCAACCTCGTCCGGCAGCTTGTAGCCGTCGCCGCCGAAAAACTTGATGCCGTTGTCGCCGAAAGGATTGTGCGACGCCGAGACGACGATGCCCGCCGCCATCTTATGTTTTTTCGCGAGATACGCGATGGCCGGCGTCGGAATCACGCCCGCGATGACCGCATGGCCGCCCGCCGAGCATACGCCCGCCGCCAGCGCAGAAATGAACATCGGACCGGAAATCCGCGTGTCGCGCCCAATCAAAATTTCAGGCCGCGAGCCGCCCTTGTCAAAATAAAGCGTCGCCGCGCGTCCCAACCGATACGCCAGCTCCGGTGTCAGCTCCAGGTTCGCTTCGCCGCGCACGCCGTCCGTCCCAAACATTCTTGCCATGTTGTATATCCCCCTACCGGTTTAATTTTCAAAAATACTTCTCTATATTTTATCGTTTTGCCGTAAAAAAGCAAGTGCCGCTTTCAGACCGTCCACCGCCGCGCTCATAATGCCGCCCGCATAACCCGCGCCCTCGCCGATCGGATACAGTCCCGCTGCCGAGACGGAAACGAACGTGTCACGGTCGCGCAGGATGCGGCAAGGCGCTGACGAGCGCGTCTCGACGCTGGTCATTGGCACATCCGCCGCCGCGAATCCGTGAATTTTCTTGTCGAATGCGGGCAACGCGTCGCGAAGCGTCCGCACCACGAACGGCGGCAGACAATCGTCGAAACGGCAAGGCGCGACGCCGGGACGATAGGTCGGTGCAACGCAGAAATCACGGCTGCCCGCCGTGCCGCGCAAAAAATCCCCAACGCTCTGCACCGGCGCGCGGTAATCGCCGCCCGCAAGGCGGAACGCTGCCGCTTCATACTCACGCTGAAACGCGACGCCGCCCAACACGCCGCCGCCGAAATCCTCAGGCCGTACCTGTACGAGCAGTGCGGCGTTCGCCACGCCGGAAGCCCGCGCGTAGAGACTCATACCGTTTGTCACCACACGCCCGGTTTCCGAAGCCGCCGCAACCACTTGCCCGCCCGGACACATGCAGAACGAGTAAGCGCCGCGCCCCGTCGCCGCGTCCTGAAACGTCAGCGCATAGTCCGCCGCACCGAGGTGCGGGTGTCCTGCGTCCTCGCCGTATTGTACGCGGTCAATCAGTTCCTGCGGATGCTCGATGCGCACGCCGACGGCAAACGCCTTCGCCTCCATCGCGACGCCTTTTTCATAGAGCATTTGATAGGTATCCCGCGCCGAATGGCCGATCGCGAGAAACACCGCGTCCGTCGTGAATTCCTCGCCGCCCGCGAGACGGACGGATTGCACGCCCGCTGCATCGATCTCCAATTCTTCCACCCGCGCGCCGAAACGCACTTCACCGCCGAGCCTCCGGATTTCCTCACGAATCGCCTTCACGACGCCGCGCAGGCGGTCGGTGCCGATATGCGGCTTCGCCAAGTATCGGATTTCCTCCGGCGCGCCCGCGCGAATAAACGCGTCGATAATATCCCGCTGCAACGGATCGCCGCCCCGCGCCGTCAGTTTCCCATCTGAAAACGTGCCCGCGCCGCCTTCTCCGAACTGCACGTTCGTATCCCCGTCCAGCACACCGCCCGACCAGAACCGCTCGATTTCCGCATGACGCGCGTCCACGTCCCGTCCACGCTCCAACACGAGCGGAGCGCACCCCGCCGTCGAGAGTGCCAGCGCCGCGAACATCCCGGCAGGACCGAATCCCACAACGATAGGACGCCTCGACAGTGCGTGCGTTTTTTTCTCCGCGAGGCGCATGAAAATTGACGGTTCCGCATCCGGTGCAACGGCGATTTTCTTATCCCGCCGGAAGCGCCCGAGAATCCGCCGCTCGCTTTCTTCCGTTTCCACGTCCATCACATAGGAAAAGCAAATAGGCGCGCCGTGCCGCCGCCGCGCATCCACCGCACGCCGCACGACCGAAACGCGGCGCACCGCATCCTGCGGCATCGAAAGCCGTTCCGCAACAAGCGCCTCCAAAGGCCGCGCGTCCGAAATCGGCACGGCAATATCCGAAATACGTATCATAGTTCCTCCCATACGAAAAGCCCGACGGACGGCAACGCCCCCGTCGGGCAAAACATTTATTGCTGTTTGATAATCAGGCGCACCGTCACCATCTTGTTCGAGACCGTCACGCCGGGCGGTACGACCAACGGCACCGTCCGCTCCGCCGATTCCGTCAGCCCCACCACGGGAATCGACTCTGTCGTAAGTGACGTCACCGTATCGAGAGCTGTACTCGTCCCCGCCAATTCAATCCGCGACGGCTCCACGCGAATATCCGCCAATGTGTAACCGGGTGCCACCGAACCTTCGACGGTCGGCTTCACTTCCACCACTTTCCTCGACAAACTGCGCGCGAAGCTCACATGCGCCGACACCGTTTTCGGCACGACGCGGATCGACTCCATGACTTCCCCTTCCTCATCCATTGCCGACAGCGATACTTCGATGTCCAAATCACCCGACGCCGTTCGAGGAATGGGAACTGTCCCGGTCACTTCAGAAACCGTGTTGACGATGGACTGCGGCCCGACAATCGTGACCATCCGCGTATCCGGCTCGATGCCCGCCACTGTCAGCCCCTCAGGCGACGCGCCGGAGCGGCGCAGACGAATCGACATCCGTTTCTGCACTATCGGGTCAATCGTGAACGTCACCGTCTCCGGCATAGTGCCCACGACCTCGGTTCCCTGCGGGATCACTGTCTGCACATGGAGCGGGTGCGTCCCAGGCTCCAGTCCCGCCAAATCGACAAACGCATGAATTTCATCCGCGCCTGTCGCCGCCAAAATCGACCGCGGTGCGCGCAGCTTGATCCGCACATGCTCCGCACTTTGCGTCAAGCGCGCTTCTCCCGGCGGGTTCAACACGGTAATCGGAACGGTAAAGCCGCTTTCCATCGCGGGATTCTGGTCGTTCATCACAAAGACCCAAAGCACACAAGCCGCGAGCAGCGCGACGATTTTCGCCGTCAGATTGTGAAGAAAAACTCCTTTCAGGTTGTTCATTCCTTTTTCTTCCTCCAATTCGCGACCATTTCTTTCAGGCTCATCCGCTCCGGCTCAAAAATCGGCTGCAAATATTTCTTAAGCTGCTCAGAATTGACTTTCCGGTGGATATGCCCGTTTTCCGCCACAGAAATGATGCCCGTCTCCTCGCTGACAATCAGGACCAACGCATCGCACTGCTCCGAGAGCCCGATGGCCGCCCGGTGCCGCGTCCCCAATTCCGTCGAGAGTGTGCGGTTCTCCGTCAGCGGCAATAAGCATCCCGCCGCGATGACCCGCTTGCCGCGAACCACCGCCGCACCGTCATGGAGCGGCGTATTCACGAAGAAAATGTTCCGCAAAAACTCCTTCGACACGAGCCCGTCGACCTGCACGCCCGTCCGGCAAATGTCGTTCAGTCCCATCGTTCGCTCGACGACGATCAACGCGCCGGTCTTCACCGCCGACATTTCACGCAGTGCGGAATCCAGCTCTTGAATCACATACTGCGCGTCCTCGTCGTTCAGCATCGGCGTATGAGTGAAGAACCTTCCCTCGCCCAAATGCTCCAACGCGCGCCTAAGCTCCGGCTGAAACACGATTGGCAGTGCGACGAAGAGCAACGTAACCGCTTTCGACAGCAGCCAATAAATCACGTGCAATTCCATCCAGCGGGAAATCAGCGTCAGCACCATCAGGAGAATGATGCCGCGAACCAACGTAATCGCGCGGGTGTCCTCCAGCATTTCATATATTTTATAAAGAATGATGGCTACGAGAAAAATGTCAAGAACATCCAGCACACCCAGCGTGGAAAGCGTCCCCCGAATCTGGCCCGGCAGTTCCAGCGTTGCCGCCAACGACGTGAAGGACAAATTATCCATGTCCAATTTGAATCCCCCCTTCCCCGCAAGGCTGTCGCCTCGTTTTTCTTTATTGTATACAGAATAACGAACCTATATGAAAAGCTTATAAAAATATTCTCGTTCGGCACAAAAAAATCCTTCCGCTTCAAAATTTTTTTGAAACGGAAGGATACATATTTAATAGACACGATTTTTTAACAAATCCTCGGTACTAAACTTCCCGTCGGCATATCGACGATGCGGACGCCGCCCAAAGCTGTCTTCATCGCGACCTGTCCCGGTGCTTTTTCCGTGACGGTTCCGATGCGCCGCGCCTCTTTTCCGTATCGGTGCGCATGCATGACATCGAGCAGCGCGTCCGTCTTTTCGGCGGGTACGAACGCGAGAAGCTTGCCCTCGTTCGCCAAGTACAGCGGCTCGAAGCCAAGAAGTTCGCAGACTCCTTCGACTTCCGGCCGCACGGGGAGCAGCTCCTCATCGAGCAAAATTCCCGTCCCCGATTGAGCCGCCAATTCATTCAGCGACGCCGCAACGCCACCCCGGGTCGGGTCGCGCATACAGGCGACTTCCGGCACGGCATGGAGCATTTCCTTCACGAGCCCGTTCAGCGGTGCGGCGTCGCTTTGAATGGTTTCCGGGAGTTTCAGTCCATGACGCGCCGCCGTAATCGTCGCCGCGTGGTCGCCGAGAAAGCCGGACACCACGACGTCCATCCCCGGACGAATATTCTGTGGAGCGATATCGACACCTGCAATGATTTCTCCGACACCCGCCGTATTGATATAGATGCCGTCACCCGCGCCGTGTCCGACGACTTTCGTATCGCCGGTGACAATCGCGACGCCCGCCTCGTCCGCCGCCGCGCGCACGTCCCGCAAAACGCGACGGAGTTCCTCGACAGCTAATCCTTCTTCAAGAATCAACGATAGTGAAAGATATTTCGCCTCGGCCCCGGTCATCGCCAAATCGTTTACCGTGCCGCAAACCGCCAAGCGTCCAATACTGCCGCCGGGGAAGAAGCGCGGCGCTACCACGTAGCTGTCCGTGGTAAACGCAATCTTCTCCCCCATATCAAGCGTCGCGCCGTCGTGCATCCGATCCAGAATCGGATTGCCCAAAATCGGGCGCAGGACTTTTTCCGTCAAAAGCGCGCTCATGCGCCCGCCCGCGCCATGGGCCAGCTGTATCGTCTCATCCATACTGAAAAATCCCCCCGCCGTATTTGTACCATGCCGCGCAAACGCCCTCGGCGGACACCATGCAGGGCCCCGCCGCATGCTCCGGCATGCACGCCGTTCCGAACAGTCTGCATTCCTTCGGCAGGATCTTGCCCTGCAGCACCTCGCCGCAGCGACAGCCGCTTTTCTTCGGCGGCGCGGGCGGCAAATCGAGAGGACGCGCCGCCGAAAAATCAAAACGGCTGTATTCGTCCCGAAGGCGAAGTCCCGAATCAGGGATTTCGCCCAAGCCGCGCCACTCCGCCGCGCAGGTTTCATAAATCCGATCCATCATCTTCTGCGCCGCCGGATTTCCCTCCGGGCGCACGACGCTCTTGTATTCGTTCTCAATATGCGCCTCTCCTGCCGTCACTTGACGCACAAGACGATAAATCCCGCGCAGAAGTTCCGTCGGCGAAAAACCCGCCACCACGCCCGGCAAATAGTATTCCTCCGCGAGAAAAGAAAATTTTTCGCTGCCCGTAACGACGGCCACGTGCCCCGGCAATAGGAAGCCGTCGATCCGCGCGTCCTCGTCGGAAAGCAATGCGCCAATCGCGGGCGGCACCAGTTTCTGCGCGGGAAGCAAAAAGAAATTGCCGACGTTTTCCCGCTCCGCCGTCAGCACGGCGGCGGCTGCCGTCGGCGCCGTCGTCTCAAATCCCACCGCTAAGAATACGACCTTCTTGCCGGTATTTTCCTTTGCGATTGCCAGCGCGTCAAGGGGCGAATAGACGATCCGCACGTCGCCGCCCCGCGCCGCCGCCTCTGCGAGACTCGACGATGTCCCCGGTACCTTCAGCATATCGCCGAAAGTCGCGACAATCACGTCCTCCATCCCCGCGTAAGCAATCGCCTCGTCCATGTACCCGTCCGGCGTCACGCAAACGGGACAGCCGGGGCCGGACACGAGCTCGACTTCCGGCGGCAATAGCTGACGAAGGCCCGCGCGAAAAATCGAAACGGTATGCGTGCCGCACACTTCCATCAGCCGCATCGGCTGTTTTCGCCCAGCGGTCAGGCGCTTGATTTCCTCCAACAGCCTCGCCGAAAGTTCCCTTTCTTTTGCCTGTGCCGTTTTCTCATTCATGCGAAATCTCCAGATTCACCGTGCGCGGGGCGCCGTTCATTTCTGCCCAGAGTGCTTCCGTCTCCGCCATGTCCGTCTCTTCGATGACCTGCATCGCGAATCCCGCGTGAACCAGCACATAGTCGCCTACCTTTGCCTCGGGCAAAAGCATCAGGCTCGCTTCCCTCGTCACGCCATGGAGCTCCACCGTCGCAAGGCTGTCCCGGATGGAAACGATCTTCGCAGGTATCGCCAAGCACATACCGCCGCCCCCCTTATTGCTGTACGACCACCGCGAGAAACTCGAAATCCTCCGGGCCGTCGTTTCTCAGCGTATGACTGTGCCCCTTCGGACAGTAATGGCAGTCGCCCACGTTCAGATGCTCCTCAACACCGTCGGTGGTGGCCGTCGCCTCGCCCGACAACGCAAAAATAATCTCGCTGCCCGTCTCGTGGGTATGCCCGCCCACCGTCGCTCCGGCAATCAGCCGCGCGCGAATAATCTTGTTTTGTTCGTCGCTGAACATCTTCGCCAAGAGGCCTTTCTCGCCGCCCTTGAAATTCGCCAGCCAATTCTCGTCCATTGTCGTAAAATCCAGCTTCATTTTGTTTCGTCCTTCCGTTTCAATGTTACGCCCCAGCGTGAGAGTTCTTCCAATGCTATCGCCGACGCCTCGGCAACGCGCGGCGCCATTTCCTCCGACAACGAAAGCCCTGCTTCGAGGCTCAGCGGCTCCGCGCCGATTACAACGACCTCGCTGATTGGCTTTCCCGTGACCTCCAAGAATGTCAGCACATCCTGCACGCCAATCTCATGCGCCGACAGCTTTTCGCGAAAATGCGCCTTTACCTCGTCGCCTGCCAGCCGTCGACATTTTCCGTCCGCGTCTCCCTCTTTCAAAGCGTCAAGAACCAGAAGTTTTTCCGTACCCGTTACGAACCGCAAAAGCTCCATACCCAAGACGCCGCCGTCAAGCACCTGCACGTCGTCGGGAAATTCATAGGAAGCATCCAATGCCTCGGCAACGCGCACGCCAAACCCTTCGTCAGAAAGCAGCACGTTCCCGACTCCCAGCACCGTAACCCTCGGCGGCACGAGGAAATCCGGCGACACTTCCCTTTGGATCAGGCTGCCGCCCTTACCCGACAAATCTACCGACTCGCTCATACCGCGCCCTCTTTTTTCCCCTTGACCCTCCCGCGAAGCCAATCAAACCACACGTCCATGCCGTCGCCCTTTGTCGCGGAAACCGTCATCACTTCCGCGCCGGGATGGATGGTTCGTATATCCTCTGCCGCCTGCGCCAAGTCAAAATTCGTAAACGGCAAGAGGTCGGTCTTGTTGAGAAGCGCCACGGCGGACTCTTTGAACATCAACGGATATTTCATCGGCTTGTCGTCACCCTCGGTCACCGACAGCACCACCGCCTTCGCATCCTCGCCCAACGCGAACTCTGCCGGACATACGAGATTGCCGACGTTTTCAATGACAATCAGATCGAGATGATCAAGGTCGAGCGACACAAGTGCCTTCTCCACCATAGGCGCGTCGAGATGGCAGCCGCCCGCCGTATTGATTTGCACCACCTGCGCGCCGCACGCGCCGATGCGATCCGCGTCCTTCGACGTAAAAAGGTCACCCTCGATCACGGCAATCCGCAGCTCACCGGACAGCGCGCGAAGAGTTGCCTCGAGGAGCGTCGTCTTGCCGGAGCCGGGCGACCCCATCAAATTCAGCACGAAAATATGGCGCGCCGCGAAGTCCGCCTTCATCGCGTCCGCCAGCGCGTCGTTCTTGCCCAAAATATCCTGCATCACATTGACTTCCATTTAATCCATCTCCAGATATTCCACCCGAAGCTCCCGGCCGCTGATAACCCCAAGGCCGCCGCCGCATTTCGGGCAGATAAAATTATAATTTTCAATCGGCTGCTCATGACCGCACGTACCGCACCGCCCAACCAGCGGGACGCGCACAATAGAGAGCTCCGCTTCCTCTGCCAGCGTCCCCCGCACCAGCGACGAGAAACAAAAGCGCAGCGCGTCCTCCTCGACACCCGCCATCTCGCCGATCAAAAGCCCGATTTTCGTAATCCGCGCCGACTTTTCCCGCGCCGCATGCTCCTTCGCAATATCGAAAATCCCCTCGGCAATCGCCATCTCATGCATAGCTGCGCTCCTCCTGCGCGCGTATCAAACCGTTTACACATTATTTATTATTCTCTTCCATATTATAACACGATTATAACACGACGCCCGCCGTCGGTCTATGCTTCGTCGCCCATTTCGATGGCATATTGGCAAAAAATATGTTATTATTTGTAAAAATCTTCACGTTTGGAAGGAGCTTTTCATTATGATCCAAGAACTTCTCGCTTTCATCGCAGAATCCCCGTCGCCCTATCACACCGCGCGTGCCGGAGAGGCGTTGCTCTCGGCTGCGGGATTTTCCCCTCTCGCATGGGGCAAGCCGTGGCTCTTGGCACCGGGTGGACGTTACTATACAAAAGCCTTTGGCTCGTCGCTGCTCGCATTCACCGTCGGTGCGAAATCCCAGCGCGGTCTTCGCATCGCAGCGGCGCATACCGACTTTCCCGGCTTCCGCGTAAAAACTTCGGCGGGTCTCGCCCGGGACGGCTACGGCCTCGTAAACGTCGAACCGTACGGCGGACTGATTCTTTCCAGCTGGCTCGACCGCCCGCTGTCTCTGGCAGGGCAAATCGTACTGCGCGGAAAAGACGCGTTCTCGCCGGAGCTTTGCCTGTTCTATTTCGCGCGCCCGCTCTTGACAATCCCGCGCCTCGCCATCCATCTCGACCGCAAAACAAACGAGGGCGAAAAGCTTGACCGCCAAACCTCGATGACGCCCGTCGCTTCCTTGCTGGAAAAAGAACTCGAAAAAGAAATTGGCGACAAATTCTTCCTGGAAAAACTCGCGCGCGAAATCGGCCACAAAACAGAGGACATCCTCGCTTACGAGCTGAACGTCTACCTCGCCGAACCCGGTTCCCTGCTCGGCATGGACGGCGAATTCGTCTCCGCGCCGCGCCTCGACAACCTGACCTCCGTCCACGCCTGTCTCTCTGCCCTTGCCGGACAGACGGCGGAAAACGGCGTGCGCGTCGTCGCGCTCTTTGACCACGAGGAAGTCGGCAGCCGCACGAAACAGGGCGCCGACTCCTCGCTGCTTCCCCATCTCCTCGAAGCGATTTATCGCGGCCTCGACCTCGACGTCGACGACCTCGCCGACGATCTCGCACAGGGCTTTTTGCTCTCCGTCGACGCCGCACACGGTCTGCATCCAAACTATGAAGACAAAGCCGACCCGACGAACCGCCCTCGCCTCGGTCAAGGCCTCGTCATCAAGCGCGCCGCCAGTCAATCTTACGCAGGCGACGCCGCATCCTCGGCAATCATCGCCGCCCTTTGCACCGAGCAAAACATCCCATACCAAACTTTCGCGAATCGCTCCGACATCCCCGGCGGCTCCACCCTTGGCTCAATGGCCTCCGCTCGTCTCGGAGTCCGCGCGCAGGATGTCGGCGTGCCGCTTCTCGCCATGCACTCCGCCCGCGAGCTGATGGCAGCGGCGGACCAGGACGCGCTGACGCGCCTTCTCTCCGCCTTCCTCGCGTAAGAG
>CACYUQ010000054.1 GCA_902777615.1 uncultured Selenomonadaceae bacterium
TCAGACGCTCTCCGATCTGCACGACCTCGATGCCCGCCTCCTGCAAAAGCGCAAGCTGCTTCGCGTCCGTATTCACCGCTATCAATTCAATGCCGGGAATCTTATCCTCCGAAAGCCGGAGCAGCACGCTGTTTCCGCCGCCGCCTACGCCGACGACCTTGATCCGCACAACGGCCTTCGTAATTCCCGCCGCCAAAGTCTCCATAGGGCCAACCGCCTCCCTCACGGAACTTTCATCCATATTCAAATTTATATTATTCGCGCTTCGTCCGCGATTTCCTGCAAAAATCCACTGTCTTTTTTGAAGTGTTCATCGTTTTCTCCAAGCCGCCATCGCGTAGCCCCCGGCCTGCGAAACGAGCATCCCCGTGCCCATCAGCACACAGCCGAAAATTTCGCGGCCCGAAAGCATCTCGCCGAGCACCAGCCAGCCCGCCAACGCGCCAAACAGCGATTCAAGGCTCATAATGACCGCCGCAGGCGCGGGATCGGCCTCGCGCTGCCCGATGATTTGCAATGTGAACGCGACGCCGGTGGAAAAGACGCCGGAATAAAAAATAGACACCCAAGCCGCCGTAATATCTGCCGCCTGTGCCGTCTCAAAGATTGACGCCATCGCCAGATTTAGCAGGAATACGACGACGACCTGCGCCAGCGACATGGCGATTGCCTCAATCTTCGCGGCAAAACGGTCAATGAACAGGATATGGGCGGTCCAGAATAATGCGCCGCATATTTCCAGCAAATCCCCCAAGCCCAAAGAAAGCCCTTCCTTTACGCAAAGGAAATAAAGTCCCGTCACTGCAAGCACCGCGCCCGTCCAATGCTCGACGCGAATATGCTGACGCAAAAAGACGCCGGTGAGCGGTACGAGGATCAAATACAGGCAGGTCAGGAACGAAGCCTTTCCCGCCGTCGTATAGACCATCCCATACTGCTGAAACGCAGACGCGATAAACATGATACAGCCCGCCGCCGCACCGACGGCGAAACTCCGCTTCGATTCTTCCCATCGTCCCGGTCCGCCCGAAAGCAGCCAAAGCGAGAAAAGCGCCAACACGCCAAGGAAAAAACGCGCCGCGCCGTAAGTGAACGGTCCGAGCCGTTCCATGCCGACGGACTGCGCGACAAAGGTCGTCCCCCAGATAAACGCTGCGAACAAAAGACAGCCGTTCCCGCGCCAACGCAAAATAAAAACCTCCAAATAAATCAAAGAAAGGCCGACGGAAATCCGTCAGCCTTTCGTAAATTTCGATGGTGGAGACGAGGGGGATCGAACCCCTGACCTCCTGCATGCCATGCAGGCGCTCTCCCAGCTGAGCTACGCCCCCGTTCAACGTACTTTGCTATTATACTAAAAACGTTTTTGTTTGGCAAGACGTAACGGAAGAAAATTTTGTCGAAGATTTTTAGGATATCCTTATCTCCCCGGAAGGAAAACCGTGAAAATCCAACGAATAAGGATTGACGAAGTCCATTTAATAGGAGTAATATACGGATGGAAAGAATTTCCATGACAATCATTCATTGAAACGGAAAGGACGGTGAGGAAAATGGACGGCGATCATCCTGTGCCATGTCGATTATCCAGAAAAATCCATGCGGGAACACGCCCGCCCATTCCTCACATTTCTTAATGAAGGCATGGGCGCTCTCTTCCTGCGCGAAAGGAGCATCCGCCTATGCTCAAGATTTACAAATCCCATGAGTCGGGGCCGCTGACCGAGCTCTCGCTCAAGAACCTCGAAAAAGGCTCGTGGATCAATATTATCGACCCGACGCCTTACGAGCTAAAGATTGTCGGCGAACGCACAGAGGTCGAGCCGGACTTTCTCCGCTCGGCGCTCGACGATGAAGAGCGCTCGCATACCGACGTCGAGGACAACGCGATCCTGATTTTGACGAATGTGCCGGTCATGCGCGGACAAGGCAGCTACGACACCTTGCCGCTCTCGATCATCCTGACGCCGGAGTACATCATCACGGTCAGCCTGGAAGAAACGCCGGTGCTCGCCGAATTCAACGAAAGTACGGCAAAACTGTTCCGCACATTCAAAAAGACGCGGTTCCTGTTCCAAATCCTTTACAAGTCCGCAACTTTCTATCTGCGCTATCTGCGCCAAATCAGCAAGCTCTCGGACGAAATCGAGCTGACGCTGCGCGACGCGATGCGCAACGAAGATATTCTGAAGCTCTTGGAGCTGCAAAAAGGCCTGACCTATTTCAACGCGGCGCTCCGGTCGGACGGTGCGGTGCTGGACAAGCTGCTCCGGCTGCGGTCCAACCATAGTCTCGACCCGATGTTCAAGATGTACGAAGAAGACGAGGACCTGTTGGAAGACGTCATCATCGAGAACAAGCAGGCGCGGGAAATGGTCGAGATGTACAGCCAAATCCTTTCCCGCCTCGCGGACACGTTTTCTTCCATTATATCGAACGACCAGAACCGCGTGATGAAATTCCTCGCGGCGATGACGATTATCCTCGCGATCCCGACGCTGATTTCGAGCTTTTTCGGCATGAACGTCCCAGTTCCCTTCGCGGAGCAGGGCATGGCTTTCGCGTTTCTCGCGGTGTTGTCCGGCATCATCGCTTCCGCCTCGGCCTATGTGCTTTGGCGGCACAATATGTTCTGACAAGGAGCTTCTTCCATGAGCGTCATGCAAACCTCCGAACTCAAGACAGGCCGCATCTTCGGCGACAACTCGACAGAAGAATACGTCTATATGCCCGCCGGCGAGATGGGCGTCGAGCATCCCCTCTGCGTCTACGAGAACCAAGCACGCCGCGACGATGTGACGCTGGACGAGGCGCTCCGCCTGATCCGCGTCCGAAGCCTGCGCCCGACGCGCCACCCGCGCCTCGGCGAAAGCTCCTGCTAGAAAACTTTCCTATTAGAAAGGAAGTACACTATGATTGCCGTCACCTCCGGCGAATTCCTCAAGGAATTCACCCTGTACGCCGACCGCACCCATGAGGAAAAGGAAACGTTCATCGTCCAGCGGGAAAGCGGGAAGCACGTCGTCATGATGTCGCTGGACGCGTACAACGCAATCCAAAAAGAAATTTACTTGGCAAAACAACAACCGGAAAAACTTTAACCCATAAACGAAAAACTGCTGCGTGATACCGACACGCAGCAGTTTTTTATTTCTATGTAAAATTCTGTAGTAAGAAAAATTGATTTCTTGATTTTCTTACCGCAGATTTTTTTCAGCGTTACGCAGTCAGCCCTCCGTCCACGTTCCAACACGCGCCCGTTACGAACGAGGCGAGGGGCGACGCGAGGAAACAGACGACCGCTGCCGCTTCGTCCGCGTTGCCAATCCGGCCCAGCGGATAAACGGACGCCATAGCCGAAAGACCTTCCGCACGCGACGGCGCCTTCCCAAGCTGCGCTTCCGTCATCGGCGTCAGGATATCGCCCGGCGCGACACAATTCACGCGCACGCCGAACGCGGCGGTTTCCAGCGCCAGCGCGCGGGTGTACAGCACCACCGCGCCCTTCGACGCGCAATAGAGGCTGCACAGATAGTTGCCGTGCAGTCCCGCATCCGACGCCACATTGACGATATTCCCTTTCGTTTCGCGCAAAAAAGGCAGTGCCGCCTGCGCCATGAACATCGTCCCTTTGACGTTCGTATCCATGATTTCCGCATACGACGCCTCGGACAGCGCTTCCGCCGGTTCCTCCCGGTAGACGCCCGCCGAATTCACGAGCACATCGAGCCGCCCCATCGATTTCTTTGCATCCTTCGCCAACGCGTCGCAATCGGCAGGCAGGCGCACATCCGCCGGAAAGAAAGAAGCGCGTCCGGGGGCGTCGAGGGATTTTAACGCGGTCTCCCCTTTCACCGCGTCTCGTCCCGCCAGCGCAACTTTCGCCCCTGACGCGAGAAACATCCTCGCCGCTGCCAATCCAATACCTGACGTGCCGCCCGTGATCAGCACGCCCCAATCTTTCATCTCGTCCATAACAAAGTCCCCGCTTGATAAAAAGAAGCTGCCGCACGAAAAACTCGTCGGCAGCTTCCCTTTTGACTTGTTGGTTTCTTATTTCTTCTTGCTCTTGTTGACAGCGTCCTTCAGAGCCTTGCCGACCTTGAAGACCGGAGCCTTGGAAGCGGCGATCTTGATAGCCTCGCCCGTCTGCGGATTGCGGCCCGTGCGAGCAGCGCGCTCCTTAACCTCGAAGGTACCGAAGCCGATCAGCTGAACCTTGTCTTTCTTGACAAGCGCTTCCTGAACGCTGGCGACGAGGGCGTTGATGGCCTTCTCCGCATCCTTCTTCGTCAATCCTGCCTTCGCGGCAACCTTTGCGACCAAATCTGCTTTATTCATCAAAACAGCCTCCTTAAAAGTATTGAATCTAGTGGCTTACCGACGAAAATATTTCGCCATCCCTTTGGAAAATCCTTCTTTTTCGGCAAAAAAAGATAAAAATATTTTGCAAATAGGTAAAACGTCATAGTTTTTCTTGGTTTTCCGCCCGTTTTGCCTCGTTCCAGAACCCGTCGAGCTCATCCAGCGTGAATTTTTTCCAATCGCCGCCCGAGGCCTCGACTTTCTCCTCCACGAATCGAAAACGCCGTTTGAATTTTCGGTTCGCCGCCAAAAGCGCCAACTCACTGTTGACCTTCAGGAAGCGGGACAGGTTGACGACGGCGAAGAGCAAGTCTCCCAGCTCCTCCTCAATATGCCCGGCGTCCTTTTCCTCCATCGCCGCCAAAAGCTCCCGCCATTCCTCACGGCACTTGTCCAACACCGGAGCAACGTCCGGCCAATCGAAGCCCACGTCCGCCGCCTTGCCCTGGAGTTTCGCCGCCGCCGACAGCGCGGGCAAATCCTTCGGCACACCGTCGAGCCGCGATTTCCGCTCCGGCTTTTCCTGCCGCTTGATTGCCTCCCAATTCGCCAGCACTCCCGCCGCGTCGGAAACCTGCACGTCGCCAAAAATATGCGGATGGCGGCGCACCAATTTTTCCGTGATGCCGTCCACCACGTCCTGCATGGAAAACGCGTCGGCCTCCTCCGCGATGCGCGCCTGAAACACGATCTGCAAAAGCAAATCACCCAGCTCCTCCACCAAAAGGTGCGGGTCCTTCAGGTCAATGGCTTCGACAACTTCATAAGCCTCTTCCAGAATATGCTTGCGCAAACTTTCCGGCGTCTGCACGCGATCCCAAGGGCAGCCGCCCGGCGCGCGGAGCTGCCGCATGATGTCCACCAGCGGCGAAAAATCGAACCGGGAAGCTTGCGGCAGCGGCGGCACAAAAAGGCTCGTCAGATGGTCGATGCCCGGCTGACGGTCAAGCATATAGAGCGGGACGCGCCGCACGCTTTCCTCCGGCAGTCCGATATGCTGTGCGACGACGATTTCGTACTCGTCGGGCAAAAATTCCATCAATGCGAGCTTCGCCTCCGACGCCACCGCAGGGCTGTACACCTGCGTCACAATCAATCCCGTCGGCCAATCCATCGGCAACCGGTCGAGATCGGCGGCGTCCATGATCAAAAGCCCTTCCACCGGGTCGATGCCGAGACGCGCGCAAAGCGGCTCGGAAAAGCTCATGCCGGGAAGCACCGCCAGCGGCACGTTCTCTTTTCCCGCCCGCTCCCGGAGCAGCACGACGGTCCGCTCCGCCACCAACGGACTGCCCGGTACCGCGTAGACGATTTCTTCTCCTGCCTTCGCACGCCGGATCAGGTCGTCGGCGATAAACGAGTAAAGCGCCTCGAAATTCTCCGCACTTTCGTATTGCTCATCGTAAGAAGAGAACGAGACGCCTCTCCGCTTCATTTCCTCCGCCGTCGGATGCACCGCCGTCCGCAAAACCAAATGCTCCGCCCGCTGCATCGTCTCCCAAGCCTCAACGGTCATGCTCCCAAAATCCCCCGGCCCCATGCCGACAACCGTTATTCTTCCGACATTTCCCATCATCATCCTGCCCCTTTCACGGCTTTTTTCGTCGTCTTTGGCGCTGATTTCTCCCCCGAAAGTTCCCGCATCGTCTCCAGCAAAAATTCCAGCAGTTCGTCCTGCCCCGGTTTCTTCTTGAATTTTACGCGCATCATCTGCTGCGCCGGGAGCAGCATCAGTGATGTACCGAGCCTGTTTTTCAGCGCAATGACCTGCTCCGGCTCCACTTTATGACGCTCCGTCAGCGTAAACTCGACCGCCTTTTCCTTCTCGACAATACTCTTGACGCCAAGGTCTCGCGCGTAATTCTTGATCCGCGCCACGTCCAACAGCCGGAGCACCGGCTTCGTCGGCTCGCCGAAGCGGTCAATCAATTCGTCGAGCAAAGTGGAGATATGCTCCCCGTTCCGGACGGCGGCGACACGCTGATAAATCTCGATCCTGTGCATCGCGTCGTCGATATACCCGCCGTCGAGATATGCCTCCACCGCAATCTCGATAACCGGCTCGACCTTTTCCTCGACGGGCTTTCCCGTCTCCAGCGACCGCACCGCTTCGTCCAGCAGACGGCAATACATCTCGAAGCCGACGCTGGAGATATGACCATGCTGCTGCGCGCCCAAGAGGTCGCCCGCCCCTCGGATTTCGAGGTCACGCATCGCAATCTTGAAGCCCGCACCCAGCTCGGCGAATTCTTTCATCGCCTGCAAGCGTTTTTCCGCTGCCTCGGTCAGCACCTTATCCGTCTGATAGACGAAATAAGCATAGGCCATTTGATGCGAACGCCCGACGCGTCCCCGCATCTGGTAGAGCTGGGACAAGCCGAAATAGTCGGCGTTGTACACGATGATGGTGTTGGCGTTCGCCACGTCGAGACCGTTCTCCACGATGCTCGTCGAGAGCAGGATGTCGTACTCGCCCTCGTAAAAATCCATCATGACACGCTCCAGCACGGCCTCCGTCATGCGCCCGTGAGCCGTCCGTATCCGCGCCTCCGGCACCAGCGCTTCGAGACGCAGCCGCATCCGCTCGATCGTCTCGATACGATTATATATGAAATAAATCTGCCCTCCCCGTTTCAGCTCGCGGCGAATCGCCCCGGCAATCACCGCGTCGTTCGCTTCGATGACGTAAGTTTGGATCGGATAACGCTCGGCGGGCGGCGTCTCGATCACGCTCATATCCCGCGCGCCGACGAGGGACATATGCAGCGTCCTCGGAATCGGCGTCGCCGAAAGCGTCAACACGTCGACGCCCGCGGACAGCTCCTTGATTTTCTCCTTCTGCTTGACGCCGAAGCGCTGCTCCTCGTCCACAATCAAAAGGCCGAGGTCCTTGAACGCCACACGGTTCTGATTCAAAATCGCGTGGGTGCCGATCAGGATATCGGTGCGCCCGTCCCGCACACGCTCCAGCGACGCTTTTTGCTCCTTCTGCGTCCGAAACCGACAAACCACGTCCACCGTCGGACCGAAATTCAAAAAACGCTCGGTAAAGGTCTGGTAATGTTGCTGCGCCAACACCGTCGTCGGCACCAGCACCGCCACCTGCTTGCCGCCCATCACCGCCTTGAACGCGGCGCGAACGGCGACCTCGGTCTTGCCGAATCCCACGTCGCCGCAAAGCAGGCGATCCATCGGTACGGGCTTTTCCATATCCGCCTTGATTTCCCGCGCGGCGATGAGCTGGTCCGGCGTCTCTTCAAAGGGAAACGCGTCCTCAAATTCCCGCTGCCACGGCGTATCTTCCGCGAAAGCGAAGCCCGGCGTGCTGCGCCGCTTCGCGTAGAGCTTGATCAAGTCCTTCGCGATATTCTCCACCGAAGCCTTCGCTTTCGCCTTCGCCCGGTTCCATTCCGCGCCGCCCATCTTCGACAGGCGCGGCGTCTCCCCCTCTGCGCCGATATACTTCTGCAAGAACTGCACCTGATCCGTCGGGACAAACAGCTTATCGTCGCCGCCATATTTTATATGAAGATAATCGCGCCTGACGCCGCCCGCTTCCAGCGTCTCCACGCCGAGATACTTGCCAATGCCGTGTACGACATGGACCACATAATCCCCGGCTCGAATCTCCCGGAAATGGGATATTTTCGCACCGCTGTCCGATTTCGGCTGCCGAAGTTTTTTCTTCTGCCGCCCGAAGATGTCCCGCTCCGACAGCACGACGAGCCTCGCCCCCGGCAGCTCGAAACCGCCCGTCAACGTTCCCTCCGCCACCGTGGCCGCCCGCGCGGAAAGCGCGTCGGGATTCGGCAATACCACCGACGGGACGCGATGCCCCGCCAAAAGTTCCCGCATCGACGCCGTTTTCTTCGCGTCGCCCAGAAGCAGCAATACACACTGTTTGTCATGCAGCCAATCCCGGACATCCGAGGCAAAGAGATCCATCTGCCGCTGATAAGACGCCACCGACTTCACCACAATGCTGACGATTTCCCGCGGCTCCGCTCCGTGAACTTTTTGCAGCATCAACGCCGCGTACATCACATTCGAAGGCGCCGCCGCTTCCAAAAGTTCCTCCCAAGTAAAATTGTTCTTTTTCGCGTCGGGATCTTCCTTCGCCGCACTCATCATCGTCTCACGCAGGCGCGTCGGCTCGTCGAACAGCACCGTCCCTTCGCCGTTCAAATAGGAAAGGAACGGCTCCGGCTGGTCCGACGCCTCCGCGCCCGCCATCGGCAACACGCTGACTTCGTTCAAATTCTTGACCGACCGCCGCGTCTCGATTTCAAAATCCCGCAACGAGTCGATTTCATCCCCGAAAAACTCGATACGGACGGGCAACGTCGCATTGACAGGAAAGACATCGACGATGCCGCCCCGCACGCTGAACTCTCCGACCTTCTCTACCTCCGGCGTATGCTCATAGCCCAACGTAGACAACCGACGAAGCAGCGCATCGCGCCCGATCTCATCCCCGACGGCCACGTGCAGACTGAGCCGTTCAAAAGCGCGCCGCGACATTCCCTTCTGCGTCGCCGCCGACGGCAATGCCAGCACGATCACCGGTTCTTTCCGAAGCAGCCGCCCCAGCACATCCATCCGTCGCGCCGTCAACTCCAGACTCTTCGCCGCCGCCTGGAACGTCACCACATCCACGGCGGGAAGCTCGGCAATCATTCGCCCCGGCAGCAGGAACGTCAAATTCTCCCGCCACGCTTCCAGCGCGTCCCGATCATGAACAAGAATCACCCACGGACGAGGATTTTTCACATACGCCGCCGCAAAAACGACGTGCTTCTGCGCCCCCGACGCCCCGTAAACGAGACTTTGCCCCTGCGCCCGTCCAAAACAATCCATCGCCCGACGGACTGCCTCATCCGTCTGAACCGCTTCCAATAACGCCTTCATTCTTCCGCTCCCGTTCCAAAATCACGCCAAAAGAGGACCGTCGACACACCCCGACAGCCCTTGTTTATATATTTCAATCCATCAACCTATATTTTTCGAGTGTATTATAGCAAACTTTGCTCCCATTGCATAGAAAAAGGAAAAACATGGGAAAAGCAGTTGTCAAATGACGCGGAAAGTATTATGATAGTAAAAATATTCACGATTACATGAAAGAAAGAAGGAATGAACGTGGCATTTTATTATGAAGAACCGTCCCATACCTTTGGCGAATATCTTTTGGTACCGGGGTACTCCTCCGAGCACTGCGTCCCCGCGAACGTCTCGCTTCGGACGCCGCTGGTGAAATACAAAAAAGGCGAAGAGCCTGCGCTCAGCCTCAATATCCCGATGGTCTCCGCCATCATGCAGGCCGTTTCCAACGACCGCATGGCTATCGCGCTGGCGAAGGAAGGCGGCATGTCCTTCATCTACGGCTCGCAAACGCCGGAACAGGAAGCACAGATGGTGCGCCGGGTCAAGAGCTATAAATCCGGCTTCGTCTCCAGCGACTCGAACATCAAGCCGACGACGACGCTTGGCGAGGTGCTGAAGCTGAAGGCGCAAACGGGCCACTCGACGATGGCGGTCACCGAGGACGGCGAGCCGACCGGCAAGCTGCTCGGCATCGTAACGAGCCGCGACTACCGCATCACGCGCATGACGATGGACACGCCGGTCTCGGAGTTCATGACACCGTTTGACCGTCTCGTTTACGCGGACGCGGATCTGACGCTCTCCGAGGCGAACGACATCATCTGGGAATCGAAGCTCAATATGCTGCCGCTGGTGGACAAGAACCAGCGCCTGCGCTATATGGTATTCCGCAAGGACTACACGGACAACAAGGAACACGAGCTGGAAATCACGGATACGCACAAGCGCTACCGTGTCGGCGCCGGCATCAACACCCGCGACTACGCCGAGCGCGTGCCGCTGCTCCTCGACGCGGGCGTGGACGCGCTCTGCATCGACTCGTCGGAAGGCTATTCCGAATGGCAGCGCATCACACTCGACTACATCCATAAAAAATTCGGACCGAAAGTCAAGGTCGGCGCGGGCAACGTAGTCGACGCCGAAGGCTTCCGTTTCCTCGCCGAGGCGGGCGCGGACTTCATCAAGGTCGGCATCGGCGGCGGCTCCATCTGCATCACCCGCGAAACGAAGGGCATTGGCCGCGGGCAGGCCACCGCGCTGATCGACGTATGCAAGGCACGGGACGAATATTTCAAGGAAACGGGCGTCTATGTCCCGGTCTGCTCCGACGGCGGTATCGTCCACGACTACCATATCACGCTGGCGCTGGCCATGGGCGCGGACTTCCTGATGCTCGGCCGCTACTTCTCGCGCTTCGATGAAAGCCCGACGGACAAAGTCAAGATCAACGGCACGTTCTACAAGGAATATTGGGGCGAAGGCTCGAACCGCGCGCGCAACTGGCAGCGCTATGACCTGGGCGGCGACCGCAAGCTCTCCTTCGAGGAAGGCGTCGACTCCTACGTCCCCTACGCCGGTCCGCTGCATGACAACGTAGGCATCACGCTCTCGAAAGTGCGCTCGACCATGTGCAACTGCGGCGCGCTCTCCATCAAAGAGCTGCAAGACAAAGCAAAACTGACCCTCGTCTCCTCGGTCAGCATCGTAGAAGGCGGCTCCCACGACGTCATCCTCCGCGACAAATTCTCGTCACGGTAAATCTTCCATAAAATTCCGGACAAAAAAATCCCCTGCGGCTTCCAACTCGGAAGTCCGCAGGGGATTTTTGTGCCCTTAAAGATTGTAAATCGGTATTTATTTTACAACGCTCTACAAGGAGTTAGCAAGAAGAATATCGTGGGAGCCGATTCTATGAAATCTGTTTAACTTTTTTAATAACACCATTTATAGATTCCTCCCGCTCGATTCCAATGCCGTGACCATGCTCATGATTTACTGTGCACCGCAAGCAACGGTTTCCTAGCTTTGCCGAAGATAATAAACTGCTCTGCGTCGGCGTGATTGGGATAGACAGGTTCCACCATGAATCCGCGCAACAGCATTTCCAAAGCGACTTGCAACGCAGAAACCTTTGTCCTAAGAGGCTCTAACTCTTCATACCTTTCCCAAGTTAGATTCCATCGGTCCTCTTCGAGGTCTGGATATTCAGCGTTCAGTTCCGAAATACGCTTTTTAACGGCTTCCTGTCCTGCCGTAACAACATCAACGTCGAATGCCTCGGCATAGACGGAAAAATACGCCGCATAAAACGCCAAAGGATAATGCACCTTGTAATAGGCGATACGGAAAGCCATCATAACGTAAGCGGTAACATGAGCCCGTGGGAAAAGGCATTTGATTTTTTGACACGCTTCAATGTACCATTCCGGCACGCCGCCTGCTTTGAGCCGTTCTACAACATCCAGTTTGAGCCCTTTACCCTTGCGCGTATTCTCCATCGTTTTGAACGAAAGCAACGGCTCGATACCTTTATGTATCAAATACATCATTATATCGTCGCGTACAGAAATTGCGTCGTGAAGCGTACAGACGCCGTCACGAAGTGCGTCCCGCATGTTGCCCTCCCAAATTTCTGTCCCGTGACAGAAGCCTGAAATCTTGACAAGGTCGCTGAAACACGTCGGCTTAATTTCATCCAACATTCGGCGTACATACGGCGAACGAAACTCCGGTACGCCAAGCGTTCCTTTCGTCTCACCCAGATCTTTCGATGAGATACCAAGAGCGTCCGTGGATTGAAATAGCGAAAGCGTCTCGGGATCATTAAACGGAATCGTCCTATGATTGCGATGGGTATATTCCTCCAACAGTTTAAGACATGTCGGAACTTTATGGGGTATAATGTCGAATTTCACAAGGCAGTGGCTAATGGAATGATAGTCAAAATGAGT
>CACYUQ010000055.1 GCA_902777615.1 uncultured Selenomonadaceae bacterium
ATGCGCTTCTCGTCGATCCAGCCGTTCTTCGCCGCAGCCTTGACCATCGCGTACTCGCCGCTGACGTTGTAGACCGCCACCGGCTGCGCGATATTGTCCCGCACGAGGCGCACCACATCGAGATACGCCAGCGCCGGCTTTACCATGATGATGTCCGCACCCTCGGCGAGGTCGAGGGAAACCTCTTTCATCGCTTCGCGCACGTTCGCCGGGTCCATCTGATAGCCTCGGCGGTCGCCGAACTGCGGCGCGGAGTCCGCCGCGTCGCGGAACGGCCCGTAATAGCCCGACGCGTACTTGACCGCATAGCTCATAATCGAAACGTTATGATGTCCTTTCGAGTCCAGCGCGTCGCGGATCGCGGCCACGCGCCCGTCCATCATGTCCGACGGCGCGATGATGTCCGCCCCCGCCGCGGCCTGGCTCACCGCCACATTCTGCAAGAGCGGCAGCGTCCCGTCGTTGTCCACCTCATGGCCGCAAAGTCGCCCACAATGGCCGTGGGACGTGTACTGGCAAAGGCAGACGTCGCCGACAACCACAAGGTCAGGCTCCGCCTTCTTGATGGCGGCAATCGCCCGCTGTACCGGACTTGCCATGTCCCAAGCCGACGAGCCGATCTCGTCCTTGTACTCGGGCAGCCCGAACACTTCCACCGACGGGATCCCAAGCGAAGCAATCTCCTTCGCGGTCTCCACCGCCTTGTCCACGGACAAATGATAGCACCCCGGCATACTCGGAATCTCTTCCTTGATATTATCCCCGGGCACCACGAAAATCGGATAGACGAAATCCTTCACCGAAAGCGAAGTCTCCCGCACCATAGCGCGAATGTTCTCGGTCCGGCGCAACCGCCGCGGACGGATTTTTAATGTTGACATTGTTAGTCCTCCTTTATTAAATACCCATTGGATTTGTCAGTCGTTCAAATTTATCAGATAGAGCACTTTCGGTAAGAATTGTTGCGGCACTTCGTCGACGGATTTCCTTAGCCTTTCATAAGGCGGATCCGTATAGCTTTCCAAAAGGAACAGCGCGTCCTCAATGACGTCGTCTTCATTTTCCGCGATCACCATTTTTTGAAGCAGTTCCTTCAGCGGCTCATACAAGTCCGCCAAATCGTGCTTATAGTAAGGATCTATATACCAATCAAGATAGAACAGCAATCGTCGTTTTGCATCCGTGTCATGACTAACCAATACTGCTTCTATCGCTTCATATCCTGATTTCACAATTTCTCTTTCTGCGTCCCCATAGACATAATTAGGTTCCATTCATCCCTCCCCCCTTTATTTTCCCCGTCTCGCTCTTATCGCCAGCCAAGATGCAGCCACGATGAATCACTTTGACATATAACAGTATTCATTTCGACGTTCACAATAAAAAATCCTGCCGAAAGAGCGAGGAACATTTCGTTCCTCCTTCGGCAGGATTTTCTTTTTCCTTATATGCACCTATAAAACACGTGCCCCTTCTTCGACGTCTTGAATATATACCGATCGGGGAACGCTTCGATAAGTTGCGGCAATTTGTGGTAGCCGTAGGAACGCACATCGAAGTCCGGTCTTGCGCGTTTGATGTAGCTGCCCGCCGCTCCGATGTTGACGTAGCCCTCGGCGTCCTGGTATTTGTCCCACGCCAGCCTGAGCAACGCATGGACCTTTTTCATCGCGTTCTTTCCCGGCTGGCGAAGCTTGTCGTCACTGTTTTTCTGTGCCTGCTTCTGTCCGCCCTTCGCTTCCTCCTTCGCCGCCGTTTTTCGCTCGCTACGCGCGTCCTTCGTTTCGGATTCTTCCTCTTTGTCCGTACCACACTCATCCGATTCATTATTTAGGTTTTCGAGATAAATAAAATCATCGCAGCTGTTGCGGAAAGACTCTGGCGTTTTCAGCTCGCCGACGCCGATAACGTAGACGCCAGACTCGTGCAGATCAAGTGCCAGCGGAGTATAGTCGCTGTCGCTGGCAACAATCACGAAAGAATCGTAAATGCCCCGATAGAGAAGGTGCATTGCGTCAATGACCAGCGCAATATCCGTGGCGTTTTTGCCCGCCACATAGTCGAACTGCTGCTCCGCCTTGATCGCGAGACGTTTCAGCTCCGGCTCCCAATTTTTCAGCGTGTCCTTTTTCCAGTTGCCATAGGCGCGCTTGACGATGATGCGCCCGTGCAGGGAAACTTCCTCGATCACAGCCTCAAGCTTCGAAAGCTGCGTGTTGTCCGCGTCGACGAGCAGCACCATCTTTTGCAGGTTCATGCAGATTACTCCGTTTCCGTTGCAAGCCGCGCCACCGTATCCGCCAGCGCTTGAATCGTATACTCCTCCGGCGTGGCCGCGACTTTGACGCCCAGCTCCTCGCAGGTGCCCGCCGTGACCGGGCCGATGGCAACGACCTTCGTCTTCGTCAAAAGCGACGCGTCACCGATGATTTTCACAAGGCTCTTCACCGTCGAGCCGCTGGCAAAGGTGGCGAAGTCAATCTCACCCGCCGCCAGCATTTTTTTGACCTCGCTCGGGTCGACCTCCGCAGCTTTCGTCTCATAGACTGGCGCCACATCCACAATCGCGCCGTATTCGCGCAGGCTCTCCGGCAGGATTTCCCGCGCCTCCTGTGCCCGGGGGATCAATACGCGTTCACCCGGCGCCAGCTCGTTTTTCAACGCCTCGATGACGCCCTCGGCACGATATTCCTTCGGCACGATGTCCGCGAGAATCCCATACCGCTTCAGCCGCTCCGCCGTCGCCACACCGATGGCGGCGAAATGTGCTGCCGTCAGGTCGCGAGAATCTTTGTTCGCGGCAAATAGCCGTTCAAAGAACCGATCGACGCCGTTGACGCTGGTGAAGATCAGCCAATCGTAAGACGCGATCAGACTGATGGCCGCGTCCACCGCCTCGTAACCGTCTGCCGGATCGTCGATGCGGATCGCGGGCAATTCGATGACGCGGGCGCCCATCGCTTCGAGTTTTTCCGTCATCTTCGACGCCTGCGGACGCGACCGCGTGACCAGCACCGTCTTGCCGAACAGCGGGCGGCGCTCCGACGCGTCGAACCATGCGAGCTCATTCCGCAGTTTTACCACATCGCCGACGATAAAGATTGCGGGCGGCTTGATTCCATTCTTCTCCACATCTGCCGCCGCAGTGCCGAGAGTCGTCACCATCGTCCGCTGTTCGGGCTTCGTACCCCAGCGAATCACTGCCGCCGGCGTGTCCGCCGCCCGGCCGTTGTCAATCAGTTGTTTCGTGATATAGGGCAGGTTCGCGACGCCCATCAAAAAGACGAGGGTGTCCGTCGCCGTCGCCAGCTTGTCCCAACGCATCGAAGACTCGCCCTTGGTCGGATCTTCATGGCCCGTCACCACGGCAAACGAAGTCGCCACCGCGCGATGGGTGACTGGGATGCCTGCGTAGGCGGGAACGGAAATCGCCGAAGTCACACCCGGCACAATCTCAAACGGGATATTCTCTTCTTGCAGCAGCAGCGCTTCTTCGCCGCCGCGGCCGAAAACGAACGGGTCGCCGCCCTTCAGCCGCACGACGCATTTTCCCTCTTTTGCTTTATCGGCCAAAAGATGGTTGATGTCGCCCTGCTTCATCGTATGGTTTGCGGACGCCTTGCCGACGTAAATCATTTCCGCGTCTTTTTTTGCCCAGCGCAAAATGCGGTCGTCAGCGAGACGGTCATAGACCACCACGTCCGCTTTTTTCAGACACTCGATTGCTTTCAGCGTAATCAGCCGATAATCTCCCGGCCCCGCGCCGACAAGAAATACCATTCCCGGCATACTGTTTCACTCTCCAACCAATAATCCTAATTCTTTCAAAATTTCCGCGCCGCCTTCGGCCAAAAGCTTTTCCGCCAAAGATTTTCCGAGCTTCGCCGCGTCCTGTCGCGCGCCTTTCACGTCCCCGCGATAAGAACGCTGCCCGTCCAGCGACGCGATGACCGCCTCAACTTTGAGGCCGTCTTCTTCTTCCGTCGCGTAAACGCCCACCGGCACTTGACAGCCGCCTTCGACTCGTGCGAGAAATGACCGCTCCGCTTCCGTGCAGCAGATCGTAGCGTCATCGCGCAAAAAAGCGAGCATTTCCCGCGTCTCGTCGTCGTCCGCCCGCGTCTCGATGGCCAGTGCCCCCTGCCCGACGGCGGGCAGCACCATATCCCGCGGCAATACTTCGCGAATGCGGTCGGCAAATCCGAGTCGCTTCAGCCCCGCAACGGCCAACACAATCGCGTCATATTCGCCCTCGTCAAGTTTCCGCAACCGCGTGTTGACGTTGCCTCGAAGGTCGAGCATCGTGAGATCGGGCCGCGTGCAAAGAAGCTGCGCCCGGCGGCGCAGGCTCGACGTGCCGACTCGCGCGCCCTGCGGCAATTCCGCAAACGACGAAAAGCGGTTCGACACCAGAGCGTCCCCCGGGTCAAGCCGCTTCGTAACCGCCGCGATGATAAGTCCCTCCGGCACCTTCGCCGGCATATCCTTCAGGCTGTGCACGGCGAGATCGATGCCGCCGGACAGCATCTCTTCTTCCAATTCCTTTGTAAAAAGTCCCTTGCCGCCGATTTTTGCCAGCGGCACGTCGAGAATGCGGTCGCCCTTCGTGGTTACGCGTTTCTGTGTCACGACCAGCCCCGGATATTCCTCGCGAAGCCGCTTCTCGATATAATCGGCCTGCCAAAGGGCGAGCTTACTCCCCCGCGTACCGATGACGATTTGATTCTTCACCGAGTGTTTCCGCCTCTCCTAAATAGTCGAGCTTGAACAACCGCTTCATCGCGTCCACATAGAACGCCTCACGCTCCGTACCCGCCGCTGCGCTGATGGTCATCATCGGGAAGCGCAGGAGCTTCCGGACAATCATCTTCGACATTTGGTCAAGTACTTTCTGTTCCGCTTCGCCGATGCCCGGCAGTTTGCTCATCGCGCGGCGCACCTCCCGGCGGCGGATCTTGTCCGCGCGCTGCGAAAGCCGTGCCATCAAAGGCTGGAACGAAAGATATTGAAATTTGTCGAGGATGGAATCGACTTCCTCTTCGACAATGGCCTCCGCCTGATGGGCTTCCTTCTGCCGTTCCTCGCGATGTTCGTCGACGACCTCCTCAAGGTCGTCGATGTTGTATACCGTGACGCCCTCGATCTCCCCAACGTCGGGATCGACATCTCGCGGCACGGCAATATCAAAGAAAAGAAGGGAATGCCCCGGGCGCTTCTTCATCGCGCGGCGTACTTCCTTCGAATGTACGACATAATGCGGCGCGCCCGTCGAAGTTACGACGATACCGACATCCGCCGCCTCTTCCAGCGCCGCATCGAAATCGACAGCCTGCCCACCGTACTGCGCGGCGACTTCTTCCGCTTTATCCCGATGATGGTTTGCGACATAAACCTTTTTCACGCCGCGCCCCAAAAGATTTTCTATCGTAAGTTCCGCCATGCGTCCTGCACCATAAATCAACGCACTGGTTTCCGCGAGACTGCCTCCGAAAATTTCCCGCGCCAATTCCACCGCCGCATAGCTGACCGAAACCGCGCTGAACGCGATGCGCGTTTCGGTCCGCACGCGCTTTCCCGTCGCAATCGCCCGATGGAACAAAGTATTTAGTACCGTCGAGGTCGTACCCACGTCGTGCGACATTGCGTAAGCGTCCTTCACTTGGGAAAGGATCTGCCCTTCACCGATGACTAAGGAATCGAGGCTCGACGCCACGCGGAACAGATGACGAATCGCGTCTTCATGGACAAAGCAATAAAGGTAATCCTCCATGCTCTCGTCGACGCCCGTCAGCTCCGCCCAAAAATCCTTCAGGGCTTCTTCACCGTCCGCGGCATTCTCCACCACCGCGTAAATTTCACTGCGGTTGCAAGTGGAAAGTACTACCGCCTCGTTGAGCGTTTCGTAGCTCGATAACAGAATCAGGCCGCCGCGCACCCGTTCCTTCGGGATTGAAAAGCGTTCGCGGATTTCTACGGGCGCAGTTTTATGATTGAGCCCTACTACGATCAACTGCATTTCTGACCTTTGCCTCCGCTTCCTCCAGCTTTCCTTCGCGCACCAGCGCCATCGCTTCCTCGGACAATGCCTCGCGCCAAAATGCGCGTCGTTCTTCACTCGATTCAAGCCGATCTTTGATTTCCTCACGAATCGGCACGAGCTTTTCGAGCCACGGCGCGTAAATGTCGCTCAACGATTCCAGTTCGCCCCGCAGCCGGCGCGAAAGCTCCGGGCACGCGCCGCCCGTCGAAACCGAAAATAACAAATCACCGCGCCGCACGCTGGCAGGCACGGTAAAATCACTGAGTTCCAAAGGCGGCGCGGCCATATTGACCAGCGCGCCCATCGACTTCGCCGCCCAAGCGGCACGACGATTCACATCGGGATCGTCCGTCGCGCAAATCACAATCGACGCGCCGCGAAGCATGGACGAGGCAAAGGGCTCCTTGTGCCATTTAACCCGCCCTTCCACGACAAGATTTACAATCTCTTCGATGGCGTCCGGCGCAATGATGCGCACCTTCACTCCCGCATCGAGCAATCCTTCTATGCGATGCAAGGCCACGGGCCCGCCGCCGATTACGGCAGCCTCTCGTCCGGTCAGCCAAAGCAACGCAGGGTATGGCCTTCTTTCTTTCATCATTTTTCCGGCGTCCTTCTCGCTAAAATGGTCGAAAGATAATTGACAGGTTGGTCCTTGCGTGCGCGGATGTCATCGATTCGTTCCTCGTCAGGCAGACCGCAGCGGCTGACCATTACGGCATGGTCGAGCATATCGTTCTTGTCCAAAAGCTCCGCGACATCCGAAAAGTTCTTGTAGACCTTCATCAAGACGACGTTGTCTGAAACGGAGAGCGCTTTCTCGATCTTTTCCGCTCCAGCCGTCGCGGGGATGACTGACAGCACATCATCGCCCTCGACAATCGGCCAACCAAGGTGGCTGCCCATCGCGACAAAAGCCGGAATGCCCGGAATCGTCTCGATATGGATGTCTTCCTTTTCCAAAAGGCGGAACACATAAATGTACGTGCTGAAAAACATCGCGTCGCCCAACGTCAGGAAGGCCACGTTCTTTCCTTCCGCCAAGAAACCTAGAATTTCCTCTTTATTCTTCTGCCAAGCGGCGTCATCCGTCTCAAAACCCTTGACCATCGGGAAAACCTGATAGACGATGCGTACATCTTCTTTCAGATAGGGCCGCGCGATGTCGAGGGCGACGCTGCCGTCCTTCTTTTCCGTCTTCGGCGCGATAATGATGTCGACTTTCTGGATCGCCTTAACCGCCTTCATGGTCAAAAGCTCAGGATCGCCCGGGCCGACGCCGATTCCGTAAAATGTGCCTTTCATTTATATATGTACCTCCTTCGCGCAGCTCGCGTACCATTCATGAATATTTGCAAGTATTGCTCATTCTCCACAAAATACTATACCGAACCGCACGAAATGTCAATCGTGGAAACGCTCCGCGCCCGTTATTCCAGAGAAACGATCTTGTTTTTCAGCACATAGATCAGCGCCTGCGTACGGTCGTTGACGTTCAGCTTGCGGAAAATGTTCGTCAAATGGTTTTTGACCGTTTTTTCACTGACAAAAAGCGCTTTCGCGATGTCCTGATTAGAAAAACCTTTCGCGATGCAAGCCAAGACGTCCATCTCCCGCGAGGTGAGCCGATCACCGCGCCCGTCGCGCCACATTTCCTTCGCACGTGCCTTGACGTCCGCGCCCTCGGAAAGGCCGCCAAAAATTCGCTCTGCCAGCTTCGGATAAACGAAGGTGCCGCCGCCGGCGACCACATGGATCGCTTTGATCAGCATCGTCGGCTCTACATCTTTCAACAGATAACCGAGCGCACCGTTCCGCAGCATTTCCAGCACATAGCGGTCGCTGTCGTGAACGGTCAGCGCGATGATGCGCGTTTTGACCCGTGCCGCAATCAACTGTTTCGTCACCTCGATGCCGTTCAGCCCCGGCATATTGAGGTCGATCAGCAGGACGTCCGGCTGGAGTACCAGCGTCCTTGAAAGCGCCTCCTGACCCTCGGACGCTTCACCAACGACCTCCAGATCGTCCTCGAAATTCAGCACCCGTTTGATTCCCTGCCGCAGCAGTGCATGATCGTCCGCGATCAGAATCTTGATAGACATTGCCCGCACCTCTTCTTTCTTATAAATCTCCGCAAGAAATAAGCTTTCTGGCGGAAATTATTATTACCTTTCCTTTTTATCTTCCACGACTTTCGCCGTCAGGAAAATCATGACCTCGGAATCCGTCTTGCTCGTGCGCACATTGCGGAAAAATGTGCCGAGAATAGGCAGGTCGCCCAAAAACGGAATTTTTGACAGCGTTTTCGACTCTTCGCTTCCGATGAGTCCTCCAATCACCATCGTCTCGCCGTCCCGAAGGCGAACCTCCGTATCGGCGGAACGCTTGTTGAACCGGTAGGCGGAAAGCGCGTCCACATAAAGCGGGGAACTGACCTCCGTATGCACTTTCGCCGTGATGTCGCCGTTTTCTCCGACTCTCGGCGTGCAGCGCAGGATGATGCCCGCTTCGCGGTAGGTCACCGAGGTCGTCGTCGTCGAGTTCGTGACCGAAACGGTCTGTACCGGCACTTCGCCGCCGATATTGATGACGGCTTCCCGGCCTTGCAGTGTTGTGATATTCGGACGCGCGAGCAGGTTGGCCTTGCCGTCGGTAATCAGCGCGTTGATTTTCGCGCCGTAGTAAAATTCAAACGGAAAACCGGATGGCCCGCGGCCGAAACGGATAATGCCCGGAACGGAACTGCCGCTGCCGTCCCAATGACGATGCACGGTTTCATTTGGCACGTCTTCGACCACCGTCGTATAGGAACCGTCGGCGTTCTGCACGGTATGACGGCGCGTTTCATAATTTCTCGTATAGTCCGGGTATTGCGGCACACGCGACCATTCCCATTCAATCCCAAGTTCCTTCGCCGCGTTCTTGTCGATGGAGACAACCCGAGCCTCCAGAGAAACCTGTGGCGGCGGCTGGTCAAGCGCGGCGATCAGCTTTTCCGCCGCTTTCGCTTCCGACGCCGTGCCGTACAGTACGATGCTTCCCGTCGCCGCATCGGCGAGAATTCTCGCGTTGTCTTCTCGCTGGCTGCCCCGGAATTCCCTTGCCGTCGTATGGATTTCCGTACCGTCTTCCGACGTCCGGCGTGTCCGTTCCGTCTCCCGTACACGCGCCGAATTATCATTGTCGTCGTAAGGCATCAGGGACAGCGCCACAGCCTGTGCGACGATATCAAGATCGGCGTAGTGCACCGGAAACACATAGGGACGGTAAAGCCCCTGCACGCCGGTCCGGGACGCCGTGATAATCGCGACGCCGCCCGTTTCGCCCAGCGAAAGGTTGTCCGCCGCCGCAATCATCGCAAAGGCTTCTTCCGGCTCCACTTCGTCAAGATGGATTGTGATCGTACCCTGCACCGAATCGTCCAACACAAGACCGACGCCGCCAAGCTCGGCCACCGATGCGAGCACGGCGCGGACGTCCGCGTCCACGACATGAAGCGTCACAGGCCGGGCAAATGCACGGGAAGGGGAAAACAGCGAAGCAAAGACAGCAGCGCACAACAGCGCGAGACGTATAAAATGCTTCGCGATCCGTGAAACTCCCGAAAACTCATCGGGCTGCTGCTCGTTCATATCCCACCTCCAAGTCGTTTTACTCCGCAAGCCCCGACGAAAGGGGCTGTGAAATAGACAATTGACGTTCTCCCGCCGACGTCGAGACGATTGCCGCGTTCTCCGTCAGGGAGAGCAAGGTCACGCCGCTTTTTGTCTCGCCGGGGGCCAATAAGATTTGCCGCGCACCGACGGAGAAAATGGCCCGCCGTCCGGATTCCGAAGAAACGACGCCGACGAGACGCAGCTCCGGTTCCTTTGCCGGTGAAGCCGTTTGCCGCTGCATTTCCGGTTTCGGCGTTTGCGCCGGCGCCGGTTTTGCGGCGTGTGCCTGCGGCCGGGTCGGATGCTCCGGCAAGAACGGGGACGTCAGACCTCCTTGTCGTGCCGGATGTTCGCGAACTCTATGCAAATCATCTTTTCCTGTTTTTTCCTCGGCTGCGTGCGGCGGCTCGACGACGGAAAGAACTGCAGGCTCGCCTTGCACAGGGCAAAAGAGATAACTCATATCGAGGGCAAGGCCGACTGAAGTGAACGCCGCAAGGCAAAGCGCCGCTGTCGGACGGTTCACGCTTTTTTGGCCCTCGCTGCTTTCACGTCCGCAAGACGCGGTCCCATGATGCGCTTGTACGCTTCGACACCCGGCTGGTTGAACGCGTCCACGTCCGCGAATTCGCCTTCGTAGGCGACCGACAGTGCCAGCATATACATCAACTCGCCAAGATGATAGGCGTTCAGCGTCGGAAGAGTAAAGCACGCGTTGTAGCGCCCGTTGGAAGCCAGCGCTTCCTCATTCGATACGCGGGCAACTTCGAGCGCCTCCGCCATCGTGACGCCCGCGATATCCGAGAGTTTCTTGGCCTCGGGGAACACGTCGGGAATCAGGCAATCTTCGGGCCAATCCGCGACGCGAATGAACTGCACGATTTTGTTCAGCCGCCCTTCCTGATGCTGCTGGGTCTGCGCGTGCATATCGGTTGTGCCGACGGCGACCAGCGGCGTGCGGCCGTAATAGACTTTATTGCCCTCGCGGTCGTCCTCCTTGCCGAGAGACTCCGCGAGCAGTTGGATATACCATTCGGACAGCGATTTCAAGTAATCGCCGTAAGGCATCATGACTTCGATCTCGCGCCCGTGTTCCTTCGCCGCCGCGAATTTCAGCGCCGCGTTCAGCATAGCGGGATTTTTCATCAGTTCGTCGGTCTTGCAGGCCTCGTCCATGTCCCGCGCGCCTTTGAGGAACGCTTCAATATCGAAGCCGATGCAGGCCGCCAGCGACAGGCCAACGTCGGAGAACACCGAGAAGCGCCCGCCCACGCCGTCCGGTACCCGGAACGTCGGCCAGCCTTTTTCCGCTGCGAGCTTTTTCAATAGCGTCGGCTTTTCCTCGTTCGGGTCGGTGACCGCGACGACCTCCGTTTCGACGTTTGCCGTCCGGGAAAGCTCATCGTAAATCACCATGAAATTCGACATCGTGTCCAGCGTACCGCCGGATTTGGAAATCACCAGCAGCAGCACGCGAAGCGCGCGTTTCCTGTGCGTTTTTGCCACTTCCGCCTTATGCGCAAGATACTTCAAAAGGTCTTTCGTGCGGCGGGGATCGATGTTGTTGCCGCTGAAATAAACCTCGGGCCAGCCGCCGCGCTCTTCAGGCACCATCGCATTCCAGAATTCGCCGCAGCCCACGTCGAACAGCACCTTATTGCCGAGGAACGAACCGCCGATACCGAGGGAAACGACGACGTCCACGCGCCCTTTGACGCTCTCGCCGAATTTTTTCAGCTTCGCGATGTCGGCAGGGGAATTGAGGTTGCCGTCCTTCACATAGGGAAGCTGCGGGAAAAGCACCAGTTCCGGCGTTCCGTCTTTCGACAGATGACCGCGCACTTCGCCGGTCTCGCGCATCTTGCAGACGGCTGCGTGCGCCGCTTTCGTATCGGGCAGTTCAGCCTGCGTGACCTTTCCCTCGCCGAAAAGGTTTGTATAGTCAAATGTAAATCCCGACGGCAATTTCAGTTGATTTCCCATAGCTCTCCCTCTTTTCCTGCTATTTCCGCTCTTCCAACAAAGGCCCGATCGTCTTGACCAGATATTTCATGAAGCGGTCGCGGAGATCCGGGCGCTTCAATGCCTGCTCCACCGTCGCTTCCAAGAAGCCTTCCTTGTCGCCGATGTCGTAACGACGACCGTAGAAATTGTACGCGTAGACCGCCTGCTGTCCGGCAAGTACGCGGATTGCGTCGGTGAGCTGAATCTCACCGCCGCGTCCCGGTTTTGTCTTTTCGAGAATCGTGAAGATTTCCGGATCGAGGATATACCGTCCCAAAACCGCCAACCGCGACGGAGCTTCTTGCGGATCCGGCTTCTCAATCAGATCCATCGCCTGCCAGATGTTCGGCTTTACAGCCCGCGGCGTCACGATTCCGTAATTCGAGACCGCGTCCGCCGGAACTTCCTGTACGCCGAGTACGCTGCCGCCGAGGTCGTTGTAGACGTCAATCAGTTGCGACAGGCAAGGCGCTTCCGCATCCACAAGGTCGT
>CACYUQ010000056.1 GCA_902777615.1 uncultured Selenomonadaceae bacterium
GTCGGGCACGAGCTACAAGGCCGACGCCATGGACGAGCTAAAAGAAGAAGGAAAACGTCAGAACCAGAAACGCGACCAGAACCAAAAGCCAAACCAACAGGCGAAGCCGCAGAACCAAAGACCTCAGACGCCGAAACGCGAGGACACGGCGCCGCCGAAACGCGACCCCGCGCCGAGCCAGCCGACCCGACCGTCGGCGGGCGAGTCCACGGAGCGCGTCACGCCGACCGAGCCGGAGCGAGAGCCGGAGCCGGAGACAAAGCCGACCACGCCTTCCGCGCCGTCCACCGCGCCGAGCATGACGGGCGGACTCGGGAAGGGACGGTAACGGGGAAGGCTAGATAATAATCTCATTGGAGGATAGCATACATGCCGGGAAACGTATGGGATGAATTGATGGAGCGCGGCTATATCGCGCAATGCACCAACGAGGAAGAAGTCAAGAAGCTTTTTTGCGAAGAAAAAATCACCTTTTACATCGGATTTGACCCGACGGCGGACAGCCTGCACGTCGGCCACTTTCTGGCGCTGATGGCCATGGCGCATCTTCAGCGCGCCGGACACCGCCCGATCTGCCTCGTCGGCGGCGGCACGGGCACCGTCGGCGACCCGTCGGGCCGCACCGATATGCGCCGCGTGATGACCGACGACGAGATCGAGGCGAACTGCGAGCGCTTCAAGAAACAAATGGCGCGGTTCATCGACTTTTCGGACGGCAAAGCGCTGATGGTCAACAACGGCGAATGGCTGCGGAAGCTCAACCACATCGAATTTTTGCGGGACGTGGGCGCCTGCTTCTCCGTCAATCGGATGCTGGCGGCGGAGTGCTACAAGAACCGCATGGAGCAGGGCCTGACCTTCCTGGAATTCAACTACATGACCATGCAGGCCTACGACTTCATGGAGCTGAACCGCCGCTACGGCTGCGTGCTCCAGATGGGCGGCGACGACCAATGGTCGAACATCATCGCGGGCGTGGAGCTGATCCGACGCCGCGAGAGCCGCGCCGCTTACGGCCTGACCCTTTCGCTCCTGACGAAGAGCGACGGCAAGAAGATGGGCAAGACCGCCTCGGGCGCCCTTTGGCTCGACGCGGAAAAGACCTCGCCCTACGATTTCTACCAGTATTGGCGGAACATCGACGACGGCGACGTAGCGAAATGCCTGGCGCGGCTCACGTTCCTGCCCATGGACGAGGTGCGGCGGCTCACCGCCCATCGGGACGAGCGCATGAACGACGCGAAAAAGATCCTCGCCTATGAGGTCACGCGTCTCGTGCATGGCGAGGCCGAGGCGGAAAAAGCGAAAAAAGCGGCGGAGGCCCTCTTCGGCGGTGCGGGCGACGCCGACGCGATGCCCACGGCGGAGGTGGACGCGTCGGAGCTTGGCGCGCGGCTGCTCGACGTATTGGTGAAAAAAGGCTTCCTGGCGTCGAAAGGCGAGGGAAAGCGCCTCGTCCAGCAAAACGGCCTGACGCTGAACGACCAGCGCGTCACGGACATCGAGCGCCCGCTGGGCAGCGAGGATTTCAAAGACGGCGCGGCCATCGTGCGCAAAGGGAAAAAGACGTATGTGCGGCTGACGCTGACGTAATCATAAAGAGAGAATGTAAAAAAATCGGAACCGTAAAAATTACGGTTCCGATTTTTTTATGCTTGCGGCAGTTGGGCTATATGAAATACCTTTCGTCCCATGAAAAAAATTATTATCGCCCAAAACTGCAAATTTAGCACTCAAGGGAGTGGCCTTTTCTCCTACGTTTTTGTTGACAAACTTTTCTCCTACAGTTTATAATACTTTCAATTAGAAGGAAGTAACTTAGCCCTCCCCTTTGGGGAGGGTGGCGCGCGAAGCGCCGTAACCAAGCCTTCCCCAAAGGGGAAGGCTATTTTTGTGCGCTTTTGTTGCTGCTTTCCTTCCCCTTTCCCCCTCCTTCGCCGCGCCTGCGGTGCCCGCGCCCTCCGACAGCGTGCGGGACGAGCGGCCCGCGCGTGCGGCCGACATCTCCGATCAGACGCCGACGCAGACGCCCGCGCCCGCCGAAGTCCGCTTCACCTTGACCGAGATTCGCGTCGAGCACGGCGACATGGGGCTGTCCGGCGACCAAACGGCCGCGATTGCCTCGGCCTACATCGGACGCGAAATCAACGGCGCGATCCTCGGCGAACTCTTGGCGGAGCTGACGAACTACACCCGAAACCACGGCTACCCGACAGCGGCGGCCTATATCCCCGAGCAGACGGCTATAGACGGACGCCTGCTCATTCGCATTTTACCGGGACGGCTCGGCGCCGTCACCCTCGAAAACGAAAGCCGCCTCGCCGACGACGTGGCGAAAGGAATCCTCGCGCGGCTCAAAGAAAAGGGAATCCTCGCGCGGCTCAAAGAAAAGGGAATCCTCCGCACGAAAGACCTGGAAAGCGCCCTCTACCTCCTGGACGATCTGAGCGGCGTCCACGCGGCGGGCATCCTCTCGGCGGGCAGCGGCGTCGGTGAGACGGATCTCCTCGTCAAAATCACGAACGACAAATCCGCCTCGGCCATCGTCTACGCGGAAAACTACGGCAGCGAGGCGGCGGGAAGATACCGCTACGGCCTCTCCGCGTCGCTGGAAAACGTGGGCGGCGTCGGCGGCAAACTGATCGTCGGCGGCCTGATCTCCAACCACAAACAACACGCCTACAACATCGGATATGAAATGCCCGTCGGCCACAGCGCCACAAGACTCGGCGTCGGATTCTCCCGCTCGGACTACGAGCTGGGCAGCTTCTTCAGCCAGATGGGCGCGGAGGGCGTGGCGAACACCTACAGCCTTTGGGGCGAGACGCCGCTCTGGAAAGCGGCGAAAAGCTCCCTCTCCGTGATTTACGGATTCGATTATCGGGACATCACCGACGAAATAATGGGCTTCTCGTGGAAAAAGCACAGCGCGGCGGTTTACGCGGGAATCTCCGGCATGGGGCGGGGCGACGGCTCCTATCTTTCCTATCGGCTCGAGGCGCGGCACGGAACGATGACGGCGGACTCGGATTTCGCGCAGGAGCTGGGAAGGAACGGGCGCACCCTCGGCGGATTCTGGAAAGGGACGCTGGACGTGACGGCGGTGCAGAGCCTCGGTCACAGCACCGATATCCTGCTGAAAGCGCAGGGACAGAAAGCCAGCCGCAATCTGGACGGCTCGGAGGAAATCTACCTCGGCGGCGCGCGGGGCGTGCGGGCCTATCCGCAGGGCGAGGCGTCGGGGGACGAGGGTTTTCTCGGGACGCTGGAGCTTCGCTGGCATACGCCGCTGAAGGGGCTGACGCTGTCCACGTATTTCGACGCGGGCACGGTGCAGACGACGAAGGACGGACAAGGCGGCAGCGAGACCTTGAAAGGCTGGGGCATCGCCGCGACGTACAGCAGAGAGAACGCTTGGTTCGCGCGGCTGGACTACGCGCGGCGGATCGGCGCGCCGGAGTTCATGAGCAGGGACGCGAGGAGCCGAGGGCGGTTTTGGTTCTTGGTAGGCAAGATGTTTTGATGATAGGAAGAATAAGATGACCATCGGGTCGAGCGTTTCGGAACGTCCGAAGCGCTCGGCTCTTTTTCTTTGCGCGAAAACGGTTTCCTTTTGGCCAAAATAGTGTATAATAAAGCGTTGATTAAATTCCGAATGAAACACGAGGGGATAGAAGTTTGAGCGAGCAATTGGAAAAGGAAATCAATCGGCGGCGGACGTTCGCCATCATTTCGCATCCGGACGCGGGCAAGACGACTTTGACGGAGAAGCTGCTCCTTTACGGAGGGGCGATCCATCTGGCGGGGTCGATCAAGTCCCGCAAGACGCAGCGCCATGCCGTGTCCGACTGGATGGAGATTGAGAAGCAGCGCGGCATTTCGGTCACGTCCAGCGTCTTGCAGTTCGATTACGGCGGATGCCGGATCAATATCTTGGACACGCCGGGCCATCAGGATTTCAGCGAGGACACGTATCGCACGCTGATGGCGGTGGACAGCGCGGTGATGGTGCTGGACGCGGCGAAGGGCGTCGAGGCGCAGACGAAAAAGCTGTTCAAGGTCTGCAAGGAGCGCCGCATCCCGATTTTCACGTTTGTCAACAAGCTGGACCGTTTCGGCAAGGCGCCGATCGATTTGATGGACGAGCTGGAAAACGTGCTGGGCATCCGCTCCTGCCCGATGAATTGGCCGGTGGGCTCGGACGGGCGCTATCGCGGGGTGTACAATCGGCAGACGAAGCTGGTGGAGCTTTTCGCCGCCGACGAGACCCACGGGCAGGAGACGCGCGGGTCGGAGACTTACGCGCTGGATGCGCCGGAGCTGAAGGCGGCGCTGGACGAGGAGACGTATCAGGCGCTTCTGGACGATATTGCGCTGCTGGACGAGGCCGGGGAAGCCTTCGACGAGGAAAGAATCGCCTGCGGCGAGCTGACGCCGATGTTTTTCGGCTCGGCGATGACGAATTTCGGCGTGCAGAATTTCCTGGAGGAGTATTTGCGCCTGGCGCCGCCGCCGGCTCCGCGCGCGTCCTCGGACGGGAATATCCAGCCGGAGGACGAGAAGTTTTCGGCGTTCGTGTTCAAGATCCAGGCGAATATGAATCCCGCGCATCGCGACCGTCTGGCGTTTATCCGTATCGTGTCGGGCAAGTTCGAGCGGAATATGAGTGTCTGGCACGTGGCGTCGGACAAGGAGATCAAGCTCGCGCAGCCGCAGCAGTTCCTCGCGCAGGACCGGCAGATCATCGACGAGGCGTGGCCGGGCGATATTGTCGGGCTGTTCGATCCGGGGATCTTCGGCATCGGCGATACGCTTTGCGACGGGGCCCACAAGTTCAAGTTCGCCGATTTCCCGGTGTTCCCGCCGGAAAAATTCGCGCGGGTGCAGGCGAAGGACACGATGAAGCGCAAGCAGTTCGTCAAGGGCGTCGAGCAGCTGACGCAGGAGGGCGCCATCCAGCTTTTCCGGCAGGCGGGCGCGGGCATCGAGTCGTATATCGTCGGCACGGTGGGCACATTGCAGTTTGACGTGTTGACGTATCGGCTGAAGAGCGAGTACGGCGTCGATATCGAGATGGTGATGCAGCCTTTCGAGGTGGCACGCTGGCTGACTTATCCAGACGGGCGCGCGGTGACGCCGGAGTCGCTTCGCGGCGCGGATCGGGGGATGTTCGTCTACGACCGCGACGAGCGGCCCGTGTTGCTTGTCAATAATGAATGGGCGCTGGGCTGGATCACGGACAACAATCCGTCGCTGGAGCTCCATCCCGTGCCGCCGGATCGTAGGGAAATCTGAAAAGATAGGTTCAATTTATGAAAGATTCCTGTATGGATTTGCTTTTTACGGCGTCTTTACGTATACTATAAAGCCGTAAAGACTGATACAGGAATTTTTTATTGGAGGCGCAGGCATGAGTCATCGAAAGCACGCGAACCGTCCGCAGCCGATCCCCGTGCCGGAGACGTCGGAGGAGCCGTCGCGGGAGGAGAAGAAACCTACGCTGCTGGACAAGCTCAAGAAGATTTTTGTCTGGATCAAGCCGCTGGATTTCGTGATCATGATTGTCGGCGGCATTGTCCTGTCCCAAGTGGATTACTCGAACGTCACGATGGTCGACGTCATTTATATGACTACGTTCCTGATGTGGTTCTTGTTCCTGCTCGCGCGGATTTATTTCACGCGGATCAACCGGAGCGTTCTGGGGAAGGACGCCTGATGCATGGGGAAGACGTTATGCGCGGTGCTCCTTGCCGTATTGTCGGCGGTCCTGACCGCGTGCGGCTTGCCTGCGGATTGGCTGGGGGGCGCGGCGTTTTCCTCTCCGCCGCCCGCGGAGACCGGCGTGTCGGTCAAGGTATTGGCCGTCGGGCAGGGGGACGCGATTCTGATACGGACGCCGGAGCAGACGGTGCTGGTCGATACCGGCGATACCGGGGAGGCGGCACGGCTGCGCGCCGCGCTGAAAAAAGAGGGCGTGCGGCGCCTCGACAAGCTGATTGTCACGCATCCGCACCGCGACCATATCGGCGGCACGGCGGAAGTGTTCCGGCTTTGCGATGTCAAAGCGGTCTATGACAACGGGCAGCCGACTACGACGAAGGTCTATCGGGACTATCTGGAGAAAATCGACAAGAAGAATATACCGTCCAAATCGCTGCGGGACGGCGACGTGCTCGATCTCGGCGGCGGCGCGGTGCTCCGCGTGCTCAGTCCGACGCAGGAAATGGTGGACGAGCGCGGGATGCAAAACGACAAGGTGAACTTGAATTTGAATTCCATCGTTGCGCGGCTCGAATACGGGGATTTTGCGATGATGCTGACGGGGGATGCCGAGATTCCTACGGAGAATGGGATTTTGCGGCGTTACGCGCCGGAATCGCTCCGCTGCCAAGTCTTGAAGGCCGGGCATCATGGAAGCAAGACGGCTTCCGGCGCGGAATTCTTGCGGGCGCTCGGCGCGGACACGGTATTGATTTCCTGCGGGGAAGACAACGAATACCATTGCCCGCATCCGTCGGTGCTTGCGCGATACGGCGACTATAAGATGACGGTTTACCGTACCGACAGGGACGGGACGATCACGGTCAGGACGGACGGAAAAACGTATGCCGTGCAGACAGAGCGCGGCGGGGAAGAAGACGGGACAAAGGGAAAATGAAGCAAACGGAAATGACAGCGGTGATTGACCGCTTTGAAGGTGAAAATGCGGTGCTGCTGGTTGACACATACGATACGCTGCGGTCCGGTGTCCCGAATGCCATCAGGGCTTTTAACAACGTTCTGAAGCCGCTCGGAATCAAAAAGTGCGGAATACGGCTGGACTCCGGCGATATGGCATGGCTGACGAAGTGCGCAAGGGAAATGCTGGATGAAGCAGGGTGGACGGAGTGCCGGATCACGGTATCCAATTCTCTGGATGAGCGGCTGATCCGGGATCTGATTCGCCAGGGCGCAAAGATTGACGCCTTCGGTGTCGGAGAGAGACTGATTACCTCCAAGAGCGAACCGGTTTTCGGCGGCGTATATAAGCTCTGCGCAGTGGAAGAAGCGGGCGGCAAGAGAATCCCGAAGATCAAAATCAGTGAGAACGTAGGAAAAATAACGAATCCGGACTTCAAGAAAGTATACCGCTTCTATAACCGCGATACCGGGAAGGCGGAGGCAGATTATATCTGTCTGCGGGAAGAAATTGTGGACGATTCCAGGCCTCTCATGATCTGCGATCCGATGGCACGCTGGAAGAGTAAGGTAATGGAGAATTACAGCGCGGTCGAACTGCAGGTCCCTGTGTTTCAAAACGGAGAGCTTGTCTACCGCCTGCCGATGCTGCCGGAGATCAAAGCGTACTGCGCGGCTCAGATTTCGACACTCTGGCCGGAGGTGCTCCGCTTCAACAATCCGCATCAGTACTATGTCGACCTGTCCGAACAGCTGATGGCATTGAAGGATGAGATGCTCCACAATGCCGGACGGCTGTCCAAGCGAGCAGAATGAGTACGGAAGTGAGATTTGTTTCTGCGTTTGAGCGCAGAGAGGAACTGATTCCGTTGTATGAAGAATACAGTGCGATGCTCCTCCGGGCAAATCCGGGGTTCGGCGCGTCGCTGGCTCAGCAGAACTATGATGAAGAAAGTGCGGAATTGAAACGCCTCTACCTTCGCCCGGCGTTTCGCGGACATAATCTTGGAGAACAGATGCTGATGCGCATCATGGAAGATGCCCGCGCCGCAGGCTACAGGCGGCTGCGACTGGATACGCTTCCGGCGCTCAGAACGGCGCTGTCGCTCTACCGCAGAATTGGCTTTCATGAGATCGACCCGTATTATGACTGCCTGATTCCGGGGACGATTTTTATGGAGATAGAACTGCAGAACGAGCGCTGAACCCGGAATCGAAAGAAACAGCAAAGCAGACAGACGGAGTCCCTGCAGACAGTGCAGCAAAAAGAATCCCCGCCCGAAAGGGCGGGGATTCATGTTTATTTTGCGTAGTCGACAACTTTTGTTTCCCGCAGAACATGTACTTTGACCTGACCGGGATAAGTGAGCTCAGACTCAATTTTCTTGGCGATGTCTCTCGCAAGAAGAACCATCTGATCCTCGCTGACGGTTTCAGGCTTGACCATGATACGAATCTCACGACCGGCCTGAATGGCATAGGAACTGGCAATGCCGGGAAAGCTCTTTGAGATTTCTTCAAGCTTCTCCAGACGCTTGACATAGTTCTCAATGTTCTCACGCCGCGCACCCGGACGGGAGGCGGAAATGGCATCGGCGGCCTGAACAAGGCAGGCGACAGCAGTATGGGGCTCAACATCGTTGTGGTGCGCCTCAATCGCGTGAATGACAGCTTCAGACTCGTGATACTTTCTTGCGATATCCACACCGATGGTGACATGGCTTCCTTCCACTTCATGGTCTATGGCCTTGCCGATATCGTGAAGGAGGCCGGCGCGCTTTGCCGTGGTCACATCCACACCGAGTTCAGAAGCAAGCAGACCTGCAATGTGAGAAACCTCAATCGAGTGGTTCAGAACATTCTGACCGTAGCTGGTACGGTAGCGCATGCGTCCGAGAAGTCGGACAAGTTCCGGATGAAGCCCGTGGATATTTGTCTCAAAGACAGCGCGTTCGCCTTCGGCCTTGATGGTGGCATTGACTTCTTTCTGAGCCTTGGCGATCATTTCTTCGATCCTGGCGGGGTGAATGCGACCGTCCTGAATGAGCTTTTCAAGTGCAAGACGGGCGACTTCACGGCGGACGGGATCAAAACTGGAAACGGTGATCGCTTCCGGAGTATCATCAATGATCAGATCACACCCGGTCAGGTTTTCAATGCTGCGGATGTTGCGACCCTCACGGCCGATGATACGTCCTTTCATTTCGTCGTTGGGGAGAGGGACGACGGAAACTGTGATTTCACTGGTGTGGTCGGCGGCGCAGCGCTGGATGGCGGTGGTGATGATTTCGCGGGCGCGGTTATCGGCCTCTTCCTTGTACTGGGCCTCGACTTCCTTGACCTTCATGGCCATCTCATGCGTTACGTCATTTTTGATATTCTCAATCAGGTAGGCCTTTGCTTCGTCCACACTGAATCCGGAAATTTTTTCCAGCATTTCCAGCTGACTCTTCTTGACCAGTGCGACCTCTGCCTGCTGAGCCTCGACAGCGGCAATCTTGGAACTGAGGGTTTCGTTTTTCTTCTCCAGAGCGTCGGTCTTTCGATCAAGGGCTTCTTCCTTCTGCTGCAGACGGCGCTCCTGCTTTTGTACTTCGCTGCGGCGCAGCTTTTCTTCGCGCTCGAACTCCGAGCGGCTTTTGTGTATTTCTTACTTTGCCTCCACGAGAGCTTCTCTCTTCTTGCTCTCTGCATTTTTTATCGCTTCGTTGATAATACGCTTGGCTTCGTCTTCTGCGCTGCTGATCTCACGCTCCGCAACTTTTTTCCTGTATAGCGTACCGGAAGCAAAACCGACGACAGCCAGAATAAGAAGAATGATAATCCATACAAACGTTGGCATAGGTAGTAAACACACCTCCATTCCTTTAAGAATTTTGCGTGGGTTCACAAGCATATGCTGTATGCTATCTCGAGACGAGCGGACACCAGACCGCTGCGTCGAATCATTGAAAAGTGATTTCAAAAGCCTCCCCATGGCTTTATCAATACAATTCAAGTTATTGTATTCTCACTTTGGACGATTGTCAAGTGCAATTCTAAAATTCAGAATAAAATCTGAACACGGTATAACAGCCGGATCAGCATGTTATTATTTTTCAAATCCACCAGTGAAAAGATAGGAATTGAAATGGCAGGAAAAGTTAGGGAAAATGGCTGTTAGAGATATCAAACTGCTGGAATTGAAGGGTTTTAATACAGCTTTTTCAAAAAATCCCTATTGCAATTTTGAGATGATGTGTTACAATGAATCCAACAGAGAAATCCGGCGGGCATCTGCCCGACCCAAAATCTGAATACTTATATGGAGGGAATATCATGGCTTTTGTTATTACTGACGAGTGCCTGTCCTGCGGCTCCTGCGCAGCACAGTGCCCTGCCGAGGCGATTGAGATGGGCGATGTCCATTATGAGATCGATCAGAGCAAGTGCCTGGAGTGCGGCTCCTGCGCAGCTCAGTGCCCGGCCGAGGCCATTGAGAACGTATAAGCTCTCAAATGAATATGAAGCGGAGAGACGGTTGCCTCTCCGCTTTTTTATGACTTAATGACATATAATCCGCGCCTGTAAGAAGAACAACAGACCGCATGAATCTGCCGGAGGGTATTTTGAAACAGACAAGATTATGGCCGGATGGGCCTTTTTTCCAACAGATTGAATACTTGGGCATTACAACCGATTCCCTTCTGCTGGCGGATTTTGCCGTGGTACGGGCAGGTGAGAGAGGGGCAGACCTCGGATGCGGCTCAGGCATTCTGATGCTTCTGCTTTTATGGCGCGAGGCGAAGCTCCACATGACCGGACTGGAGATTCAGGAAGAAGCGTGCGCGCTGGCAGAGGAGAACATCCGGGTGAATGCGCTGGAAACGCGTGCGGCTGTTGTTCCCGGTGATCTGAGAGAGACCGTGAAACGGCTCCCCAACGGAGGCTTTGATGTTGTTATATCCAATCCGCCGTATTTTGGACAGGAACAGGGGAAGCGTTCTCCGGAAGCGGGACGTGCAGCGGCCAGAGCAGAGACCGCATTAAGCATGCAGGAGCTATGCCATACGGCAGCAAGACTCTGCAGGAGCGGCGGCAGACTGTATCTGTGCCACCGGCCGGAGCGGCTGTCGGATCTCCTGCGGGAGATGAACTCTGCACACCTGGAACCGAAGCGGCTCCGGTTTGTGCACCACGACGCCGGGCGGGAGGCTTCTCTGGTCCTCGTGGAGGGAAGAAAGGACGGACATCCGGGAATCGCGGTGGAAAAGCCGCTGCTGACTCACGATCTTTCGGGTGCAGAAAGCGAAGAGTACCGGAAAATCTGCCATGTATAACACATATAAAAAAAGCACCGATCCGTTTTCGGTGCTTTTGTTCAGAGATCTGTGATGCTCAGGCTTCCGCGTCTTCTTCGCGGGCTTCTGTCCGACGCCTGCCAACCAGGCTGCTGAGCCCGATGCTGAGCTCATAAAGAAGAATCATCGGCAAGGCGACCATCACCTGGGAAACCACATCAGGCGGAGTGATGATGGCAGCCAGTATGAAAATAACCACAATCATGATCTTCCTGCCCTTGCGAAGCCAGTCTGCACGGATCAGACCAAGCCCTGTCAGCAGAACAGAGACAACGGGCAGTTCAAAGACCAGTCCGAATACGACGAAAATGGTAAGCAGAAAACCAATATACTGCTGAATACTGATGGAGGCGGCGACATCGACTTCCCCGGTGAACTGAATCAGAAAGCGGAGAACAAAAGGAAGACTGATGAAGCGCGCAAACAGCACGCCAACGACAAAAAACACCGTCCCGGCCAGCAGGGAACCAATGAAGAAAGTGCGTTCCCGCTTCGTGAGACCCGGACTGCAGAAAGCGTAGACTTCATACGCCACAACCGGAAAACACACAACGAGCGCGCCAACCAGAGCGGTATTCAGGTAAACCAGCAGCAGTTCCTGCGGCGCAATATAGACAAAGACATAATCATAGGCTTTGCCCATATCCGTCAGGAAGGTGATAAACCGGGGGGCGAAGCTGAGACACGCGGTGAAGGCCACCAGCAACAGAACAACGACAACTGCAATGCGGTTCCGGAGTTCCTTCAGGTGGCCGGAGAGGCTCATCGTGCCGTCGCTGTTTGCTGCGTCTGTTTTCTTACGCTTCTTCATCAGGCTCGTCGTCGGCCTTCTTCTCAGCTTTCTTGGCGGTCCTGGACTTTTTCGCCTTCTTCGGCTCATCATCCGCGACGTCTTCTTCGGTCTCGTCCATACCGTCCTTGAAGCTCTTCACGCTTTT
>CACYUQ010000057.1 GCA_902777615.1 uncultured Selenomonadaceae bacterium
AAGATAGAATGAAAGGATGAAGTACAATGATGAAACAGAAGAACAGAGGACTCCTTTTCCTGTGGGCGGTATTCGCACTGGCGGCGCTGCTCTTCGCACCGACGCGCGTGGATGCCGGGCGGCTGGAGGACATCGCCGAGCGCGGCACGATCCGCGTAGGTACGACGGGAGATTATCGCCCGATGTCGTATCTGAATCCCGAGACGGGAGAATACGAGGGCATTGACGCGGAGCTGACGCAGATCATCGCCGATTCGCTGGGCGTGGCGATCGAGTATGTGCCGACGAGCTGGCCGACACTGAGCGAGGACACGCTGGCGGACAAGTTTGACTTTGCGCTCTGCGGCATTTCGCGGAATTTCACCCGGGCGCGCCTGATGGCCATGTCCGACGGTTACGGTATCGGTTACTTCGGCAAGACGATTCTCTGCCGCAAAGAAGACGCGAAGAAGTTCCAGAGCCTTGAAGATATCGACAAGCCCGATGTGCGCGTGATGATCAATCCGGGCGGCACCAACGAGAAATTTGCCCACGCGAACCTCAAGCGCGCGCAGCTGATCGTCCATCAGCAGAACGCGGAAATTCCCGCCCGCATCGCCGAGGGGGAAGCCGACATCATGATCACCGAGGTCGTCGAGGCGAACCATTATGTGCGACTGGACAGTCGTCTCGCCGCGCCGATGGTGGACCGGCCGTTTACGATTCATTCCTGCGGTGCGCTGATGATGAAGGGCGATCAGGAGTTCTTGAATTACATCAATTTCGTATTTGCCGAGCTGCGCGCGGACGGCACCATGGCGAAGCTGGAGGAAAAGTATCTGAAATGACGGCAGAGGAGCGGGCGGCGCTTTTGGCCGGTCTTCACACGACGCCGATGGGCGAGGAACGAATCCAGCGGAACGTTTCGCCGGATTCGGATGATGTGATCGCGTGGTGCAGGGAGCGGATCAATGCGTCGGACGCCGTGATCGAGCGGCGGGGCAAAAATTACTACGTCATGTCGGGCGGCTGCACGCTGACCGTCAACGCAAATAGCCATACCGTGATCACTGCGCATAAACGATGAACCGGGAGGGGTATGATGAAAACTTTTTCAAAAGCGGCGCTGGTTTCCGCTTCGGTGGCTGGGTTCCTTTGCCTTGGATGCTTTTTCGCGTCACCGGGCGCGGGCAATTCTGCCTATACGCCCGGCGCGACTTGCGGGGCGAAAGCGCAGGACGCGCGGGTAGGATTCCCGCCTGCGCCCACCGGAACACTGGACAAGACAAAGCTCGAATCCGCGGTCTGGAGCATGGGCGAGCCTTACGCACTGCCAATCTTGCCGAAAGGCGGAGACTTGGAGGACGTGACGATTTTCGGCCGCGCCGAGGCGACGGAGAAACAGATGGTCGACTTCATCCTGCGGCGCAATCCGGCGCCGAATCTTTCCTGCACGGTGGAGGAAATCGTCAAATACTATTATGAGGAAGCGGGCCGGGAAGGCATCCGCGCCGATATCGCGCTTTGCCAAGCCTGCAAGGAAACGGGCTTCTTCAAATACGGCGGGGACGTTACGCCGGATCAAAACAATTATTGCGGTCTCGGCGCCACGGGCAACCACGAGCCGGGAGCGCGATTCGAGACGGCGCAGCTTGGCGTCCGCGCCCATATCCAGCATTTGATGGTCTATACGACTACCCGCAGACCCGAAACGGACATCGTCGACCCGCGCTATGAGCTCGTCATCGAGAAAAGGCCGGACATCCACGGCGTCGTCAAGATGTGGACAGGACTCAACGGCAAGTGGGCGGTGCCCGGCACTTACTACGGGCAGGACATTTTGAACCTCTGGCGGCAGGCGAAGGTACCCGACGGCTCGCCAACGTCGCTCCTGAACGCCTCCGAAGCGGTGCGACGCGCGCCGGACGACCCGAACGCTTACATTCGCCGCGCCGTGGCTCGTTTCTACGCCGGGGAGACGGAACGCGCGATTTTGGACTACGACAAGGCCATCGAGCTTTCACCGTCCGCCGAGGCGTATTTTGACCGGGGGCTTTGCTATGAAAAGCTGAAAGACCTTGCCAAGGCGGAAGCCGACTACACGGCGGCCATCGCCCTCGACCCGCTGCTGCCGCAAGCATGGCACAACCGGGGCTGCCTCTATATGCTGGCCGACCGCTGGCAGAGTGCCATCACCAATTTTGAGCAGGAGCTGGCGCTGAACCCGCAAATGGCGGACGCCCGCGTCGGCATCGGCGTCTCGCACGCGAAGCTGGGCGATTACGAAGCCGCGTGGAAAGATTTTTACACCGTGACGAACGAAATCCACGACAACAACGAGGCGGCGCTGGCGAACCAAAAAATCATGATGGACGCGGTCAAAGGGAAGAAAAAATGAACGCAAAACGAATCGCGGCGGGTGTCATGCTCGCCGCCCTTTTACAAGGGACGGCGTTCGCCTCGCCGATTCCCGTGCGCGGCGTCGTCGAAGGATTCTATGGCAAACCATGGACGCAGGAGCAGCGCGTCGATATGCTGGCCTTTTGCGAGGCCCACGGGCTGAACGCTTACATCTACGCGCCGAAGGACGATCCCTACCACCGGGAAAAATGGCGCGAGCCGTACCCGAAACCGCAGTTGAAAAAGTTGGCGGCTCTGATCCGCGAAGCGCAAACGCGTAACGTGAACTTCATCTTTGCCGTGTCGCCGGGGCTGGACGCCTCCTATACGCCGCTTCACGGCGCCATGGACAGGGAAAAGCTTCTGGAAAAGCTGGAAGCGGTTTATGATCTCGGTGTGCGGGATTTCGCAATTTTCTTCGACGACATCAAAGAAAAAGACGGACGCGGCCAGGCGGAAATCCTTCGATGGCTCGACGAGCATTTTGTCAAACCGCACGGAGACGTTTCGCCGCTTTTGACCGTGCCCACCGAATATTATTTGACCGATATGCGGACGCCGGATGGCAAGACGAAGCCGTACACGAAAGATTTTTCCGGCGGCCTTCCGAAAGACGCGCTGCCGCTCTTTACGGGGGAAGGCGTCGCGCTGAAGGGCTTGTCTCCGAAGACGCTGGACGACGCGGTGCAGCTTTACGGGCGGCGGCTCGGCCTCTGGTGGAACTACCCCGTCAACGACTACATGGAAGAAAAACTGGCGCTTGGGCCGGTGGAAAAATTGCCGGAAAACGGACTTCCCTCGATTTTTTTCAATCCGATGACCTTTGAGGAGCTTTCGAAACTCAGCCTCGCCACAGGCGCGGCTTACGCTCTCGCGCCGGAAAGCTACGAGCCGCAAGCTGCTTGGAAAGAAGCGCTTCAAGCGCAATACGGCGCTCTGGCGACGGAAATGGAACTGTTCGCCGATCACTCCCAACATTTGGAAAATCATTGGGCCAACATTGGACGCCCCGACGCCCAAACGCTGCGCGCGGAAATGGACGCCTTCTGGCGCGCGTGGCCGACGGCGGCGGACGCCGATGCCCGCCTCGCCCATCTGCAGCAACAGCTTGAAAAGCTAAAGACGGCGGCGAAAACTTTGCAAGACAAGCTGCCCGCCAAACAGCGACGCGAGTGCAAGCCTCAGCTCAAGCAGCTGGAACGCCTCGCCGAAGCCGACGAAACCGCTCTCAATCTTCTCGAAGCTTTGAAGTCGGGAGATGAAAAGCGCACGAAGAAACTGACGGCAAAATTGGAAATGCAGTGGAAAAAATTGCTGAACCGCGAGAAAAGCGCAAAGCTCTCCGAGGGCGTCTGCCGCGCGTTTATTGAAGAGACGCTGCAATACGCAAAGGCCAACCGTCCATGAGGGGAACAAAAAACGACAGTGCCGGAAATCTCGGCGCTGTCGTTTTTTATAGGAAACCAAAACAAAAAAGGAGCCACACGGCTCCGGTATGTCATGGTGCCCAAACAGCGACTCGAACGCTGGACCCCCACCATGTGACGATGGTGCTCTAACCAACTGAGCTATTTGGGCGTGGAAGATAATAGAAGGGCTGGAAAACCAGCCCGTATTTTCGTGGTGCGCTGTGCAGAAATCGAATCTGCGACCCCCACCATGTCAAGGTGATACTCTAACCAACTGAGCTAACAGCGCATTTGCAACGTAAGTAATTATACATGAACGAATTTCGTTTTGCAATAGGGAAAAGGAATTTTTTGCTTAAATGGCGGAGAGGGTGGGATTCGAACCCACGGTGCGTTGCCGCATCACCGGTTTTCAAGACCGGCTCCTTAAACCACTCGGCCACCTCTCCAAAACAACGAGCTAATTATATCAAAGCGCCGCGGGTCGGTCAAGGAACGCTCACCATTCCTTCGGGATCCGCTCATCGTCGCCCTTCACGTACATGGTCGCCATGGTCTGGCAGAGCAGCCCGCGATGGTCGTCGTAGATTTTCGCGGCGAGCACGATTGTCTTACGCCCCCGGTGCAGGACATTCGCTTCCGCCCAGGCGGTCTCGCCGGCGCGGATGTTCTTGATGAAGTCGGTGGTAATGTTCAGCGTGACCGTTTTCGCGCCGACGGTGCAGCAGGCGACACCGACGGCGGTGTTCGCCAGCGTGGAAAACGCGCCGCCGTGGGTGAAGCCGGTCAGGTTGATATGGACGTCGGGGTCGATGGTCATGTGCAGCTTCGCCCAGCCGCAGCCGACTTCATCGATGATGATGCCGCTGTGGATGACATAGCGGTTCGTGCTGAAGATGTCTTGTATGATTTCGAGGCATTTCTCTTGATCCACGGTTTCACGCCCTTTCCGTTTCGTCCCAATTTCTCGGGAAGCGGTCATCGGTGCCGCTGACGAACATCGTAGCGATGGAATGGGCCATCAGCTTTCTCTCCTCAGTGAACACATCTGCCTCCAAGACGATCGTAGTACGCCCCGCGTGGTGGATATGCGCTTCGGCGTAAACGGATTTCCCGATCTCGGTATTGCGGATCAGGTTTGTCGTGATGCTCTGGGTCACGACCTCCGCGCCGATGGTGCGGCAGGTGACGCCGAAGATGTTGTCGATCAACGTAGCCAGCGCGCCGCCGTGCAGCCGCTGGACGAGATTCGTCAGCGGCTCGGTGACGGTCATGTGGCTTTTCGCCATGCCCTGCCCCGCGTCGTCGATGACGATGCCGCAAAGCTTGACGAAGGGGTTGCCCTGCTCGTACATTTCTTTCAGGATTGGAAGGGCGGTTTCGCGGTTCATAGGAAACTTCCTTTCGCGTTGATTTCCTTAGTAGTATATCACAAAATGCCGCTATAAAAAATCTGCTTTCCATTTTTGAGAAAGTAATATACAATTAATAATATCAAAAATGCGAGAAGGAGTGTGCAGCTATGTATACGCTTACCAGCCGCGAATTCGAAGGGAAGAGTCCGCAGATCCATGAAGAGGCTTTCGTTGCGCCGCAGGTGTTTTTGTCCGGCGACGTCCGCATCGCGAAATATGCGAGCATTTGGCCCGGCGTCGTCGCCCGGGGAGACGTCAATTATATTTCCGTCGGGGAATGCTCAAACGTGCAGGACCTCACCTGCCTGCATGTGGCCGACGATTTTCCGTGCATCATCGGGGATTATGTGACCATCGGCCACGGTGCGGTGGTGCACGCCTGCGTCGTGGAGGATCATGTGCTGATCGGCATGAACGCCACGGTGCTGGACGGAGCGCGAATCGGGCGAGGCTCGATCATCGCCGCCGGAGCGTTGATTCTCCAGAATGAAGTGATTCCGCCCAATTCCCTTGTAGCGGGTGTGCCGGGAAAGGTGCGCCGGACCATCGACCGTATCGACTCCATCCACGCGCAGGCCATCAAGTATAAATGCGAATGGGCCATCGGCTACGGCGTGAAGCCGGATATCGAAGGCGAGCTGTATCACGGGGAAAAGATTGTATAGGATAACATAAAAGGGAAGCCGCAAAAATCGGAGCGGCTTCCTTTTTTGTCGCCTTTTTCTTGCTTCCGCGCGGCGCAAATGGTATGATAAAGCGTGGAGTTGATACGATGAAAGTTCTTGTAACGGGCGTGACGGGACAGCTCGGCTGGGACGTGATGCGCGTACTGCGTGCGCGCGGTCTCGAAGTGATCGGCGCGACACGGGAAGAAATGCCGCTGGACGATCCGGCGAAAGCGCGAGACTTCGTCACGGCGACGCGCCCCGACGCAGTGATTCACTGCGCCGCTTATACGGCGGTGGACCGCGCCGAAGACGAACCGGAACTTTGCCGTACAATCAACGGGACGGCGACCGGCGCGATTGCCGCAGCTTGCGAAACCGTCGGTGCGAAGCTCATTTATATCAGCACCGACTATGTGTTTCCCGGCACGGGCGAGATGTTCTACGAGACGAACGACGCAACGGGACCGTGCAACGTATACGGCGCGTCGAAGCTGGAGGGCGAGCGTGCCTTGCAAGACGCGATGCCGTCGGGACGGTTTTTCATCGTGCGGATTTCTTGGGTGTTTGGCGCGCATGGGAAAAATTTCATTCGGACGATTTTGGGTCTTGCGAAAACGCGCGAGGAATTGACGGTGGTGAACGACCAAATCGGTTCGCCGACTTATACGGCGGATTTGGCGGAGTTGCTCGCTGACATGGTAAAAAGCGAGCGCTTCGGTGTCTACCATGCGACAAACGAAAGCGTCTGCTCTTGGGCGGAATTGGCCTCGGAGGCGATCCGGCTGCGCGGTTTCCAGACACGTGTAACGCCGGTACCGTCGGACGCCTATCCGACGAAGGCGACACGGCCCAAAAATTCGCGACTGTCAAAGTCGTCGCTGGATGTGGGCGGCTTTCACCGGCTGCCGGATTGGAAGGATGCCGTGGCACGGTATCTTTCAGAAATAGACTTGGAATAAAACGCGCAAAAGCGCGGGGAGTGTTCTTATGAGAGTTTTGATTACGGGAGGCGCGGGCTTTATAGGCTCGCATTTGATGCGATATTTGCGTGCGCAGGGCGACGAGCCGGTGGCACTGGACAATCTGTCTTCGGGGCGGCGCGAGCATCTTGAGCCGGATATGGAGCTCATCGAGATGGACGTGCGCGACGAGCGACTCGCGGGCGTGATCGCTACGGGCCAGTACGACGCGATTGTGCATTTGGCGGGTCAGACGCTCGTCTCCTATTCGCTGGAGGAACCGGCAATAGACGCGGACAGCAATATTATCGGCATGGTTCGCGTGCTGGAAGCGGCACGGCAGAGCGGCGTCAAGCGCGTGGTATTTTCGTCGACGGCAGCGGCTTACGGTGATGTGCCGGAGCGCGACCTGCCGATCAAGGAGGCGCATAAGCTCGCGCCAATGTCGTTCTACGGGCTGTCGAAGGTGACGGCGGAACGCTATTTGGAACTTTACCATGAATGTTTTGGCCTCGATTACGTGGTGCTTCGTTTCGCCAACGTTTACGGCGAGCGGCAGGGCGACGGCGGCGAGGGCGGCGTTATCAGCATCTTCGCGAGAAGCGTCGCGGAGGAAAAAGAGATCACGATTTTCGGCGATGGCGAGCAGACCCGGGATTTCATCTATGCCGGGGACATCGCGGCGGGCGTCGCGGCGGCGCTGAAGACGACCCAGGCAAACGTCGTCTACAACCTCAGCACGCAGACCCAGACGAGCCTCCGAGAACTGGTCGACGTGCTGTCGGAAGTTGCGGGACGGCGTATCATTCCGAAATACGGGCCGGAGCGTCCGGGAGACATTTACAAGTCGGCGCTGTCAAACGCGCGGGCACGGCGCGGCCTCTGCTGGAAACCGCTCGTTTCCCTGGAAGAAGGGCTTCGACGGACGTATGGGTATTTTGTTGAGAAGGCGGATAAATCGTGAAAAAGAAAGTCTTTTCATACGCGCATGAAAAAGCCGCTCCTGTTTGGAAGGGGGCGGCTTCGTGATATATTTTTTGAAATTTGGCGCGGCGTTTGTCATGCCGCCGGGAATTTTTATCCTGTTTTTTCTCTGGTGTTCGTATAAGCTCTTTGGGCGCAGAGAGAGGGGAATTGCGGCGACGCTTTTTGTGGCATCGATTGTGCTTTATGTAATTTCTACGCCGCTGGCATCGTCGGCATGGATGCGCAATCTGGAATCAGCATATCTGCCACCGAAGAACCCGACTGGGGATGTGATTGTGGTGTTGGGCGGTGGCGCGACGCAGGACACACCGGATTTGGACGGAGCAGGCGGTCTGACAGACGGGGCGACGAGCCGTTTATTGACGGCGGCGCGGCTATATTATCGGTTGCGGATTCCCGTGCTGCTGACGGGCGGGCAGGTGTTTGAGGATTCGGGAGCGGAGGCTTTGATTGCGCGACGTGCTTTAATTGGACTCGGTGTGCCGGAAAGCGATATTTTGACAGAAACGGAAAGCCGGACGACGGGGCAGAACGCGATGTACACGGCTGCCATGTTGAAAGAGCACGGATTTTCGCGACCGATTTTGGTAACGTCGGCGTTCCATATGAACCGATCGGTGTTGAATTTTGAAAAGTACGACATCGACGTTTTGCCGTATCCGACGGGATACCGGGTGAATCTGAAACCACGAGCGTTTCACTATATGTGGCTCGCACCGCAGGCGGCCGCGCTAGACAATAGTGTCTGCGTTTTTCAGGAAGAGCTTCGGTATTTCGTGACGAAAATGACAGGATTTTAGGAAAAACGATTTTAAGTAAGCCAGGAAGGAGGGGAACGTATGACGAAAGATATGACCGAGGGCAAGCCGTGGCGGCTGATTCTCTTTTTCGCGCTGCCGCTGATTGCCGGTAATATGATGCAGCAAATGTACGCGTTCGTCGATACGTTCCTCGTCGGCCGTTTCCTCGGCGTCAAGGCGCTGGCGGCGGTGGGCTGTACCGGCTGCCTGATGTTCCTGATGATCGGTTTCGTCATGGGCATGACGACGGGCCTTGCGATAAAGACGGGACAAGCCTTCGGCGCAAAAAACGAAGAGGGCGTCAGAAGAAGCGCTGCGGCCTGCACGGTGCTTTCGGTTGTCATGGCGGCAGGGATGGTCGTTTGTGGGCTGCCGCTGATTCGTCCTATACTGACGGTGCTCGACACGCCGCCGGAGATTTTTGACGATGCGGCGGCGTTTATTTCGATTATCTGCGCGGGCATTCCATTGATGAGCCTGTTCGCGATGCAGACGAACCTACTCCGTGCGCTGGGCGACAGCCGCCTTGCGACAATCATGCTTTCCGGCGGCTTGATCATCAATATCGTCTTCGAGCCGATTTTTATTTTGGGATTCGACCTTGGCGTGCCGGGAGCGGCGTTGGCGACGGCGGCTTCGCAGGTGTTCGCCAATGCCATTTGCTTTTTCTATATCCGCCGCCATATCTCCGCGCTCTGGATTCGGCGGGAGGATTGGCGCCTGACGAAAGAAGAGCTTTGGGAACACGCGCGGATTGGATATACGATGGGCTTCCAGTCCTCGGTCGTGGCACTCGGCGCAATCATCCTGCAAGGGGCGCTGAACGGCCTCGGCTCGCAGTCGATTGCCGCATACGCGGCAGCGCAGCGCGTGGACGCGGTGGCGGTCATGCCGATGATTTCCTTCGGCATGGCGATGGCGACCTACACGGCGCAAAATTTCGGTGCCCGTCGGCTTTCTCGTATTCGCGAGGGCGTCAAAGCCTGCATCCTGATGTCGGGCACGTTCAGCATCTTGGCGGCAGCGTTCAACATCCTGTGCGGCGGGTTCGTGATTGAAGGCTTCGTCGGCGTCGGAGAGACGGAAGTCGTGGAGATGGGGCGCACGTTCCTCGTAGTGAACGGGCTTTGCTATATCGTGTTGTCGCTGCTGTTCATTTTCCGCTTTACGTTGCAGGGGCTTGGACAAACGGCGATGCCAACCTTTGCCGGTATCATGGAGCTTGTGATGCGCGCGTTGGCGGCGATATTCTTGATCGACCGTTTCGGGTACCTCGGCGCGTGCTTCGCGAACCCGATGGCATGGGTTGGCGCATGCGTTCCGCTGGTGATTGCCTATGCGATTGTGCGAAAAACGTTGCACGACGCGCCGCCTGTTACAGAAATTTAAATTTTAGCATAGGACTTACGAAGCGGGACGAAAATTTTATTTTTCTGATTTGCTTTAGAGGATTTTTTGCCTATGCGGCGAATTTAATAAATATATATGGACTAAATTTGTTTGCTGGAGGGGATTTTGAATGGAACTCAGCAGAAAAGGATTCGGCGCTTACGATGTGCGCGGTATTTATCCCGACGAAGTCAACGAGGAACTCGCCTATCGCGTGGGTAAGGCGTTCGTCCAGCTTCTGGGCGCAAAACGCGTAGCGGTCGGTCACGATATTCGTTTGTCCGGCCCGTCGATTTGCGAGGCGCTGACGCGTGGCCTGACGGAATCGGGCTGCGACGTGGTCGACATTGGGCAGTGCGGCACCGAGATGATTTATTTCGCCACGTTCCATTTGGGCCTGGACGGCGGCATTATGGTCACGGCCAGCCATAACCCGAAAAACTATAACGGCATGAAGCTGGTCCGCGAAAAAGCGATTCCGATTTCCAGCGACACGGGACTGAAGGACATCGAGAATCTCGCCATCGAAGGGAATTTCAAGCCCTACGACGGCCCGAAGGGCAAAATCGAGAAACACGACGTGACGGACGAGTACGTCGATCATCTTTTGACTTATATCGACGCGAAAGCGCTGAAGCCGATGACGGTGGTCGTGAATGCCGGAAACGGCGCGGCGGGTCCGATTATCGACAAGTTAGAGAAGAAGCTCCCCGTAAAACTCGTGAAAGTTTATAATGAGCCGGACGGCAACTTCCCGAACGGCGTGCCGAATCCGATCCTTCCGGATAACCGTGACGCGACTGCGAAGGCCGTGCGCGACAACAAGGCGGCGATGGGCTTCGCATGGGACGGCGACTTTGACCGCTGCTTCCTGTTCGACGAGCAGGGCGGTTTCATCGAGGGCTATTATATGGTCGGCTTCCTCGCGCAATCGTTCCTGAAGAAATATCCGGGCGGCAAGGTCATTTACGATCCGCGTATGACTTGGAATACCCTCGAAATCGCCGAAAAACTCGGCGGCGTGCCAATCATGTGCAAGAGCGGTCATGCGTTCATCAAAGATAAAATGCGCAAAGAGGATGCCGTATATGGCGGCGAGATGAGCGCCCACCATTATTTCCGCAATTTCTCGTACTGCGATAGCGGTATGCTCGTCTTTTTGACGACGATGGAATTGGTTTCCGAGGCGGGCAAGACCGTTTCCGAGCTGATGGCGGAACGCATGGCGAAATTCCCGTGCAGCGGTGAGATCAATTCGACAGTGGACGACGCGAAGGCGATCATCGCGAAGCTGGAAGCGGAATATGGACCGAAAGGCAAGGTCAATAAGGTGGACGGCCTTTCGGTGGAGTTCGACACTTGGCGCTTCAATCTGCGTATGTCCAACACCGAGCCGGTGATCCGACTGAACGTGGAAACGAAGGGCGACGAGAAGCTGCTGAAGGAAAAGACCGACGAACTGCTCGCAAAAATCAGGGCGTAAGGAGTTGTAACTCGTGCAGAAAATCCGCAAGGCAATTATTCCGGCGGCGGGGCTCGGGACGAGGTTTTTGCCCGCGACAAAGGCGCAGCCGAAGGAAATGCTGCCGATCGTCGACAAACCCGCCATTCAATTTATTATCGAGGAAGCCATTGATTCCGGCATCGAGGAGATCCTGATCATCACCGGACGCAACAAGCGCTCGATCGAGGACCATTTCGACCGTTCGCTGGAGCTGGAGATGCAGCTCAAAGCGCAGGGCAAATACGACCAGCTCAAAATGGTCGAGGAAATTTCGGAAGTCGCGATTCATTTCATCCGGCAGAAGGAGGCGCTGGGGCTCGGTCATGCCGTACTCTGCGCGAAGCAGTTCGTTGGGTATGAACCGTTCGCGGTCATGCTCGGCGACGACCTTGTGGATGCGGAAGCGCCTTGCCTGTCG
>CACYUQ010000058.1 GCA_902777615.1 uncultured Selenomonadaceae bacterium
TGGAGCTGAGACGGGATCGAAGGAGAAGCAGAATATCGGCGAGACGCTGAAGCATATCCTGCCAGAAGACTTGTTGAAAGACGGCCTGATTCCTGAGTTTATCGGCCGCCTGCCGGTGGTCGTGACACTGTCTGCACTGGAGGAGGACGCGCTGGTTCGCATCTTGACCGAGCCGAAGAACGCTTTGGTGAAGCAGTACCAGAAGCTGTTTGCCCTTGACGGCGTCAAGCTGGTGTTTGACGAGGACGCGTTGCGGCAGATTGCGCGAGAAGTCTTGAAGCACAAGACGGGCGCGCGGGGGCTTCGGGCGATTTTGGAGGACATTATGCGAAACGTCATGTTCGAGATTCCGTCTATGGAGGGCGTATCGTTATGCCGCGTGACGAAGGATGTTATCTGTAAACATCTTGATCCGGTTTTGACGATGAGTTCGGGCAAGACGTCGCAAATGCCCCGACAGCACGTTGCCTCTGCTTGAGGAGAATTTCGATTGGGCACTGTCTCGAGACAGTGCCTTTTTTATAAAGGGAGGACACAAGATGAAGGGGATAGAAAAGATTCCAATGCTGCCCTTGCGCGGCATGGTCGTGTTTCCCTCCATGATTATTCATCTGGACGCAGGCCGCGCACGTTCAGTGGGCGCGGTGGAGCAGGCGATGCTGCTGGATCGACGTATTCTGCTCATTGCGCAAAAGAACGCAGAACTGGAGGAACCGCAACCGGGCGATCTTTTTTCCGTTGGGACAATCGCCGAGGTTCGGCAGATTTTCAAGTTGCCGGGCGGCGCATTGCGCGTACTGGTCGAGGGCACGGGAAGAGGGCGTATCCGTCAAATCCGTGCATTGGAGAAGTATGACGAGGCCGAGATTATTCCGGTCAAGGATCAGAGTTCGCCTTCGTTGGAAATGGAGGCGTTGACGAGAGGCGTCGTTCACCGGTTTGAGGAATGGGTCAAGGCCACGCGGAAAATTCCGGCGGAGGCTCTGGTTTCCGTCGCTATTATCGATGATACGGGGCGGCTGGCCGATCTGATTGCAAGCCATCTGAACCTGACGGTGGAGGATAAACAGACGCTTTTGGAATTGGTGGACGTCGGGGCGCGGATGCGTCGCCTGTATGCGATTCTCGTGCATGAGTTGGAGGTCCTCGCTATTGAGCGCAAGCTCGGCACGGAAGTCCACAAGCAGATGGAGAAGCTGCAGCGCGATTATTATCTGCGGGAGAAGATCAAGGTCATCCAGAAGGAGCTTGGCGATCAGGACGGTCGTCAGGCCGCCGTGGAGGAATATAAAAAGAAGCTGGAGGAGAAGTCGTATCCTGAAGTGGTTCAAAAGACCATTGAGAAAGAAATCCATCGGCTGGAGGGTATGTCAGGCTATTCTGCGGAGACGGCGGTAATTCGCACTTATATTGATTGCCTGATTGAGCTACCGTGGAATGAGACGACGGAGGACTCCATCGACATTAAAAAGGCGGAGCGGGTGTTGGAGAACGACCATTACGGGTTGAAAAAGGTCAAGGAGCGCATTCTCGATTATCTCGCCGTTCATAAGCTCGTTATGGAAAAGGCGTCCGAAAAGGACGGACAGCAGTGGAAGGCGCCGATTCTTTGCCTCGTCGGGCCTCCGGGCGTGGGCAAGACGTCGTTGGCGTCTTCGGTGGCACGCGCTGTCGGGCGGAAATTTACGCGGGCGTCTTTAGGCGGCATCCGCGATGAGGCGGAAATTCGCGGTCACAGGCGCACTTATGTCGCGGCGATGGCTGGGCGCATCATGGAGGGGATTCGCCGTTGCGGGGCAAATAATCCTGTCTTTTTGCTGGATGAGATCGACAAGCTGTCGCATGACTATCAGGGCGATCCCGCCTCGGCGCTGTTGGAGGTGCTGGATCCGGCGCAGAACTGCGCGTTTACCGATCACTATGTCGATCTGCCGTTCGACCTTTCCAAGGTATTCTGGATTGTTACGGCCAACGACATGACGGGGATTCCGCGCGCATTGCGTGACCGCATGGAAATCATCACGCTGTCGAGCTATACGGAACAAGAGAAGTTGGAAATTGCAAAGCGCTATCTGCTGCCGCGTCAGAGGAAAGAAAACGGCTTGACGGCGGGAAAACTTTCTCTGGGCGTCGGCGTCATTCGTCGCGTTATCGCGGAATATACCCGTGAGGCGGGCGTCCGTGAGTTGGAGCGTAAGCTGGGGGAAATTTGCCGTAAGGCGGCGCGCCGTATTGTGGAGGATGACGTCAACCGCGTCAGCGTCGCGGCAAAATCGCTGGAAGATTTTTTGGGACGTCCGAAATATTTGCACACCAAAGCGGAAAAAGAAGCGCAGATCGGTGTCGTCACCGGAATGGCGTGGACGGAACTCGGGGGCGACATCCTCCCGACGGAGGTGACAATCCTGAAAGGGAAGGGAAACCTGATCCTGACGGGGCAGCTCGGCGACGTCATGAAGGAATCGGCGCAGGCGGCGTTGTCTTATATTCGAAGTCGTTCGCAGCGGTTCAAACTGTCCAAGGATTTTTACGAAAAGAACGATATCCATATCCATCTGCCGGAGGGTGCAGTGCCGAAAGACGGTCCGTCTGCGGGTATCACGATGGCGACGGCGATGGTCTCTGCCCTGACGAACCGAAAGGTCAGAAGCGACGTCGCGATGACCGGGGAGATTACGCTGCGCGGGCGCGTGCTTCCGATTGGCGGCTTGAAGGAAAAAGTGCTTGCTGCGCATCGGGAAGGCATGAAAACCATTATTTTGCCGAAAGAAAATTTGCGCGATGTTGAAGAAGTCCCGAAGGCCATCCGGGAGCAGCTGGAATTTGTGCCGGTCACGTCGATGGACGAAGTCTTGGAGCATGTATGGGTGAAGCCATGAAAGAGCGCGTCGTCATCACGGAAGGGCGGTATCTCGCTTCGGCGGTGAAGAGAGAGCAATACCCGCAGGAAAAGCGTCCGGAAATCGTATTCATCGGGCGCTCGAATGTCGGCAAGTCTTCACTGATCAATTCGCTGACGCGCAATAGAAAGTTGGCGCACGTCTCGGGGCAGCCGGGCAAAACGCAGACAATCAATTTTTACGACGTCGGCATGAAAATCGAAGGCGAAGAAGTGCGCCGGGATTTTTATCTTGTTGACCTTCCTGGGTACGGCTACGCGAAAGCGGGAAGGGAAAAGCGGTTGACGTGGAAAAAGTTCATTGAAGAATATTTGCTTTCCTCGGATAATATCCGCTTTGTCGCGCAGTTGATTGATATCCGCCATGATCCCATGGAGTCGGACATTCAAATGTTTCGCTGGCTGACGGCGAACGGGATTCCTGTTCTGCCGATTGCGACGAAAGCGGACAAGTTGGGGCGCGACGCGGGACGGCGTCAAGTGGAGCAGATTCGCCGCGCGCTGGGCGTGCCGGAGTTAGATATTCTTCCATATTCTTCGCTGAAAGGTGAAGGACGTTCAGAATTGCTTGACGTTATTGCCGATTCTTTGTAGAATAAGAAAGGCATCGGGAGGAACTGCTTGCCAAAGCATCGGCCCGGTGCTTTTTTAACAGGGAATCGACGGAGAAGATTGGAGGGCGTCATGCTTTCGGATTTTGACAAGGCGATTTTGAACGCAGCGCAGGGAGATTTTCCGTTGGAAAGCCGTCCGTTTGCCGTGTTGGCGGAGCGTTTGAACACGGATGAAGCCACGCTGCTTGAACGATTGACGGCGCTCAAGCAAGGCGGGTATCTCCGGCGGCTTGGTGCGTATTTTGACTCCGACGCGCTTGGCTATCAGGGAACGCTGGTTGCGCTTTATGTTTCGCCGACTTCGCTTCCTTCGGTGATTGAGGCGGTCAATCGGTATGACGGCGTTACGCACAATTACGAGCGCGAAGGAGAATACAATCTTTGGTTTACACTCCAGACGGCATCGGAGAATCGACGCCAAAAAGTTCTCGGTGAGATTCGCGAACTTCCGGGAGTAGAGCGGATGCTGGAACTGCGATCCGCGAAGAAATACAAGGTTCGAGTGCAGTTCCGTTTGGAATAGGGGGACGGTCATTTTGGAGGAACAGGATCGAAAAATTGTCCGCGCGTTGGCGGATGGCATTCCGTTCGTGCCGAGACCCTATGCTGCCCTTGCTGAAAAGGCGGGCATGAAGGAAGAGGCGTTTCTTGACCGGCTCCGTACGCTAAAGGCACAGGGGATTTTGCGCCGCGTCGGTGCAGTACTCCAGCATCGGCGTGCTGGCTTTGCGGCGAACGCGCTCTGCATTTGGAACGTTCCGAAAGACAGGCTGGACGAAGTCGGAAGTGCCGTCAGCCGGGAGATGTCAGTGTCACATTGCTATTCGCGGGAAACGGTGGAGGGCTGGCCGTACAATTTCTATGCGATGATCCATGCGCAAAGCCGGGAAGAATGTGAGAAAATTGCTGACCGGATCGCGGCGGAAAACGGGCTGGGGGCGCGGCAGACCTTTTATTCTGTGCGAGAAGGAAAGAAGGCTGCCATGCGATATTTTTGCGAAAATGAAGACGAAAGCGATAATTCGTGAGCATTATCGTCGTTTCCTTTCTTGACGCGAAGAGGCTTCTACGTTATAATCATATCGGCGTGTTATAAGGCGTCCCGGGAGACAAACTAGGGAACGCTTTATTATTTTGGAGGAAGATCGAATGGAAACGGAAGCAATGGTTGAGGTCAACGAAACGGTTTCTGACGAATTCGACAACCTAACAGACGAAGAGATTGTCTTAAAGATCAAGAGCGCCGACGGGCGTGCCGCGCTGGATTACCTGATTCACAAGTACCGGAATTTTGTGCGCGCAAAGGCTCGGTCGTATTTTTTGATTGGGGCCGATCGGGAGGATATCATTCAGGAAGGTATGATCGGTTTATACAAGGCAATCCGGGATTTTCGGAACGATAAGCTGTCTTCGTTTCGGGCGTTTGCGGAACTCTGTGTGACGCGCCAGATTATCACCGCGATTAAGACGGCGACACGCCAAAAGCATATCCCGCTCAATTCTTATGTGTCGCTGAACAAGCCGATTTACGACGAGGATTCGGAGCGCACGCTTTTGGACGTATTGTCTGGCGCCTGCATTGCCGATCCGGAGGAATTAGTTATCAGCCGCGAGGAATTTGTCGACATCGAGGCGAAGATGGAAGAAATACTCAGCGACCTCGAATGGCGTGTGCTGATGTCGTATCTCGATGGGAAGTCGTATCAGGAGATTGCCGACGACCTCCATCGCCGAGTCAAGTCTATCGACAACGCGCTCCAGCGGGTCAAGCGCAAGCTTGAAAAGTACATGGAGTCGCGCGGGCATGATGTGGATTTGGGATTGATTTACCGCGGACTCACTTCAATCAATCGGCATCGGATGGACAATTGAATAAGGAATGATTGATTCCACTGCTTTGACATCAGGCAGTGGAATTTTTTATAGGCAAGTCTTGCGTTCCTTTGGAGTGTATGGTATTCTGAACGAAGGCAAACAGATGACATCAAGAAGCTTTGAGTTATACTGCCAATGCCGGTTTTTACGATTGTCCTGCATGGTTGCTTGGATCCTTTGGACCGGGACAACGATTGAACGCGGACGATTGCCGGGGTCGTATGCGGGCTTCTTTGTCATGGGCAAAGGAGCTTTTTTGTTTGTTTGCTGAATTTTGCAGGAGGTGTCCGTATATGTCCAATCAATCATTTACTGTTGCCACTTTTAGGGAAAGGAAGGCCAGCCATACGCCGGTCACGATGCTTACGGCCTATGATTATTCGACGGCGCAGCTTGTCGAGGAAGCTGGGATTGACACGATTCTCGTCGGGGATTCATTGGGAAATGTGATGCTCGGCTACGGATCGACGCTGCCGGTTACGGTGGAAGATATGATCCATCATGGCAAAGCGGTAGTCCGCGGTGCGAAGAACACGTTTGTGGTCGTCGATATGCCATTCATGAGTTATCAGGTTTCGGCGGAGCAGGCTGTGGAAAACGCAGGACGGATCTTGAAGGAAACGGGATGTCAAGCGGTCAAGCTGGAAGGCGGCGTGGAGATCCTTTCGGGGATTGAGAAGATGATTGCTGCGGGCATTCCCGTAGTCGGGCATTTGGGGCTGACGCCGCAGTCAGTGAACCAGCTTGGGGGATATAAAGTTCAAGGAAAAGATGCAGCGACTGCGCAGAAATTGATTGATGATGCGAAAGCGCTGGACAAAGCAGGGTGCTGTGCGATTGTGCTGGAATGTGTGCCAGCGCGGCTCGCGGAGAAAGTGACGGCTGCTGTCAACGCTGTGACCATCGGAATCGGCGCGGGGAGCGGTTGCGACGGGCAGGTACTCGTCGTCAACGATATGCTCGGATTTTCTAACGGCTTTTGTCCAAAATTTGTCAAGCGTTTTGCGAATCTTCATGACGAGATTGTCAAAGCAATGAGGGGTTACAAGGAAGAGGTGACGGCCCGTACCTTCCCCGAAGAGGGAACGCATACGTTCAAGATTGCGGACGAGACGTTGGAAAAGCTGTATTGACGAATTACCGATTGACGGGAGGAAGGAATATGAAATTTGCGGTTCTCGGCGCGGGGGGCGTCGGAGGGATTGTCGGCGGTTATCTTGCGCTCGCCGGTAACGAGGTGACGTTCATCGCGCGGGGGGCGCATTTGGAGGCGCTCAAAAAGAAAGGATTGACCCTTCGCACTGCGCATCGAGGCGATATTGCCGTTAAGACGGTGAAGGCAAGTGCTGTCGACGAATACGAGGATACGCCGGATGTGATTTTCGTCTGTTTCAAGTATTATAGTTTGTCCGCAGCTATCGAATTTGTACGGGATCATGCGGGAAAAGATACGCTTGTGATCCCACTGCTGAACGTGTTCGGAACGGGCGAGGTCATGCAGAAGGAATTGCCGGGAGTGACGGTGTTGGACGGTTGCGTCTACATTTACGGCATGGTGGAGTCGCCGGGGATTGTTGCACAGCCCGCGCCGATTTTGCGCATTTTTTATGGCTTCCGTCCGGGGGAGGACCGGCGGTTGGAAGATTTGGCGCGAAATTTGGAGCAGGTTTTAGTGGAAGCCGGTATCGAAGGTCATTTTTCGGAGCAAATCCGACGGGACGCTTTGCAAAAATTCAGTTACGTATCGCCGCTGGGGGCGGCAGGACTTTATTTTGATGCGGTCAGCGGCGACTTCCTGCGGGATGGGGAACAGAGGGAAATGTTTATCGGTTTGGTCAAGGAAATTGAGGCGCTGGGTCACGGGATGGGAATTTCCTTTGAACAGCCTCTCGTCGAAGTGAACTTGAAGTTGATGGAGTCTTTCACTAAAGATCTCAAGACTTCCATGCAGCGGGATGTAGAAGGGGGAGGCTTTTCCGAGTTCGACGGGTTAGTTCATCGTGTTTCCCGTCTCGGCAAAGAGTATCATGTCCCTACGCCTCTCTACGACAAAATTAGCGCGTGGGGAAAGGAAAAAGGAATTCGATAATCAGTGTTTCGAAGGGCGCGCTTCTCAGCGCGCCCAAAGTATTTTCGCAATTTATTATTTTCTATTGCAATTGACGGATAAGGGATGGTATAATATCCCCCGCATGAAGAAAATGTTCCATTGGAAACAAACGGAGGATTAGGTATGAAAAAATCAACGAGCGTGTTTTTTCTTGTGTGCGAGGAAATCCTTCCCGAGGCAATCAAGAAGACAATTCGTGTCAAAGCCTTGCTGAAACGGGGAGAGGCGCGAACCATCAACGAGGCGGTTGAAAAGATGAATCTCAGCCGCAGTGCGTATTATAAGTACAAGGACTATGTATTCCCGTTTTACGATGCGAGCCGGAACAAAATCGTCACGCTGACCTTTATATTGGAAAACAAGCGTGGCGTGCTTTCGCGGGTGTTGAATACCATTTCGGAGTATGCGGGGAACGTGTTGACCATCAATCAGGGAATTCCGCTCCAAGGGGTGGCAAATACGACGGTTTCCATCGAGACGGAAAATCTCTCGGTCGATATCCGTGTGTTCTTGGAAAAACTGCGGGCTATCGATGGCGTTAAGCGGCTGGACATTCTCGGGCAGGAATGAGGGAAACGGAATGGAAAAGCCGGTCAAGATAGGGCTTTTGGGCGCCGGAACTGTCGGTTCCGGCGTCTTGCAGGTACTTCGGGAAAATGCGCGGGAGGTCGCGCTGAAGGTGGGAGCGCCGGTCGAGATCAAGGCGGTGCTGGTACGTGACGCAAGCAAAACACGTCCGTATATGGACGGTCTTGCCGTGACGGATAAGATTGAAGATATCCTTGAGGATGAGGAGATCGAGGTCGTCGTCGAGCTGATGGGCGGATTGCATCCAGCGCGCGAGTATATGTTGGCGGCGATGGAAGCGGGAAAGCACGTCGTCACGGCCAATAAGGATGTCATCGCGCAGTTCGGCACGGATATGTTTGACAAGGCGGAAGCCTGCGGCGTTGGCTTTTTGTTTGAGGCGAGCGTCGGCGGCGGCATCCCCATCATCCGCCCGATCATGGAATGCCTGACGGCCAATCGAATCACCGAAGTTATGGGCATCGTCAACGGTACGACGAACTATATGCTGACGAAGATGACGGATTTGGGAGAGGATTACCAGACCGTTCTCAAGGAAGCGCAGGAAAAAGGATACGCCGAGGCGAATCCGGCGGCTGACGTCGAGGGGCTTGACGCTGCGAGAAAGGCGGCGATTTTGGCTTCGCTGGCCTTCAATACGCGTGTGACGCTTCCGTCGGTTTCGGTGGAAGGCATTACGAAAATCACGCCGGAGGATATCGATTACGCGCGCCAGCTTGGCTATGTCATCAAGCTGTTGGCGATTGCCAAGGATTCGCCGGAAAAGGGCGTCGATGTGCGTGTGCATCCGGCTTTTTTGCCGAAGGATCATCCGCTGGCGTCGGTCAGCGATGTTTTCAACGCGATTTTTGTCAAAGGCAACGCCATTGGCGAGGCGATGTTCTATGGGCGGGGCGCCGGTTCCCGGCCGACGGCTTCGGCGGTTATCGCTGATATTGTTTCTTTGGCGCGCGGCATCGTCAGCGGCGCGGTACATGAGGTCGCTTTCCAAGTGTTCGGACAGAAGCAGCTTTGCCCAATCGAGGAAACCGTTTCCGCGTATTATGTGCGGTTGCTCGTCGCGGATATGCCGGGCGTACTGGGAGCCATCGCCACTGCGTTCGGCGACGAGGGCGTGAGCCTGAACTCGGTCATCCAGACACGCAAGGTTGGAAATTTGGCGGAGATTGTGGCGATTACGCATCATGTCAAGCATCGCCGTATCGAGCGGGCGCAGCGGACGCTCTCGGCGCTTCCCGTCGTAACGCGTATCTCCAGCGTGATTCGCGTCGAAACGCCGCCGACATCGGAGGTGGAGTGATATGCGAAAATCAGTCAAGATCCGCGTGCCGGGTACGAGTGCAAACTGTGGGCCGGGCTTCGATTGTTTGGGCGTGTCCTGCACGATATACAATGATTTGGAATTGACGCTTCTTCGAGAGCCTGGTCTCGATATTCAGGTGGAAGGCGAAGGGGCTGAGGATATTCCGACGGATGAACGCAATCTCGTATGGCGCTCGATTCAGTTCCTGCTGGGACGCTTGAAAGCGAGCGAAGATTACAAGGGCGCAGTCATCCGTATGAAAAATAACGTCCCGCTTTCCCGTGGGCTGGGAAGCAGCGCCGCGGCTATCGTTGCCGCTTTGAAAGCGGCTAACGTGATTTTGGGCAACCCGTTGGATCGGCGTGGGCTTTTGCAGGTCGCGACGGATCTCGAAGGTCATCCCGACAATGTCGCTCCGGCGATTTATGGCGGTTTTACAGTCAGCCTCGTGCATGACGGCGTGCCGGAAAGTTTTTCTTTCCTGCCGAAAGCGCCGCTGGAACTGGTTGTCGCCGTGCCCAATTTTCATCTTTCCACGAAAGCGGCGCGAAATGCCCTGCCGTCGGAGGTGCCTCTGAAGGACGCCGTTTTCAACGTTGGGCGAGCGGCGCTTCTGGTCGGGGCGTTGGCGAAAGGGAATATGAATTTCCTGCGTTATGCGTTTGACGACACGCTCCATCAGCCGTATCGGGCGAAGCTGATTCCCGGTATGTACGAGGTATTCGACGCGGCGCGGAAAGCGGGCGCCATCGGGGCGGCTATGAGTGGCGCAGGGCCCTGCATCATCGCTTATGTGACTGATCATGCGGCGGCGGTGGGAGACGCCATGATTGAGGCGTTTCGCGGTCACGGTGTGGAGGCGCGTGCGCTGACGCTCGGCATCGATCAGCGGGGTGCGCATATCGTGAAGGAATGAATGGAAGCACGGGTGGCGGTTGGCTTGCCCGTGTTTTTATTTTCGTTTTTTGAGGGATGCTATGGATGAGAAAGAATTTGTGCGTCGCGTGCGGGAAAACGGAGGACGCGTCGCGATTGTTGGCGGTTGGGTGCGCGATTCGCTGCGCGGCGCGTCTCCGAAGGATAAGGATTACGTGGTGGCTGGGGTGGACACCGCGGATTTTTGCGCGCTTTTTCCCGATGCACAGCAGGTCGGACGGGCGTTTCCCGTATTCCTATTGAACGTCGATGGCCGGTCCTCGGAAATTGCCTTGGCGCGGACGGAACGAAAGACAGGGACAGGGTATCTCGGATTTACGGTTCATTCTGATCCGAGTGTTACGTTGGAGGAGGATCTTTCGCGCCGGGATACGACGATGAACGCGATGGCGACGGAACTGTTTTCGGATGGGACGCCATCGAAGTTGATCGATCTTTTCGGTGGCGAGGAAGACATCCGGCACAGTTGTATTCGCGCCGTCTCGGAACATTTCGTCGACGATCCCGTGCGCGCGCTCCGCGCCGCTCGACAAGCAGCCGTTTTTGATTTCACCGTCGAGTCGTGTACGGTCGAATATATGTGCGCGTGTCGGGCGGAATTGATGAACGAGCCGCAGGAACGAATTGTCGGCGAGCTGGAGCGGGCGCTCCATGCGGCGCGTCCTTCCGTTTTCTTTCGGACGCTGCTGGCTGCGGGGCTTCTCGACGCGGTTTTTCCGGAGCTTTTCGCATTGATCGGCAAGACGCAGCCGACAGAGTTCCACCCGGAGGGCGACGCGTTCGAGCATACGATGAAGACGGTAGATGAGGTCGCGCGGCGCACGGGAAATATTTCCGTGCGGTTCGCGGCCCTCGTCCATGATATCGGAAAAGGCGCGACGCCGCCGGAAATGCTTCCTCACCATTACGGGCATGAGCAGCGCGGGCTGTCCGTGTTGGCTGCGTGGAACGGAAGAATGACGCTTCCAAAGCTTTGGCGCCGCATCGCCGACTTTGTGATTGCGGAGCACATGCGCGCACCGCGGCTCGAAAAGCCGGGAAAAATCGCTTCCTTCCTGATGGCGCTTTCCAAATTGCCCGTACCCGTCGGCGAGGTGTTGCATATTTTCGCGGTCGATCACGGCGGACTGCCTCCCTATCTGGAGCAATACGAGGCGTTGACGGAAAAGCTGCATGCCGTCACTGGGCGCGACGCGCCAAAGGAGCTTCAAGGGGAGGCTGTTGGCGCATGGCTGCAGGGGCAGAGGACGAAATGCGTACAGGACTTCCTGCGGGGACCTCAATTGTCCGGTGCGAATAAATGAGCGGCGGGCAATCCCGTTCAACTTTACTTTTTCGGTCGAGGACTTTATAATAATATCGGTTTGAAAATAATTTTTTAAGTACAAAGGAGAGCAATTTATGGAAAAGACATTGGTACTTGTAAAGCCGGACGCGTTCAAGGCGGGCCATACGGGCGACATCATCAAGATTTATGAAGACGCGGGACTTCGTCTTCTCGCGGTGCGGATGATGAAGATGACGAAGGAA
>CACYUQ010000059.1 GCA_902777615.1 uncultured Selenomonadaceae bacterium
ATTTCAGTACGTATCGGTCCGGGCATGCGTATTTTACGCTGAAAGACGCGGACGCCTGCCTGAAATGCGTGATGTTTTCGTGGCGCGACAAGAAAATTCGTTTCCAGCCTAAGGACGGGATGCAGGTCATTGCAGGCGGCGCCGTGCGCGTTTACGAGGCGAACGGCGTTTACCAGCTCTATGTGGAGTCGCTGGTGCCCAAGGGAACGGGCGATCTCGCCGCGGCGTTCCAGCAGATCAAGGAAAAGCTGGCGGCGGAAGGGCTTTTTGACGAGGTGCACAAGCAGCCGATCCCGAAATTTCCCGCGAAAATTGGCGTCGTGACCTCTCTCTCGGGGGCGGTGCTCCGCGATATTTACCGCGTGTCGAAGCGGCGGTTTCCGTCGGTGCAGCTCGTATTGTACCCGGTACAGGTGCAGGGCGAGACGTCGGCGGCGGAGGTGGCGGCGGGCGTCCGCTATTTCAACGAGACGTTTCCCGTCGACGTTTTGATTGTCGGGCGGGGCGGCGGCTCGGCGGAGGATCTTTGGTCGTTCAATACGGAAGAAGTGGTCCGGGCGATTTACGCGTCGAAAATCCCGGTGATTTCAGCGGTGGGCCATGAGACGGACTACACGCTGTCCGATTTGGCGGCGGACGTCCGGGCGGCGACGCCGTCGCAGGCGGCGGAACTGGCGGTGCCGGACGCGCGGGAGCTTTTGACACAGATCGAGGGATTGCGGGCGCGTCTTTCGGGCGCGCGCGACCGCTGGATGAACGCGAAACGCATGAAGCTGTTGCTCTGTCTGCGGCGCAAAGCGGTGGCGACGCCGCAGCGCATCTTGGATGGAAAGCGAGACCGGCTGCAAAACGCTTCCGACGCGCTCTTCGCGGAAATCCGGCAGCGGTTCCGCGAGAAGCAGCAGCGGCTCGACCTGACCATGGACCGGATGGAGCTTTTGAACCCGATTCGGATGCTCAGGCGCGGATACGGCATCGTGGAGGACGCGCAGGGAAAGCTGGTGCGTTCGGCGGCGGAGACGCGCGCGGGCGATACATTGACCGTGATTTTGGCAGACGGGCGCGTCCATGTGGACGTGCGGGACGTGGAACGAGGAGGAAATAAATGATGGCGGCGCGGAAGGAAGCGGCGAAGGAAGCGTCTTTTGAGGAATCGCTGGCGGAGCTTGAGGCAATCGTGGAGCAGATGGAGACGGGAGAGCCGAGCCTCGCCGATTTGATGGAAAATTACAGCCGGGGCATCCGGCTTTCGCAGAAGTGCATGAAGTCGCTGGAACGGGCGCAAAAGACGATGGACTTGCTCGTCAAAGAGGGCAAGGGAGAAACGGAAGCCTTGGAACTTGCAATCGAGGGAGAATGAAGATGCGGAAAGAGGAATGGGAGCGGCGCCGCGCGCTGGTTGAGGAAGGACTTTTGCGCGAGCTTCGGGAGGACGAGGCGTTTGACGCGCGGCTGGCGGAGTCGATGAAATATAGCTTGATGGCTGGAGGAAAACGGCTTCGCCCGATCCTTTTAATGGCGGCGGCAGACGCGGCGGGCGGACGCGGCGAAGATTATTTGACGTCGGCTTGCGCGCTGGAAATGATTCATACGTATTCGCTGATTCATGACGATCTGCCGGCGATGGACAATGACGATTACCGCCGCGGGCGGCTGACAAATCATAAGGTTTACGGCGCGGGGATTGCGACGCTGGCGGGCGACGCGCTTCTGACGCTGGCTTTCGAGGTGCTGACCCGGCAGCAGGGTGTTTCGCCGGAAACGATTCTTCGGGTTGTCAAGGAAGTCAGCACGGCGGCGGGACCGGACGGTATGGTCGGCGGTCAGGCGTTGGATCTTGCGTCGGAGGGGAAACGTATCGATCAGGATACGCTTCGGCGGATGCACATGGCAAAGACCGGCGCGCTGTTCCGTGCGGCGGTGCGTTCCGGAGCGATTCTCGCGGGGGCGGATGAGGCGAAGCTCGCGGCGCTGACGGACTATGCCGAAGCGTTCGGGCTGGCGTTCCAAATCACCGACGACATTCTCGACGTGACGGGGGACGAGGCTGCCATCGGGAAGCCCGTCGGCAGCGACGAGCGCAACCATAAATCGACCTATGTGACGCTGACCTCGCTGGACGAGGCAAAGCGCCTCGCGCGTGAGGCGGCGGATAGGGCGCACCGTGCGCTGACGCCGCTGGGCGAGAAAGCGGCGTTCCTCGACGAGCTCGCCGAATATCTTGTAACACGAGACAGATAAAAGATTGGATGAAAATATGGGCAACCTTTTGGAGCGGATTGACGAGCCGGAAAAACTGCATACGCTTTCGACGGAAGAACTGGAGACGCTGGCGGGAGAACTTCGCGAGCTGATTGTCCGCACGGTTTCAGAGACCGGGGGCCATCTTGCGCCGAGCCTCGGCGCGGTGGAGTTGACATTGGCGCTTTACAGCGTCCTGCATTTGCCGATGGACAAAGTCGTTTGGGACGTCGGACATCAGGCTTACGCGCATAAAATCCTGACCGGGCGGCTGGAGCGTTTTGCGACGCTCCGTCAGTGGCAGGGCATCACCGGTTTTCCGTCCCGCGCGGAGTCGGAATACGACGCGTTCGGCGTGGGCCATGCCAGCACGTCAATCTCGGCGGCGCTCGGCATGGCCGTCGCGCGCGATCTCCAGGGACGCGGCGAGCATATCGTGGCGGTAATCGGCGACGGCGCAATGACGGGCGGGGAAGCCTTTGAGGCGCTGAACCACGCAGGAGACCTTGGCACGAACCTGATTGTCGTGTTGAACGACAACGGCATGAGTATTGATTTCAACGTCGGCGCGATGAGCGAATATCTTTCGCGGATTCGCGTCGCGCCGCAGTATAATCGTGCGAAGGAAGACATCAAGGGCCTCCTGCGCAGCATCCCGCATATCGGCGACACGGTAGTCAAGACGGCGGAGTATATTAAGGAAGGCGTCAAGTCCGTGCTGGTGCCGGGCGGTATTTTTGAGGAGATGGGATTCACTTACGTCGGGCCGATTGACGGGCACAATATCCGATTGATGCGCGATGTTTTTTCCGAGGTCTGCATGTTGGACGGTCCGATTCTCGTCCATGTGCGGACGCGGAAGGGGCGCGGCTATTTGCCGGCGGAAATGGAGCCGGACAAATTCCACGGTGTCGGGAAATTTGACGCGACGACGGGGGTCGTCAAAAAAGACCCGTCCGCGCCCGCGTCCTATACGTCGGTTTTCGGCGACGCGCTGATTGAGCTGGCGAAGGAAATGCCGAGCGTCACGGCGATTACGGCGGCGATGCCCAGCGGCACGGGACTGAAAAAGTTTGCCGAATGCTATCCGAAGCGCTTCTTCGACGTTGGAATCGCCGAGGAGCATGCGGTGACGCTGGCGGCGGGCATGGCGGCGGCGGGGCTGCATCCGGTGGCGGCGATTTATTCGACCTTCGCTCAGCGTGCTTACGACCAGCTGATGCATGACGTTTGCCTGCAAAAACTTCCCGTCACGCTTTGTCTCGACCGGGGCGGGTTGGTCGGCGAGGACGGGCCGACGCATCATGGCGTGTTCGATCTTTCGTATCTTAGGACGATGCCGGGCATGACAGTTTTCGTGCCGAAGGACGAGGACGAGCTTCGCGATATGCTCTACACGGCAGTTCGGATGGATTCGCCAACGGCGATTCGCTATCCGCGCGGCGCGGGTCTGGGCGTCGCGCTTTCCGAGGGCTTCCGTGAACTTCCTGTCGGTAAGGCGGAGCTGCTTTCGGAGGGCGAGGACGTGGCGCTCTTGGCAGTCGGCACGATGGTCGACGCGGCGAAAAAGACGGCGGCGTTGCTCAAGGAAAAAGGTGTGACCGCGACGGTGGTCAATATGCGTTTCGTGAAGCCGCTGGATGAGGAAATGATTGACAAGTGCGCCGCTTCGGCAAAGCTCCTCGTGACAATGGAGGAAAATGTGCTGGCGGGCGGCTTCGGCGCGGCGGTGGCGGAATATATGGCGGACGCGGGGCACGGGACGCCGCTCTTTCGGATCGGCATTCCCGACCGGTTCATAGCGCAGGGTGCGAGGGCGAAGCTCCTGGAGTCCTGCGGACTCTTGCCGGAGCAGATGACGGAAAAAATCGTGGAACGTTGGACGGGGCTTACATAAAATGGCTAAGGAAAATAAAGAACGGTTGGATGTGCTGCTGGTGAAGCGCGGCCTCGTCGAGACCCGGGAGCGGGCGAAGACGACGTTGATGGCGGGGTTGGTGCTGGTCGACGGGCAGAAAGTCGACAAGGCCGGGACGATGGTGAAGGCGGATGCGGAGCTTCGGATTCTCGGCGACGCGCTTCCTTATGTGAGCCGCGGCGGATTGAAGCTCGAAAAGGCGATGGAGACCTTTGGCATCTCTCTCGACGGAAAAGTGGCCGCTGACATCGGCGCATCGACCGGCGGATTTACGGATTGCGCTCTTCAGCGTGGCGCGTCGAAGGTCTTCGCCATCGACGTCGGCTACGGGCAGCTCGCTTGGAAGCTCCGCAGCGACCCGCGGGTCGTGAATATGGAGCGCACGAATATCCGTTATGTTCGGCCTGAGGACATCGGCGAACTTCTGGATTTCGCGTCCATCGATGTCGCGTTCATTTCATTGACGAAAGTATTGGAGCCGGTCAAAGCGCTGCTTAAAGATACAGGCGAAATCGCCGCGCTGATCAAGCCTCAGTTCGAGGCGGGGCGCGGCAATGTCGGGAAAAAAGGCGTGGTGCGCGATCCGGAAATTCATCGTGAGGTCATCCGCACGGTGCTCGCGCACAGCAGGGAAATCGGGTTGGTTCCTCTGGGGCTGACCTTCTCGCCGATCAAGGGACCGGAAGGGAATATCGAGTACTTGGCACATTTTGCGGCTTCGGGCGACCGGTCAGCGGCGGTGGAAGAAACCGTTGACGGAATCGTCGCCGAGGCGCACAAAGCGTTGGACAAAGGAAAGGAAGAGCGATAATGCAAAACATCGCGGTGTTTCCGAATATCGAGAAAGAGGACGCTCCGAAGGTGCTTGCGCGCATTTTCCGTTTTTTTGAGGATAAGGACGTGCGGCTCTTGATGCCGACGGAAAGCGCGGAATTTTTCCACTGCGAGGAATACGGCGTGCCCGATATCGACGACCAGCCGATGGACATGGCGCTTTCCATCGGCGGTGACGGTACGCTGCTCGGCATCTGCCGCCGCGTCTACCGGAAAAACGTCCCCGTTTGCGGCGTGAATATCGGCACGTTCGGCTTTTTGGCGGATATAGAGTTGGCGGAGCTCGAAAGCAAACTGGAAAAGATTTTGCGCGGCGAATATTATTTGGAAGAACGCATGGTCATTTCCGGCTTTGTCGAGACCGAGGGGCAGGAGGAGCGTTTTCTCGGCCACGCGATCAACGACGTGGTCGTCACGAAGGGCGGCGCGGCGCGTATGCTCCAGCTCGGCCTGACTGTGGATGGTTTCCGCGTGATGGATTACAAGGCGGACGGCCTGATTGTTTCGACGGCGACCGGCTCGACGGCCTATTCGCTTTCGGCGGGCGGCCCCTTGATCAATCCAAAGGTCAAAGTGCTCTTGATGACGCCGATTTGCCCGCACACGTTCAACGCGCGCCCGATGGTCATGGACGAGGACGACGAGATCAAGATTGACATCGCTGCGCTGCATCGGGATATCATCGTCACGTTCGACGGGCAGGAGAGCTTCCATCTGCTGCCGGGGGACGCGGTCATCGTGCGCCGCGCGCAGCTTCCGGCGAAAATCGTCAAGTTCGATGACAAGAATTATTACCAGACCATTCGGACGAAACTGCTTTATAACGCATAAAGGCGGGCGTTTTTCATGAAAAAGGACGAGCGGACGAAGCCGCGTCGACAGGAAAAGATTCGGGAGATCGTCGAAAATCATATTGTTGAGACGCAGGAGGAACTGACGGCGTTCCTGCGGCGGGAGCATATCGCGGTCACGCAGGCCACCGTTTCCCGCGACGTCAAGGAATTGATGCTGGTGAAGGTGCCTATTGGCGGCGGGCGTTCGCGCTATGCGTTCCCAAATGCGGAGAGCGGCGCGCGGCCTGAAAATCGCTTGGAAGCGCTGTTTCTGGACGCGGTCACGGGTGTCGACGCCAGCGGGAGTCTCGTGGTGCTGCGGACGCTTCCTGGCATGGCGAACGCCGTGGCGTCGGCGCTGGATACGGCGAAATGGAAGCAGATTATCGGCACGGTGGCGGGCGACGACACGATCCTTGTCGTCGTAAAGCCGGAGAGCGCGGTGCCTGAAGTTGAGGCACGGATGAAAGCGCTCTCGGGGAGGAAAGCGGTATGCTGAAAACCTTGACCGTCTGGAATTTTGCGCTGCTGGAGCACGTCGAGATCAACTTTGACGCGGGACTGAATATCCTGACGGGCGAGACAGGCGCGGGTAAATCTATCTTGATTGACGCGTTGGGCGCGGTACTCGGCCATCGCCTTTCCTCCGACGTGATCCGCACGGGCTGCGATTGGCTGCGGGTCGAGGCGATTTTTGACATTTCGGGCGAGAAGCGGCTGCACGATTTGCTTGCAGAACAGGCCATCGACGACGAGGACGATTCCTTGATTATCACCCGGCAGATCACGACGAAAGGGAAAAACGTCATCCTCGTCAACGGCTGCCATGTGACGGCTGGGACGCTCCGCGCCATCGGCGAGTTCCTCGTGGACATTCACGGGCAGCATGAAAATCTTGCGCTGGTCCGCACGGAAAACCAATTCGCGCTTCTCGACGGCAGCGACGTGGAGTTGCCGAAGCTGCTCGCTTCGTATCGGGAGGCGTTCCGCGCATGGCGGGACTCGGCGGAGGAGCTGGAGGAGAAAAAAACGTCGGCGGGCGTCTCTGCCGACCGTATGGATATGCTGAAATGGCAGGCGCAGGAAATCGGCGAGGCGAATCTGCGCGTGTGTGAGGACGAGGAGTTGGAAGCGGAAATCAATCGACTTTCCAACGCCGAGCGAATCACGGAAAACGTGAACGAAGCCGCGGCGCTGCTCTCGGGCGGCGGGGAAAGCGAGGGGATTCTCGCCGAGATCGGGACGCTTCAGCGCCGTGTCGAGACGCTTCGGCAGTTTGACAAGGCCTTCGATGAGGCGGCGCCAATGCTTGAGGACGCCGCCTGCCAATTGAAGGAAGTTTTTTACTCCGTGCAGGGGTACATGGACAGCCTCGACTTTGACCCTGAACGCCTTGACGCGCTTCAGGCGCGCATGGACGTCATCGACAAGCTGGAACGGAAATATGGCGCTTCCATTGAGGCGGTGCTCGCCTATCGGGAAAAAATCGAAAAAGAAATCGAGAGCTTCGAGAATTTTGACGAGATTGTCGCCGCGCTGGAAAAGAAATGCGCGGAGACGAAGGCGGAAGCGGAGCGACGGGCGGCGCTCTTGACCGCGAAGCGGAAAGAAGCGGCGGAGACGCTTTCCACCGCCATTGTCGAGCAGCTTGTCGCGCTTGGGATGCCCGACGCGAAGCTCACGGTCGCGCTGTCTCCGGCGGAGCTGACCGCGCAGGGCGCGGATGAAATCAATCTGCTCTTTTCGGCGAACGCAGGCGAGGCGGAAAAGCCGCTGGCAAAGGTCGCTTCCGGCGGCGAACTTTCACGTATCGCGCTGGCGATCAAAGCTGTGGCGGCGGCGGGGGATTCCGTCGCGCAGAGCATGGTGTTCGACGAGATCGACACGGGCATCGGAGGCAAGACTGCGCAGATGGTCGCCGAGCGTATCGCACTGGTCGCCAGTCGAAAACAGGTGCTTTGCATCACGCATTTGCCGCAGATCGCCTGCATGGCGGACGTCCATTATTATCTCGAAAAATCGGCGAAGGACGGCATGACCTCGACGACTGTGCGCCCGCTCCCCGCAAAAGAACGCGCGCAGGAAATCGCGCGCATGGCTTCCGGCGCGGACGCTACGGCAGCGTCACTTACCAACGCGAAAGAAATGATAGCGCGGGCGGCTGAGACCAAAAAGAAATTCAAAACCAGCTAGGCCTTGTTTAATAAATCGCCCGCACGTCCTGACGGATCTTTTTCCGTCTCGCGGCGTCAGCCAAAACTCGACGTAGCGATGTTACGCCTTCGCTTTGGCTTCCTTGATAGACGAAAAAATCTCTCGCCAGTACGCACAGTCTCATTTATTAAACAAGGCCTAAATTGGCGGTCCTCTCTGCGGGAGTCCGGCGGACTTTCCGAGAGGTGGCGCGCGAAGCGCGACGGATGAGGTGTTACGAAATAATGGATGAGGACTTGATTGAAAAAAAGATTTCCGGTGAAAGCGTCTTCGACGGTCGGCTGCTCCATGTGCGGCGCGATACGGTGCTGCTGCCGAACGGCCATGAGACGACTCGCGAGTGGGTAAAGCATCCCGGCGCGTCGGCGGTGCTTCCGGTCCTGGACGACGGCAGCGTCATCCTCGTGCGGCAGTATCGTTATCCCGTCGGGCGCGTCACATTGGAAATCCCCGCCGGAAAACTCGACGTGCCGGGTGAAGATCCGTTGGAATGCGCGAAACGCGAACTGAAAGAGGAAACGGGCTACACCGCCGAGCGCTACGCAAAGATCTTTTCATTGGCGACGACGGTGGGCTTTTCCGACGAATGGATTCATATCTATTTGGCGGAGGGGCTGACGGCGGGGAAAGATTGCCCCGACGAGGACGAATTTATCAACATTGTGCGGATGTCGTTGGCCGAAGCGGTGGAGAAAGTTTACGACAATACGATTGTCGATGGGAAGACCGTCACCGCGCTTTTGATGTATGCGGCGCGGCGGGACAAAAAAGGAGCTTGATTTATGTTTGGTTTCAATTTGATGGAAATGGTGGCGGGACTGCCGGGGCTGATTATGGCGTTGGCGCTGCATGAATACGCGCACGCGCGGGCGGCGGTGGCAATGGGGGACTTCACCCCGCGCATGATGGGGCGGCTCACGCTGAACCCGCTCGCGCATATCGACCCAATCGGTCTCGCGATGCTGCTGATTGCGCGCTTCGGCTGGGCAAAACCCGTCGTGATAAATCCGCACAATTTCCGCGACCGGAAAAAGGGAGAAATCCTCGTCGCGCTGGCGGGACCGGCGATGAATTTCCTGTTGGCGTTCCTGGCTCTTGGCGTGATGTTTTTCCTCACGCGCACGATGCACATGGAAATGAGCTACGGCCTGCGCGCAGTGCTTTGGCTGATCGTCGTCTACAATATCAACTTTGGCATTTTCAACCTGATTCCGCTGCCGCCGCTGGACGGCTCAAGAATCCTGATGGCGGTGCTGCCCTATGAAATGCAGTACCGTTTCGCGAGTCTTGAACGGTACAGCATGATTATTTTTATCATCTTCATCGCCACGCCGATTCTGGGCTATATCCTGGTACCGATCGCGCAGTTCCTCTTGGGCCTGTTCAGCGGCGTGTGGATGATTTTCCTGTAATTTAAGCGAGATATATAGATTGCGATGGATTCTTGTTCAATTGGCCTTCCCTTGATGGGAAGGCCGAAATTACTCAATCTCCAAAATCCTGCAGTAAGAAAATCAAGAAATTTGTTTTTCTTATCCCAGGATTTTAATACTGATCACTGATTGAAAGATTCAATCAGTGGACGCACGCTTCGCGTGATACATTTGCACCTACGGTGCAAATGCCGTCGCATGCAGAACCTGTAAGAAACTGGACGTTTCAAACAGGTTCTAGTATAAAACGCGACCAAAAGCTCTTCACGTGTTGGAGAGCCTTTTGTCGCTGTTTTCGATAAAATTTGACATACCAAATAAAGGGTGATAAAATAAAAAATTTTTACACGGGGAAAATTTTTGTGGTATAATAATAGCGCACGTGAAGGAGGTGAGCGTTTGCTTCAGGTGGGAGATCAAGTCGTTTATCCGATGCACGGCGCGGGCGTGATAGCGGATATCGAGAAGTGCGAGGTCATGGGCGAGGTGAAGTCGTACTATGTCCTGCGGATGCCGATCGGCAATATGAAAGTGATGATTCCGACGGACAAAGTGGAAAATATCGGCCTACGGGATGTGATTTCGAAGGATGGGGTCGAAAAAGTCGCGGAGGTACTGGCGGATGCGCCGGAGCGCGCGGTTGGAAGCTGGAACAAGCGCTTCCACGCAACGCTCACACGGATGAAGTCGGGGGATATTTGCGACGTCGCGGCGGTGGCGCGCAATCTGATTTTGCAAGACCGCATCCGAAAAATCTCCAGCGGTGAGCGCCGTCTTCTCGACCTCGCGAAGCAGATCCTTGTCAGCGAACTCGTCTACGCCTGCGGAAAGACGCCGGACGAGGTTGACGCTTGGATGGATGGGATTTTGGAGAAGAACGGATTCGATCAATGAAGAGAAATAACGGAATAAGGCTTTGACAAAAACGGATGAATTGGTTTATTATGAATTTATCCGTTTTTTTGTCCATAATTCTTTTTATTCATTTATCCAATGAAAGGAGGTGAAAAATATGCTTGACAAGGTTTTGCGCTTTTTTATCGTCGCCGTCATGGTGGTGGCGGGAGCCGCACTGATGCAGCCTGCCAGCCCGGCGTTGACGCAGTTCATCGGGACGGAAATCCTGAAGACGGATATGGGATTCCTTCGCATGACGCTTGGGGGGCTTCTCTGTATTCTCGCGGGCGCGGTGCTCGGAGCTCTGGTTGGTTCGCTGACGGCGTCCTACCTGATCGCGACACTGAAACGTTTTTCTGCGTGGGTGGAGACGCAGCTCAACAAGATGCCGATTCACGACGTCATTGCGGGCGCGATAGGGCTTTCTCTTGGACTTATTCTTGCAACATTATTGGGAGGCGCGTTTTCACGCATCCCAATCGTCGGTAATTATCTTCCTGTGGTATTTGCAATCGTATTTGGTTATCTCGGCATTCGCATCACGATGACAAAGCGCGAGGAAATTGCGGATATGTTCAGTTTCATTCCGCGTTTTTTTAAGGACGTGCTGAAAGCGCGCGAGGTTCGGGAGGAGCCGGTCGTCATCTCGGCGCCGAAGCCTGTGCCAATCGAGGCGGTACAGGAAGATCCTGCGCCTTTTGACGGGGACAAGCGATACAAGCTGCTCGATACCAGCGCCATCATCGACGGACGCATCGCGGACGTCATTGACAGTGGCTTCCTCGAAGGGACGCTCTTGATTCCGGTGTTCGTGCTGGAGGAGCTTCAGCGGATCGCGGATTCGGCGGACGCACTGAAGCGGGTGCGTGGGCGGCGCGGGTTGGACATCCTGCAAAAAATCCGTTCCGAGGCAAAGCTGGCAGTGGAGATTGACAACCGGGATTTCGACGACATCGTGGAGGTCGACTCGAAGCTGGTGCGGCTTGGGCAACTCGTCGGCGGCAAGATCGTTACCAACGACTTCAACCTGAACAAGGTATCGGAACTGCAAGGCGTGCCGGTGCTGAACGTCAACGAGCTGGCGAATGCGGTGAAGCCGGTGGTGGTGCCCGGCGAGTCCATGCGCGTGACGGTGGTCAAGGACGGCAAGGAACAGGGGCAGGGCGTCGCTTATCTTGACGACGGCACGATGATCGTCATCGAAGGCGGTCATCGCCATCTGAACCAGAATATCGACGTGGAAGTGACGTCGGCGCTGCAAACGGCGGCGGGACGCATGATTTTCGCGAAGCCGCGAAGGTATGCGAAAAACTGAAATTAGGGAGCGATGCAAGGCATTTCGGTGATGTGTTGTTTCGCTCCTTTTTTTTGGGGAAGGAGAGAATTATATGGTTACGGTGATTTTCCCGGCGGCGGGCGTCGGGCGGCGCATG
>CACYUQ010000060.1 GCA_902777615.1 uncultured Selenomonadaceae bacterium
GGTCCTCGATTGCGTGACGCACGGTCACGCGGCTGATCCCGTACTTCTCGGACAGTTCGCGCTCGGAGGGTATCGGGTAGCCCGGGTTGTAGACACAGGAATCGATGTCCGATTTGATCCGCTGCTCCACCTGCCTGAAGAGGGGAAGGGACGTGCTGCTGTTTAGTTCCATCGGAATCTGCCACCCTGCTGGTATCTGCTGGTATTGATACAACGATAGCATTTTGCTTAATCCACATCGACAAGGAATGCAGGAACGTATGCAAGATCTATAACGGCATCGACACACCATCGTTAACCAACTGGTCCATCGACGGTTCGAAGATTAGGCATCGGCCATTCACCCATCCATTGGAAAGACGATGCATGACCGAGGCGAAGAACAAGACCACCGGCATCTTGCAGCAGATCTTCACGGGTCTGGTCAAGTTCCGCGTCAAAGGCGCGGAGGAACAGGCGTACCACCTTTGGGGCAAGAAGTTTGCCGAGGAATGGAAATGGAACTACAGCGCCCGCGTGCTGAAAAACTATAATACCGTGATTGCCGCCGTCCAGCCGATTCTTTTGGCGCTGGCCCTCTATTATTTCGGGTTGCGGGAGCTTGCGGAGACTGCGTCGACCGGGTCCAGCGGCCCGTCGAAAGCGCTGGCTGACGTATTCGCGGTGGCAGAGCCGATGAGCGTCGCCACGTTCATTGCTTTCCAGGCGGCCTATACCGCGTTCAACACAGCGCTGAACGCGGTGATGCCGGTTTTGGAGCAGGTCTCCACCGTCCGTCCGCTGCTGGAAAATTTGCAGCCGATTCTCGACGCGGAACCGGAGGTCGTCGAGGAAAAGATGGAGGCCGATTTGCTTTCGGGCGCTTTCGAGGTCAAGCATTTGTCGTTCGCTTACGGCGAAGGGCTGCCGGAGGTGCTGCACGACGTGAGCTTTTCCGTGGCGGCGGGGGAACACGTCGCCGTCGTCGGGCGTTCCGGCTGCGGCAAGTCGACGCTGGTGCGGTTGCTTTTGGGATTCGAGGCGCCGACCAGCGGGGCGATCTATTACGACGAGCAGGATCTCGCCGACCTGGACCTTCCCTCGGTGCGATCGCAGATGGGCGTGGTGCTGCAAAACGGCCAGCTGATGACCGGCGACATCTACCGGAACATCGTGGGCGCCAGCGACTTGACGCTGGACGACGCATGGGCGGCGGCGGAGGCGGCGGGCATTGCCGACGAGATCCGCGAGATGCCTATGCAGATGCAGACCGTCGTCAGCGAAGGCAGTACGAACATCTCCGGCGGCCAGCGGCAGCGCATCCTGATCGCCAAAGCCCTCGCCATGAAGCCCGCCATCGTCATCTGCGACGAGGCGACCAGCGCCCTCGACAACCGGACCCAGGCCATCGTGACCGACAGCCTCGACCGCCTGAAGGTGACGCGCATTGTCGTCGCGCATCGCTTATCGACGATTCGCCGCGCCGACCGGATCCTCGTCCTGGACGAGGGGCGCATTGCGGAAAGCGGCTCCTTCGACGAGCTCATGGAAAAGGACGGCCTGTTTGCGTCCTTCGTCAAGCGGCAGGTGGCGTGATCCATACGCAGGAAGACAGTATTTGAAAGGGGAGGGGAACCATGCTCCCGACACGTCCTTCAATCCCAATAGATTTCGAGCAAATCTATCGGGATTATCACAAAAATGTTTACAATTATATCTATGGGCAGATCCTTCATCGCGAGGCGGCGGAGGATTTGACGGCGGACGTGTTCGTAGCTGTGGCGACGCATCTTGGACAGTTCGACCCGGCGAGGGGGTCTCTCACCGCGTGGATTTTCACCATCGCCCGGAACCTGACGCAGAATTACCGCCTGCGGGCTTCCACCCGTATGGAGGAAAGCTGCGAGAATCTGCCCGACATGCCCGCCGTCCCGTCGAAGACGGTGGACGATTCGCTGCGGTCTCCCGAAAATATCCGGGCGGAGCGTATTTTGGCGAAGCTCTCCAGCGAGGAACGCCGATTCTTGGAGCTTCGCTATGTGCTGGGACTTTCCAACGAACAGATCGGGCGCGTTACCGGGACGACGGCGGCCGCCGTCAGCCAAAAATATCATCGCCTTTTGGCGAAATGCAGAAAAATAGATAAGGACGTCACCGACGACGCGCCGTGAAAAATTTTTTGAAGAAATTTTTTGCTGCGCGTCAATTTTCTCATACCCAATCTGTATTATATAGTAGAGTATATTGAGAAGAATGGAGCGAAGACTTATGACAGGCAAAAAAGTAGACAAAGGGGAGGCCATGGCGGGCGTCCGGGAAATGGACGAGCTTTTCCGCCGAACGGATTTTGCCGCCGATCATCCCGGCCTTTCGGAACGGCTGCAGGAGAAAATCCGCGCGCGGCTTTCAGCGCAGGAAATCAAAATGCATGTGGAGGAGCGGGAGCTTTTCGAGGACGAGCTTTCGGAGCTTGCGGCGGCGGGGGCGCAGGAAATGAAACAAGCCGAGATGCTTCAAAACCTGCTGCATAAAAACGGGTGGGGACGTCCGTAAATTTCTGTCACGGGGTAGATCGATGCGTGATGAAGTGCGGTATGACAAAGCAGCCGACAGATCGGTGAGCGCCTCGGAAAGGCAATATCGGTGCAACACGCTGATCGTCGGCGCGGGTCTTGCGGGCGCGTCCCTCGGCTTCCTGCTGCGGAAGGCCGGGGACGACGTGCTGCTGTTGGAGCTTTTGGATGCGAAGGAAAAGGATAAGCTTTGCGGCGGCCTGACAAACGCCGGCGGCGTCGAGCAGTTTGAGATGATATTCGGCGCAAACTCGTACGACGCCCTTTCCCCGTTTCGTCCGGACAGTGTTTGCGAGCGATGCGGCGGACGCGAGCTTCGCTTTAAAATGGGTTGGCGGGCGCTGCCGAGAAAGCGCCTGGACGATTATGCGCTCCGCCGGTATCTGGAAGCGGGCGGTCGGCTCATGGATCGGACGGCCGTGCGAAGCATTGACGAAGCGGAAGGCGCGGCGGTATGCGACGACCTTCGGACCGGCGAGCGCTTTTCCGTGCGTTTCGATCGACTCGTCGGCGCAGACGGCGCAATGTCGGCGACTCGCCGCCTGACGACGAGCCGCGCGCCGCGGGTCACGATTGCCGTCGAAGGAGAGGCCCCGCTTTCCGGCGGGGATGTTGTCATGGACTATCTCGCCGCCGCAATCGGTTACAGCTGGTACATCCCGCAGGGCGGGAAAGCGAATGTGGGCTGTGGCGTCTTTGCCGTTCCGGATGTCGATGCCGTGCATATCGTGCGCAAAGGGCTGGCCGATTTCTGCCGGAGCATGGGCATCCCCGTTCCGCGTCGTCTTCGCGGTGCGCCGGTCCCCACGGGGGACGACGTGCTGCTGCGGACCGGGGCGCGAACCTGCTTCATCGGCGACGCGGCGGGGCTGATCCACAACATCACCGGTGCGGGGATTTCTTACGCGCTATTGTCGGCGCGGCTTTTGGCGCGCGCATTGCTCGAAGGCGATTCCTATGAGGAAATGATGCGTTCCTATGTGGAGGGCGTGACCCAACTTGCGAGGGACGCGAAAAAAACAAAGTTTCTCACAACGTTCGGGATCATGAAGCGTGGAAATAAGGTATAGACAGTTTGTTCATGCAGGCAAAAGCTGTGAGGTACAGAGGCGGCGTCAGCAGTTCCGCCTTCATGGAACTGCTGATCCAGACGTCGTAAAGGGTTTGATTTCGTTATGAAGCGCAGAGATTTTTTGAAATCCATGGCCGCGATGGTCGGTTGGTTTGCCGTCGGATGCATGCCCGCCAAAGAATCCGCGAAAGAGGCGCCGAAAGAAACCGACCGCCGCGGCTATTATCACATCCTGCTGATCAGCGACCTGCATTTGCCCGTGCGGTCAAAGAAGTTCCCCGGGCAGGTGGAGCAAGCGGATGTTTGGCAAAAGAAGCAGCGGCTGCTGGAAACCGTGAACGGCTGGGGCGATGTGGATGAGGCCGCGCTTCTGGGTGACCTCGCCGCCCGCTACGGCAACGAGTCGGAATTCCATGCGGTAGACGAGTATCTTGGCAGCCTGAAGTTCCCATACTATGCCGTGGCCGGCAACCATGACTATGCATACAAGGATGAGCCAAGGATCAACAGCAAGGGAAAAGAGAAGATGGTGCCGGGCACCCTGGAAGAGAAAAAAGCCAAATTGGCCGCTTTCCAAAAGCGGTATAAGCAGCCCAGCCTCTATTATGCCCGCTCTGTGTGGGATTGCCGGTTTCTCTCACAAAAAAGGCCCTGTGTTTTTCTTCTGCCATGCGCCGCTGATGGGGACGCTTCGCACCTACGGGAAAAGAATCAACACCCCGGATTTCACGGCGCAGCCCTCCGAAGCTTTGGCGGAAATCCTTGCCGACGTCCCGCCGGGCAGCCTGTGGATTTCCGGCCACACGCACACGCCGCCCACGAACGACAGCTACGCCGACGACAGCGTGAACCGCGTGCACAGGAACTTGGTGAACATCCACAACCCCACCATAGACGCTTCCCATATTTACACCAACTCGCTCTTCCTTTACAAAGACCGTGCAGTCGTCCGCACTTACGACCATGATGAAGATCGCTGGCTCGCCGGACTTGACCGCACGTTTCCGTTTGTCGGTGCATGATTTCTATAGGAAAGGATCAAAAATATGCGCAACCTGTTGAGAAAGACCACGGTCCTCCTGATTTCTCTTTTGCTGCTGACCGTCGCTTCCGTTTCGGAAGCAAAATGGCGGCTCGACGAAGACCCGGAACTCGCGGAGCCGCGAAATTTCCGCATGGCTTCCGACGGCTGGCGCGTGACGCCGGAGGATGCGCCGCCCACCAGGCAGGGACTGGACAATCTTCGCATATCGGGCAGCGCCCAGTGCACCGCCGCCGGGTTTGCCTCGCTGTACGCGACACTTGCGGCCGCCGCTCTCGGCGCGCCCATCTACGATGTGGATCTGCGGCAGGAGTCCCACGGTTTTGCGGACGGACTGCCCGTGAGCTGGCACAAAGACGGCAATCTGGCCAACGAAGGGAAAACCCCGGAGGAAGTGGCGCTGGACGAGGAAGAACGCCTTGCCGGGCTTGCAGGAGAGACGACGACCTTTGGGCCGAAGGGCAAGAACGACAAAGGCAGATTCGAAGCCGTCACCTTTACTCCGGAGAATGTGCAGACGGAAAAAGAAGTCGTCGAAGCGGCGGGCTTCCGGTACGTGCGGTTTTATGTGACGGACAGGACCCAGCCGGATACGGAGACGATCGAGGCGTTTCTCGATTTTGTCGAGTCGCTCCCCAGGGACGCCTGGCTCCATTTTCACTGCCGCGCCGGACGCGGGCGCACGACGACGTTCATGGCGATGTACGATATGATCCGCAACCCGGACATCCCTGCGGAGGCTGTTATCGAGCGCCAGCACCTGATCGGCGGCGCTGACCTGACGGCCATGAAAGACGAGGAGTGGAAAAACGAGCGGATTGTCCAACGGCTGGAGACACTGAAATCGTTTTCGGAATATGTCCGGGCAAGGCACGCGGGAGAAACGACGCTTCGATGGGGCGAATGGATAGAAGAAAACGCCGAGGCGGCATAAACGGAGGGGTTAAAAATGGATAAAGTCGACAAGAACGGACTGACGAAGAACATGATTGAGAAGGTGATGCAGTGTAAGACCGTCGACGACCTCTTGAAGCTGGCGGAAGCCGAGGGCTGCGAGATGACGAGGGAGGAGGCGGAGGCATATATCGCGGAACTGGCGGACTTCGAGCTGGAGGAGGAAGTGCTTGAGCGCGCGGCAGGGGGGTCCTGCTACACCAATATGACGTGCGATGATAACGAATGTAATCCTGCCCACCCCCATTGCTTCACGGGCGATTCCGAGGTGGCTGTGCCTGGCGGCATGAAGCATATCAAGGATTTACAGGTTGGCGACAAAGTGATTACGCTGGATGCGAAGGGAAATGCAATCGTCGGCGAAATCACGGAGGTACTGCCGCCGCAGGAGGAGGAAATCGTCGAGGTCCTTTTCTCCGACGGCACGTTATGGCGCGCCACGGCAAGCCAAACCTTGTATCTGGACCATGAACGGCAATATATGGTGAAGGACGCGAAAGGAAAGGAGGCTCTTCTCCGGGGCGGCCGGAATGTCACGGTAACGGACGTGAAATTCACCGGCAGGCGTGAAATGGTATATGACGTTTTGGTTGGCGAGGAGGACGACGAGGATGTGATTTTCGTCGCGGGCATTGCCGCCGAGGGATATTTCACAAAAGGAGAACGCGGGCTGTAATCAGAATAAGCAGGAGGTGTTTAGCGTGACAAAGAAAATCAACAAGAACGAACTGACGAAAGAGCAAATCGAAAAGGCGATGCAGTGCAAGACCGCCGAGGAGCTTCTCTCGCTGGCGAAGGCCGAGGGCTTCGATATCACGAAGGAAGAGGCCGAGGCATATATGGCGGAGATGACCGACGTCGAGCTGGACGAAAAGACGCTTTCAAAAGCGGCGGGCGGCATATGCTATATGGAGGACTGCCCCAAGCACACGATGGCCGACTGAGCTTATTAAACTTATGGGGAGAGGAAAAGCATGAGAGTCAGTACATACGAAATCATCCTGCCGCTGATCGGTACCGACGACAAGGAAATCCCCGGAAAGGCGCTGCTCGTCAACGGGCTGTATAGCGCGGTAGACGTGGTGGATTCGGAAATCGCCGAAAATCTTGAAAAAGGCGAGTTCACGGAGATACCCGTCGCGGTGCGGGAGAGTTTGATGGAGCGCGGCCATATCACGCGGAAGGACGAAGAAGGAGAGCTGGCCGACGCGCGGCTCCTGGGACGCGTCTGGAGCAAGCTGGTCGGCTACAGCGGTGCCGGGCCGGTAATCCTGCCGACCTACGACTGCAATTTCCGCTGCCCATATTGCTTCGAGCGCCATCGGCTGACCCGCGGGCAGGAGTGGCTGGGCCATGAGATGAAGCCCGAGATGGTGGAAGCGGTCTTCGCCGCCCTAAAAAAACAGCAGGAAAAAGGCCGCCGGGTGGACGGCCTGTCACTCTATGGCGGAGAGCCGTTCCTGAAGGAAAACAAGGAGACGGTCAGGAACATCTGCGAGCACGCCAAGGCGATGGGGTTGCCGATTTCCGCCGTCACCAACGGCTACGACCTGGAAGACTATATCGATCTGCTCGAAGAATTTGAAATCGGACGGGTGCAGATCACTGTGGACGGCGTTGGCGAGATGAATGACCGTCGGCGGCGTCACCGGGACGGCGTACCCACCTACGACCGCATTTTGAAGAACGTGGCGCTGGCGCTGGAGCACGGCATCGACGTGAGCCTCCGGGTGAACACCAACGGGGAAAACATCGGCGGAATCAAAGCGCTGATCGACGACCTCACGGCGCGGGGGCTGAAAGAAGCCGCGCGGGAGGAAAAAGAAAAAGCCAACAAGGAAGCCATGGAGGCGAAAAAGGCCGGAAAACCGCGCCCAAAGCGCAAAGGATTCTTCTCCTATTACTTCAAGGCGGTGACGGAGGCCAAAGACTCGCCGACGCGGGTCACGGAGCGACAGGTATTGGACGCGATTATCGAGGCGGGCTTTTCGCCGCTGGAAGCCTTTGAGAGACAGAGCCAATACAGTATGCTCATGCAGGGGCTGAAAGCCGCCATGGCGAAGCAGGACTATCCGAAATTTGCTCCGGCGTTCTGCGGCGCGGAGCAGGGCATGATGGTCATCGCCCCCGACGGGCTGCTCTATCCCTGCTGGGACCTCGTGGCGATGGAGGAAGAGGCCGTGGGCTTTACTGACGTGGAGGCGGGGCGTTTCTTCTTCAACTTCGGAAAGGCGAAATGGCGTACCCGCACGTCGGATTTGCTGGAAAAGTGCCGGACCTGCCCGTACATCTTCATCTGCCGGGGCGGCTGCGCGGCTGCCGCGAAGATGGAGAACGGCAGCTATTACCGCGAGGCCTGCAGCGAATGGAAAGAAATCTTCGCCTACGTCGCGCCGAGAGTCGTTGGCGAACAGTGGGAAGAGCTACAGGAGACGGACGCAAACGTCGCATCACGCTCCTGCGTCCGCACTAGCGCATCCTGCGCGTCGGAGGACGCAAACGTCGCATCACGCTCCTGCGTCCGCACTAGCGCATCCTGCGCGTCGGAGCTGTCCATCTCGCTGGCGGGCCCGCTCTCTCGCCTGACCGAGGCGGAGCGTGAGACGCTGATGAAGACCGCGAGCCAGCAGGAAATGTTCGACATCATCAAGGAGGCGGGACTCTTCATGTCGGAGGCGGGCGAAAAGGCGGAAAAGAAAGAGTAAGGCTGTGAATACTTCCTCTGCACTTCGATGAAGACAAGGGCGATGAGATCAAAATCCTCGACACGCGGCTGATTGCTCGCCACCCCTTGTACCACTTGACAGGAAGCACCGCGGAAGTGATCCGCGCAACCTGAAACACGGTCAAGTTATCCACACTTGTGGAAAGAAATGTGGATAAATCCTCGGAGACGGAGATAAAAGAGGCGCTGGAGTATCTGGTGTAGCAGAATCTGCTGCCGAAAATCGGCGTCGAGGTCTTTTCCCGCTGCCGCCCCTGCCCGGTGGTCGGGAAAAAGCTCGCAGCCTGTTCATTTCAAAAAGAGCTGTTGGCGAAAAAATGATTCACGTGATAAGAGACTGTTGAAAGCGTCAGCTTTTTACAGTCTCTTATGCAGGCAAAGCCTGCGTGCAATAGAATATAACATGAAAAATAAATGAAAAAATGACGCGGTTCCAAAAGCAGGAAACGCGTTTTTTTTATCGAATATAAGCATTGATATTTGAAACTGACAAGAGGAGGAAAAGAATGAAAATACGAAAAATGCTGCGCGGTGCAGGTCGACGGGCTCAAGATGGGCGCGGCGGTTATCGTGAACGCTTGGGGCGACATCTATAACACGAAGCATGAAAAGATCGCGGGGCTGATGAACGAGGAAAGGGAGGAACTTGACATGAAAAAACTGTTTGCGATTCTCTGGGCCGTATTGATTTTGGCCTTTACTTCCATCGGCCAGGCGGCAGATGGACGAAGCGTTTCGCCTGACGACCCGACCGGTTTTGTGGAGCTGGCCGAGGCCGTGCCCGACGTCATCTTGGAAATCCGCTACTACTCCACCTACAATTTCGTCGGCGACCGCATCGACGGTTACATGGCGCCCTGTGCGCTGATGACGAAGGAAGCGGCGGCGGCGCTGAAAGCCGTCTCGGATGACGTGATGGCGCAGGGCTATCGGCTGAAGGTTTACGACGCCTACCGCCCGCAAATGGCGGTCAGCCACTTCGTGCGTTGGGCGGAGGATTTGGCGGACGCACGCATGAAGCCGTATTTCTATCCGAACGAGACTAAGGACGTGCTGTTCGAGAAGGGCTATATCGCCGCGAAATCGGGCCACAGCCGCGGCAGCACCGTCGATCTGACGCTGTTTGACATGGCGACGGGCAAGGAAGTGGACATGGGCGGCACCTTCGACTGGTTCGGCCTTGAGAGCCATCCCGACTGGTGCGGCAACGCCAATACGCACAAATACCAGGGCAAAGCCGAGGGCGGCATCACGGAAGCACAGTTCAAGAACCGCATGATTCTCCGCGCGGCGATGCTTCGCCACGGCTTCAAACCCCTCGACGAGGAGTGGTGGCACTTCACGCTGAAGGAGGAACCGTACCCCGACACTTATTTCACGTTCCCGGTCCAACGGTTATCGAAATAAGTAAAGGTAATATTTTTTTAGGGGGAATTGTTATGCTGGCAAAAGATGTAATGCAAAGACAAGTGTTCACGGTGTTGATCGACACGCCCGTCAAGGAAATCGCCGCCCTGATGCTGAAGCACAATATTTCCGGCATTCCCGTGGTCAACGACCTCGGAACCGTGCTTGGCGTGGTCAGCGAGTTTGACCTGATGCGGAAAGAAATCCGGCCGAACGAACCCAATTTGTGGAAAATCTGCCTTTGGGGCGTCACCGACGACAGCAAAATGCAGGACTACCACGACTCGGTGAGGAAGTGCATGGCTGACACGGCAGGGGACATCATGACGTCGCCTGCGATTACGGTCGACGAGCTGGAAGACCTCGAAACGGTCGGAAATCTCATGTTTGACAAGAAAATCAAGCGCGTCTTTGTCACAAAGAACGGAAAACTCTCGGGCGTCATCAGCCGTTCGGCGTTTACGAAACTGTTGCTTGAAGGGAACAGTGTGAAATAAATGGATTCACTGATCTCACAGTGAACTTATAGAACGCGAAAAGGAGCGATGGGGGTATGAGAGGCAACAAACTTTGCGCGGCTGTGTTGGCGGCGGCACTCGGAGTCGGCTTCATGACGGGAACTCCGAGCGTGCAGGCGGCGACGCGGGCGGAACTGGCGAAAATTTCCGTGAGCAGGAACGGCAGCGACTTCAAATATTGGAACGAGGACGCGGTTTCGTTCCGCGCGCTGACGCGCTATGTGGAAGACGTGACTGACCCGGCGAGCGTAAATTACATCCCCGTGGACGACCGCATCGCGGTCTTCGATCTTGACGGCACGCTGGTCTGCGAGACGACGCCGTGTTATTTCGAGTGGATGATGTATCTGGAACGCGCGCTGAACGACCCGAACTACACGCCTGCGCCGCCGGATCGGGCGTATGCCGAGGAGGTCAAGAAGACCATCGAGGAAGTCGGCATCCCGAATCCGAAACCCGACAGGACACGGAGCATGCCGAAGGATATGGACCTGCGTGAAGCCGTTTCCCAGGAGGAAGTTTTTGTCGGCATGACGCTCTCGGAGTATGAGCGATTCGTCAAGAAATTCATGCGGACGCCTGCGGAAGGCATGAAAAACCTCAAGCGCGGTGATGCCTTCTATCTGCCGATGGTGGAGGTCGTTTCGTATCTCAACGCGAATCGTTTCAAATGCTTCATCGTGTCCGGCACGGATCGGCAGGCGCTGCGCATCCTGGCGGACGGCGTGCTGCCCATAGACAAAGACAATATCATCGGTACCGACATTTTCCATGTGGCGTCTCATCAGGACGGCGCCGACGGGCTGGAATATCAGTTCACGAAGGACGACGAGATCCTCCAGGGCAGTTTCACGCTGAAGAACGTGAAAATGAACAAGGTCGCGAATATCGTCCGGGAGATCGGCAAGCAACCGGTCCTCGCCTTCGGCAACAGCTCCGGCGACACGAGCATGCTCAACTATACCATCACGCGGAATAAATACAAGGCGCTGTCCTTCGCGCTGCTCTGCGACGATCTGGAGCGCGAACTGGGCTGCATGGAAAAGGCGGACAAGATGCGCGCCGACTGTGAGAAGAACGGCTGGATTTCCGTCTCCATGCGGGACGATTTCAAGACCATTTACGGCGACAACGTGACTCGCGCGGATAAATAAAGCGGGAACGTGAAAAATGGTTGCGGTGAAATAAAGAACAGTCAAAAAGTAATAACGCGCCGTCCGGGTGTTTCCGGCGGCGCGCTTTTCACGGGCATTATCCTTATGAACCGTGTTTGTATTTGCGGTAATATCGAAGATATGAAGGTGGGCAAAAATGCGGGAGATGGTCATTTATATCCATGGCAAAGGCGGAAGCGCGGAGGAGGTCGAGCATGGTTCCACACTGACGAGCAGATGAGATTTTTGGACGAGTGGGTGAACTTGTCTGTTCCTGCTTGATTCGATTCGATTTCTCATACCTCTGTGAGCGTTGAGTAATAAGGAATGGAGATGAACGATAATGAAGACGATAGGACTTCTTGGGGGAATGAGTTGGGAAAGCACCGTTCTGTATTATCAGATACTGAACAAAGAAATCGCCGCGGCGTTGGGCGGCTTCCACAGCGCCAAAATGCTGATGTACAACGTCGATTTCGCCGAATTTGAAGAGAATATGGCAAAGGGAAACTGGGACGGCAACGCCGCGATTCTGTCCGACGCGGCGGCGAGGCTGGAACGGGCCGGTGCGGATTTTATCGTGATCGCGACGAATACGATGCATAAGCTGGTTCCCACGATTGAGAAAAATATCAGCATACCGATTTTGCACATCGCGGACACGACGGCAGATCGCGTCAAGCGCGACGGGATCCGTAACGTCGGATTCCTGGGTACGAAATTTTCCATGACGCAGGACTTTATCAAAAGCAGGCTGAAAGAAGCGGGGCTTTCGGTGATGATCCCCGAGGAACAGGATATTGAGCTTGTTAACGACATTATCTTCAACGAGCTGTGTCTGGGGAAAATTTGGGATTCGTCCCGCGAGGAATATAAACGGATTATCGCTTATATGAAAGACAGAGGTGCTGAAGGCGTCATATTGGGCTGTACAGAAATCGGGCTGCTGATTTCCGACAAGGACAGCGTGCTTCCGGTCTACGATACGACGGTTATCCATGCCAAGGAAGCAGCCCGCTATGCGCTGAGCGAGACATTGTAATATTGGGGAAGAGGGGGAATAGGATGAAAACAATGATCGGGTGCTGCGGGCTGGATTGCGAGAAATGCGACGCCTACCTTGCCACGATTCGGAACGACGACGCGCTGCGGGAGAAGACCGCGAAGCTCTGGAGCGAGATGAACCGGATGGAGATCAAGCCGGAGTGGATCAACTGCGAGGGCTGCCGCGCCGACGGCGTCAAGACCTTCTTTTGCAGCAACCAGTGCGAAATCCGCAAATGCGCGCTGGGCAAGGGATATGAAACCTGCGGCGACTGCGCCGAGATGGCGGACTGCAAGACGGTCAAGATGATTCATGACCACAGCGAGGACGCGAGAAAGAACCTGAAAAACTAAAATTTTTACTTTGCAAATAATTTTTATATCCGTTCCAATTTCCCCGCGGCGATTGCCCGCGGGGTTTTTATCGTGTCGAACTTCACCTTGACGGCGTCGTTTTCTATGGAGAGGATTGTGCCGTCGCCGAAGGCGGCGTGGCGCACCCGCTGGCCTGCGGACAGCTCTTGCGGGGCGGAAGATTGGTTTTCCAGACGCGCGTCTTTCGCGGCGATCTCGGCGAGGGCCTCCTCGACCAGCGCCTTGTTCGGCTCCGGGTCGAAGGTCAAGAGCGTCCGGTCCACGTCCAGCAAAAAGCGGGACGGGAAGCGCACCGCGCCGTCGTTGGCGATTCCTTCTGCCTCCGACAGGTAGAGCCTGTCCTTCGCCCGCGTCATCGCCACGAAGGCGAGCCGCCGCTCCTCCTCCATCGCCTCCCGCGTCTTCGTCTTGCGGGAGGGCAGGACGCCTTCGTTCATCGCCATCAGGAACACCACGGGGAACTCCAGTCCTTTCGCCGCGTGAATCGTCATCAGCCGCACGCGGTCGCGGTACGTCTCGGCGTCGCTGGCCGTGAACAGGGCGGCGTGGTTCAGGAAATCGGCGGCGCTTGCTTCCTCGCCGCAGTTCTCCTCGTACTCGCGGACGGCGGCCTTCAGCTCCGCCAGATTGTCCAGCCGCTCTTGGCTGCCCTCGGTGCGGAGCAGCCGCTCGTAGCCGCTGGCGTCGAGGATCGATGCCAAAAGTTCCGTGGCGGGCTCCTCCGTCCGCTGCGCGAAAGTCTCCACCAGATCGACGAACGCTTTCGCCTTCGTGCGCGCAAACAGCTCCTCGTCGAGATGGTTTTGCAGTGCCTGATACAGAGTGCACTGTTCCTTTTCCGCGGCTTCCTCAAGGAACGCCATGCGTTTTTGCCCGAGGTTCCGCTTTGGCAGGTTCGCCACTCGGCGGAAAGACAGGTCGTCTTTGTAAACGACCATGCGCAGATACGAGAGCGAGTCCTTGATCTCGCGCCGTGCGAAAAACGGCGTTCCGCTGTAAATCACATAAGGGAGGTTCGCGTCGATCAGCGCCTCCTCCAGCGCGCGGGTCACATAATGGGCGCGGTACAGCACCGCAACGTCGGATGGCTGCACGCCGTTTGCCACGAGCTCCGAGATGCGGGCGGCAATCCACCGTGCTTCTTCCTTCGAGTTCGGCCCGTGATGGCAGACCGGGAGCGCGCCGTTTTCGCGCGTGGGCAATAAATCCTTCTTGATGCGGTCCGCGTTCTTGTCAATCAAGGAATTGACCGCAGACAGGATTTCCGGCGTCGAGCGGTAATTCTGCATCATCAGGATCGTCTTCGCGCCGGGGAACTGCCGGTCGAAGTCCAGTAAAAAGCGCCCGTTCGCGCCGCGCCAAGTGTAAATCGTCTGGTCCGGGTCGCCGACGACGAACAGGTTCCCGTGATGGGCGGCCAGCGCTTTCAGCAGCCGGTACTGCAAGTCGTCGATGTCCTGGAATTCGTCCACCATGATGTATTCGAGCCGCTCCTGCCATTTTTGCCGGATGGCGTCGTTTTCTTCGAAAATGTGCAGCGTGAAGACAATCAGGTCGTTATAATCGAGGGCGAAGCATTTTTTCTCCTGCCAGAGATAGCCGAGGAAAATGATCTCGTCGGGGTCGCGCGCCGCCATGTATTTTTCCCGCAGCGCCTCCAGCGGCATCGCGATTAAATCCTTGTAATAGTCGGGCTGCTTGAAAGTCTTCTGGATCTCGATCATGTCCCGCGCGTCGGAAAAAGTCCGATGGCGCAGCGTCAGTCCGCGCTCCTCGTAGACCCGCGCCAGCATCGCGTCGATGTCGGCGTTGTCCACGACGAGAAAGCTCTTCGGATAGCTGACCGCATGGCTGTCCTCTTTCAGCACCGAGACACAGAAGCCGTGAAACGTGGAAATATAGCCCGTGCCGTCGTCGCCGATCAGGCGGCGGATGCGTGCGCGCATAACGCCGGCCGCCTTGTTCGTGAAGGTGGCGCAGAGAATGTGCCGCGGCAGCACACCGAGCTCCCGCACCAGATAAGCGAACCGCCGGCTGATGACCCGCGTCTTGCCGGAGCCTGCGCCCGCCACCACGCGCACCGCGCCCTCGGTGGCCAGTACCGCCCCGCGCTGCGCCTCGTTCAGCCCCGAAAGGATGTCCCCGTTCATGTCGTTCCTCCTGCGATGATTTTTCTGCTGTTGCCCATATTATATGATAGGGAATGGCGGACGGCAAGAAAAGGGAACAGGCTTTGCTTTCGATTTTGACGGTACAGAAATAGGAAGGCGGCGTGTCCGCAGCGTGGATGTCCTGGCGACGAAAAAAGCCTCTGAAGCTGGGGGCATGAATTAGGGAACTTATCAAACACCGATAATCTCCGAGCGAAAAGAGAGCCATGCAAAAAATGCATGGCTCTTTAATTTGCGGCTCACCAGCATCATCTAAAGACCGGTGTCGCCATATCCTATAACTAAGTATGAAACAGTCTTTCACCGCAACATCGGATTCACCGACTAACCAAGTCTTGCTATTGATTAATCCAGAAAAAATCTTTGAAGTCAATTTCGGATTAGCATTACCGCTTTTCGTACAGCAGCAGGAGCAATTCCTTTTGCGAAGCGGCGCCGGTCTTGCGCAGCAGGTTGGTGATGTGAAACTTGACAGTTCGCTGGCTGATGAAAAGCGCTTTGCTGATTTCGGCAATGCTTTGGCCGGAAAGGATGCAATCCAGCACCTCGGTCTCTCTCTGGGTCAGCCCGTAGCGGGCGCAGTAATCCGGGGCCGGTATCGGGGGTGTTACCTCATCCGCTGCGGGGAGCGAGGTTGTTACCTCCGCTGCGGGGAGCGGGGTTGTCGCCTCCGCT